>JBBRLR010000138.1:0-11998 GCA_038231255.1 Thermomicrobiales bacterium | reverse complement strand
GGGAACGTGACGGTCTTCGCGCCGACACCGACGCCGATCACGAGCGCGAGCGTGCCGACGGCGGTGGTGGTGACGGCGGTGCCGACGGGGGGAGGAGCGACGCTGACGCTGACGGCAAGCGGGGCGACGCTGACGACGATCGGCTGCGCGGCGCTGACAAGTATGGCGCGGGTGAGTGCCCCCCGGGCACTCGGTATCACCCAGCCCTAACTGACCGGCGCATATCCTGCGGAATACGGCGGTACGCGCGCAAGTCTCCGAACTCCAAGCCTCTCCATGAGAGGTTAAAATAGTTTTGCACTTCGCTTGCAAGTTCAGCGAATCTTTCGCGCTGCGACGCGCGTGCTAGGAATAGCGCAGGGTTCCCGGGATAACGGCGCGACGGACATTGGTACAGATCAGAAGGGACACAAACCATGAAGAGAATGCTCTTTGCCGCGAGCGGCGCGCTCGCATTGGTGATGCTCCTCGCGGGGACCGTCTTCGCGGCGGGCACGGCGGCGACCGCGCCGGTGAGCGCGGCAGTCGGCCAACCGGCGATGGATAAGGACGCGGACTTCGGCTACTACATCTGGTACGACGGCGACCGCATCCACCTGCGCACGACCGACCGCGGCAATGGCCCCGGCCCGAGCGAGTACACGGGCGTCATCACGGTGCGCAACGAGAATCGCGGCGTGGACATCCGCGACGTTGATCTACTGAAGGCGGAGAACGACGACTCGGCAGTCGCGGCGGGCGATAAGCTCGACTTCCGCTTCCGCACCTACAACGGCGTTGACGGCGTTGCCTTCACCGCCCACGATGCGACCCGCATCACCTTCCGCCTGTACCGCGACGGCCATCTCGTCAACACGGATCACATCTACCTCGGCGCGGGCGAAGTCAATGCGCCCGGAGATCCGTTCACGCTCTTTCTGAGCTAATCGCCTGAACCCCCTTCTCCACAGGGAAAGGGAACCGGAAGCCCCCTCCCGACATGGGAGGGGGCTTGGGTGTGGGCGAAAAAGTGCCGGTACCGCGGGGATGGTACCGGCTGGGATTGGGGAAATGGGAAGGAGAAGTCTGTGAAGGATCGGTTCAGTCCGTTATACGGAAAGGGGTGCGCGGTTGGATCACTGCGCGTCGGATCACGCTACGATGCCGTGCATCATGCCGCCCAGCGGTCACCCGTTCGCATCGCCGGACCGTCGAGGCCAAGGCTCGCGGTGATCCGGCGAAACTCGTCCCGCGCGCGAAAAAGCATGGACTTGACCGCCTTGCGCGAGATGCCGAAGACCGCGCCGATCTCCTCGCAGGACATCCCCTCGCACTCGCGCAGGATGAGCGCCTCCCGGTTCCGACCGGACATCCGCGCGAGGACCGCTCGCACGGCGCCGTTGCCTTCCCGGTCCAGTGCCATCTGCTCCGGGTCCGTCCCGCCGATGTGATCCATCATCGCGGTGTCCTGCGCGCCATCCCAGACGGTCCAGCGGACGCGGCGATGACGGCGCATCTCATCGAGGCAGCAGTTGCGGGCTACTCGGTGGAGCCACGCAGGAAAATTGACATCGTCCGGGATGCGCGGCAGGGCGCGATAGACCTTGATGAAGGTTTCCTGCAGGAGGTCCGCCGCGTCGTCCGCGTTCCCGGACATCAGGTGATAGATGTACCCATACAGTGGCCGCTCGTACTGCCGGAGCAGCGACTCGAAGGCCGCCGCGTCGCCCATCCGGGCCTGCGCGATCCGTTGTGCATCATCGGAAGTCAAAACTGCTGCTGTCATCGGTTTCTCCGCCCCTCACTCGTTGCACCCCACCACCATCGCACTCAGTTCGTTGCTCTGGCTCCACTCTACGGGCGGATCGGGGGCGGTACATCCGTAAGGTTACGGATTCTTTGGCCGCAATTTTCGTCTCGCACCCGTCCGTACTCCGTACTCGGCAGCGTAGTCGCCCCGTGTGACGCGCGGATGAATGGCGAATGCGGACTATGCGAGGGGATGCGGCGTGCGATTGAGAGAGACGATGGGGAGGTGTGCGAGGCGGGGACTGCCCAGCCGTTCCTGCCCGACACCGAAGTGGATCGGCAGCAGGCCCGTGACGAGCGCACGGACGACCGCCACGCCGGACGAACGCAGATCCGGCGTCGTGATCTCGGCGATCATCGCCTCGTGGCCGCTGGTGGCGAGCATCGCGACGACGGCGGCAAGCAAACGGGAGGTGTCATCGTCGGTGTTGCCAATCCCTGCGGGCAGCGGGCCAGGCCGCGCGCCGAGGAAGGCGAAGGCATCACTGCGGTCGGTCAGGGCATACCACAGGGCGTGGTCGGAATGGGTGCGGATGGCGACGGGCGCGCCCCGCGCCGCGAGTTCGCCCCAGCGCGCATGTCGCCCCTGCACAACCTCATGCACCGCGCGCTCGACGGCGCGGCGTGGGTCGGGGTCGCAGCCGAGGCCGATCAAGTCCATCGGTGGCCTGCCGTGCTCATCGTGCGCCCGCGCGAGGATAGCGGGTACGCCGGTCGTGGTTGTCAGGTCGTGCGCGGTCAGCGTCACGCCCCGCTCCGCGTACCAGCGGGCGATACGCGCGACGGCGTCACCGGCTGCTTCGAGATCGAGCAGCGGTGCGGGGCGGTTGGTCAGCCAGGCGACGAGGAAGGCATCGCGCTCGATCACCTCGCAGAGCGCACGGAGCGATGCGGCGGTCACCGTTTGGCCCGCCGCCAGCCCGTTGGAGGTCTGCTGGCAGAAGCCATCCAGGGGCAGCAGATACACGAGCGACGCCGGCACGAGCAACGGGAGATCGTGCGTCAACGAATGCCCCATAACCCAATGGAGCGGCGTATCGGCGATGACAGGGGCATACGGTACCGCGCCATCCGCGTACTGTGTCGGATGGTACAGACCGAACATCGTCGGCCCCCGTGCGGGCTGATCGAGCGCGGCATAGGGGGCTACCCGAAACGTCCCCGGAGAGGGTGGCAATGTCGCGCAGTACCGCTCCAATCCCTCCCCGATGGCGGCATCGCGCGCCTCCTCCGCCGTCCGGCCCTTGCCGGTTGTCGTTTGATCGCCGGGAGGGAGCGAATCCCAATCGTCCCGGAACTGCGTATTCGCCAGGAACGCCATTGCGATGTGCGGCGGCGTCGGTTCACCAGGCGGGGGTGGCACTGGCGCCACCGCACGCACGATGCCCGTCTCGTCGTCCACGAACGGTGCGGAGAGACCCACCTCCCCGGCCCCCCTCCCGACACGGGAGGGGGGAGAGGGCGTCGACCACGGCAGCGCGCCGCAGACGGGGCAGCGTGGATGGCGCAGCACCGGGTGCCATGTCCATGCACCGGACACGGCATCGAGCAGACCAACTCGCCCCCGCGCCCGCGATGGCGCGCCGAGGAGCGTTTGGAGCGCTTCAAGGGCGGCGAGGATTCCTACCCCCCGGCCCACTCCCTCAGAGGGAGGGGGTGACTCAGTTCGCGCATCTTGGCTTGCTCTTGCTCCCCCTTCCCTAGACGGGAAGGGGGTTGGGGGGTTAGGACCGTTCGCCGCCTCCCGCAACGCAGTGCAGAGAAGGCAGGCCGTTGTACCGGCAAGAACGGTGGGGCCGAAACAGATGCTATCTGGGATCACGCGGATCGGCAGCCAGGGAATGCCGCGCGTACAGGCGATGCGGTTGATCGCGTGGAGCGGCCCGGTCGTATCGTCTGCGGCGACACCGATGATAAACGCGCTCTCCGCCAGTGCGTCTGGCTCGGGAACGACATCAAGGGTGAGAATCTGGCGCGAGGACACAGCAATACGAACCGCGACAGCAATCTCCGCCGCCAGCGGTCCGACGCCGATGACAGAGATAAACGATGCACGCTCCGTCGCGGGTTTCGCTACGATTCCAGCTTCGCGATGATGCGCTGCAACTGCGACTCGATCCGGTCGAGCCGAGCGTGGACGGATTCACCACCCGGCGCGGATGGCGTCGGTTCTCCCGGCCCGGTCAGGTCGTCAATGCATTCATCGAAGACTTGCGTCTTGACGACGTAGTTGCGCGTTTTCCCCGCCGCCCCCCCGGTCGCCTGGATATGAGTTTCCAGCGCCGCGATGTGCGCCTGCAATGCCGCCTTTTCCTCGTTGCTTGCCATTGTGTTCTCCTTTCAAGTCACCAAACTCTTCGCCCGGCCAACTTTCTGCTATCATACACGTAAGGGGAACGCATCCGATAGACCTTCACATATTCAACGTCGGATTCCGCCGAATGGTTGCGCGCATCCCGCACGGGGTATGGGGGAAGCGCCTGGATGGTAACGACTGCTCACAGTGCGCTCGATGCCGCCGTGCCGCTCGTCAACCGCGACGATGAGCGGGCGATTTTGCGCGACCGCGTGCGAAAGGCGGATGCGGGTGAGGGGCAACTCGTCCTGCTCGGGGGCGAGGCGGGCATTGGCAAGACGACCCTCGCGCTCCTCGCCAGCTCCTTCGCACTCGGTGGCGCGCGCACCCTGGTCGGGCGAAGCTACGACCTGATGGAGACGCCGCCGTACGGGCTATGGCGCGATTGTTTCCAGCGCTGGCCCGAAAGCGTCGGCGTCCCGCCCGCGCCATTCCACGGCCAACACGATGAGCCACAAACGCAGGAAGCGCTCTTCGCGCGGGTGCAAACCGCAGTCGCGGCAATTGCGCGGACGAAACTGCTCATCCTCATCCTCGACGATCTCCAGTGGGCCGATCCCGCTTCACTCGATCTCCTGCGTCATCTCGCGCACCATCTCGCCGGGCAGCGCATCCTGATCATCGGCACGTACCGCAACGACGAACTGACGGACGCGCACCCGCTCGCGCCGCTCTTGCCGCGCCTGATGCGCGAGGCACCGACGACGCGCCTTCTTGTCCCGCACCTGCTCCCCGCGAATGTTGCCGAGATGGTGACGGCGCACTTCGGCGCGGGGCGGCGGATGGATGCGCTCGCCCGCTCCGTCTTCGAGACGACTGCCGGAAACCCGCTCTTTGTGCGGGAGATGTGCCGTGCGCTCGTCTCCGCCCGCGCCGTGCGGCGGACGGACGAGGGCTGGACGGTCATCGCGACTACGCTCCCCTCACCGCCCGAAACCTTGCAGGAACTGGTCGCGGCGCGTATCGCCCGGCTCGACGACGCGACCCGGCGCATCCTCGAAGTGGCAGCGATCATTGGTCAAACCTTCACCTTCCCATTGCTCCGACGAACACTCGATTTACCGGAAGAGGCGACGCTGGCGGGGTTGGAGCAGGCGGCGGGGGCGCGTGTGATCGCGGAGGACGACGCGACGCGGGAGCAGTACCGCTTCACGCATCCGATCATGCACGAGGTGCTGTATCACGCCGTGCTCGTCACGCGGCGGCGGCAGTGGCATCGTCGCATCGGTGAGACAATCGAAGCGGACATCGCCCCCGGCGACGATGCCCCCTATGACCGTCTCGCCCACCATTTCGGCCAGGCGCACGATGGCGCGCGGGCGGTACGCTACCTCGTCCTCGCGGGGGATGCGGCGATGCGCATTTTTGCCCGCGCGAGCGCAATTGCCTATTATGAGGATGCGCTCGCTCTGGCGGGCGCTGAACCGTTGGAGGAGCGGGACCGGCTCCTCCTGAAACTCTCCGGCGCGCTCGCGTTCGCGGACCCCGTGCGCCGCCAGCACTACGCGGAGGAGGCATTGCGCGGCTTCCTCGCCCGTGGCGATCAGTTCAGCGCGGGGCAGGTCCGGTGGCGGCTGGCGAGTTCCTATTGGCGGTTCGGCCAATATGAGAAAGCCGAGGAGGCATGCCGCCTCGCGATGCACGCGCTGGAGTCGGCTGCGGGAGCGCTCGCGACGGTGACGGTCGGCCCGCTCCTGCTCACGGCGCTCCGCGATCAGGGCCGGTATCAGGAGGCGATTGCGGAAGGCGAGGCGTTACTCGCCATTGCCGAAGCGGGCACGGATCGTGGCACCCTCGACGCGTATCACGACCTGCTCCACTTCACCGGCTATGCCCACGCCGCCCTCGGCCACGCGGACGATGCGTTCCGGCTGATGCAGCGTGGCATGGACGGGCAGCGTACGCTCGACAATCCGTATGTCGCCAGCGCCTTCCTTTCCTATCTCTTCTTCGTCGTCGGCCTCCCCTTCTTCGCCGACCGCGCCGAACTGCTCGCAGACCTCGTGCGGCAGCACGGCGATCTGGCGGAACGCGGGCGGGCGCAAGTCGGCGCTTCCGTCGCCGGTGGCTGGTATTTGGCCGCCTACTGGGCATTCCTGCACGGCGACTGGGAAGGCGCACGCCGGGAATTCCACGCCCTGCCGGACCCCGAACCGACCTCGATCCTCGCGCGCGTCGCGTGGACGATCTGCGCGGCGCAGTTCGCGCTCGCCGAGGGGCGCGCGGCAGACGGAATTGGCCTGATCCAGCGGCAACTGCCGCCACCCGGCGCGGATTGGACGCTGCCGCATCATCTCCATATCCGCGCCCTTAACCTCCTCGCGCAGTTGTCGCTGCTGGATGGGCAACTCGTTGCGGCGAAGCAGGCGCTGGACGAGAGCGCGGTACTGCTCGCACGGAGCGTCTTCGTCCCCGCCGTCGCGGAACATCACCTCGCCTGGGCCGCTTTCTACCGCGCCCGTGGGCAGACGCCGCGCGCATTGACGAGCGCGATGACCGCCCGCGCCCAGGCGGAGGCGCATCACGACCTGTTTGCCCTCGCCGCCGCCTACCGCATGGTCGGCGAACTGGCGATGGAGCACGGCGCGTGGCACGATGCGGAAACCGACCTGCGGCGGGCTGAGGAGATTGTCGCGCGCATCCCCGCCGCCCATGAGCGCGCCGCGACCGCGCTCGCCCACGCAACCCTGCAAGCCATCCGCACCGACAAACCGGATCGTGCGTCGGCAGAGCGCACGCTCGCCGAGGCTGATGCGATCATCGCGCCCCTCGGCTCACCATCCCTGGTCGCCCGGCTGGATGCACTGCGTACACGGCTCCATGCCGTCAGCCCGGCGCAGGCGTACGGCATCACGGCACGCGAGTCGGACGTGTTGCGCCATCTCGTCGAGGGCGCGAGCAACGCGGAGATCGCCGACCGCCTCTCGATCAGCCGCCGCACCGTGGATCAGCACGTCAGCAGCCTGCTCGGCAAACTCGGCGTCACCAACCGCGTCGCCGCCACCTCCCTCGCCATCGAGCGCGGCCTCGTCGGAGGGTGATGAACCACGAAGACACGAGGAGCACGAAGAAGAGTAAGAGAACAGATTCCGAATCTCCTTCGTCTTATTTCTTTGTGCTCTTCGTGTCTTCGTGATTCAATTCCCCCACCTTGATACGGGGAATATCAGGGTAGGTGAGGGTGTTAGCACTCATAGGACGAGAGTGCTAATCCTCTCCAGGAAGGGATACTTCATCATGGCGCAACCACGATTCACCGAAAAGGCGGGCGAAGCGCTCGCCGCGAGCCAGCAATATGTACTCGAAAATGGCTATAGCCGCTTCGAGCCGGAGCATCTGCTCGTTGCCCTGCTCGCGCAGGAGGGCGGCATCGTACCGCTCATCATGACCAAGCTCGGCATTGACCCGGTCGAGCCGCGCGCGATGGCGGAGCAATTCGGCAGCCGTGTGCCACGTGCGATGGGGCAGACGACCCAGGTCACGCCATCGGAGCGGATGCAGATCGTGTTTCGGCAGGCGGTCGAGGCAGCGAACGAACTGGGCGACAGTTACCTCAGCACCGAGCACCTTTTCCTCGCCATGCTCACCTCACGCCTCGGCGGCGCGCCGGAGCAGTTGGTGACGAAGTTCGGCCTGGCGCGGGAGCGCGTGCTCGAAGCGCTCAAGGAAGTGCGCGGCGGCCAGCATGTGGACAGCCCAAACCCCGAAGGCAAGTATCAGGCGCTCGAAAAGTACGGGCGCGACCTGACCGCCGCCGCGCGGGATGGCAAGCTCGACCCGGTGATTGGGCGGGACGAGGAGATCCGCCGCGTGATGCAGGTGCTTTCGCGCCGCACCAAGAATAACCCGGTGCTGATCGGCGAGCCGGGCGTCGGCAAGACGGCCGTCGCCGAAGGGCTTGCGCAGCGCATCGTGCAGGGCGACGTGCCGAGCACGCTGAAGAACAAGCAAATCATCGCGCTCGACATGGGCGCACTGATCGCGGGGGCGAAGTATCGCGGCGAGTTCGAGGACCGGCTGAAGGCTGTCCTCAAGGAAGTCGAGGGGGCCGATGGGAACATCATCCTCTTTATTGACGAGCTGCACACCGTCGTCGGGGCCGGAGCCGGCAACGATGGTGCGATGGACGCCGCCAACCTGCTGAAGCCCGCATTGGCGCGTGGTGAACTGCACGCGATCGGCGCGACAACACTCAATGAGTACCGCAAGTACATCGAGAAGGACGCGGCATTGGAGCGGCGCTTCCAGCCGGTGAAGATCGGCGAGCCGAGCGTGGACGACACGGTTTCGATTTTGCGGGGGTTGCGCGAGCGGTACGAGGTGCATCACGGCGTGCGGATCCACGACGCGGCGCTCGTCGCGGCGGCGACGCTGTCCGACCGCTACATCACCGATCGCTTCCTGCCGGACAAGGCGATTGACCTCGTGGACGAGGCAGGCGCCAAGTTGCGGATGGAGATCGAATCCCGCCCGGCGGCGCTGGATGAGGTCGAGCGGCGCTGGACGCAACTGGAAATCGAACGCGAGGCGTTGAAGAAGGAGAAGGATCGCCGCTCGCAGGAGCGACTCGGCGAACTGGAGCGCGAACTGGCCGAGATTGGCGAGAAGCGCGACACGCTGCGGACGCAATGGACGCAGGAGCAGGACGTCATCAACCGGCGGCGCGGCCTGAAGCGACAGGTCGAAGAAACGCGCACCGAGATCGAGAAGGCGGAGCGGGCGGCGGACTACAGCCGCGCGGCGGAACTGAAGTACGGCACGCTCACCGAACTCGAGAAGCAAATCGTCACCGAGGCGGACGAACCGACTGTCGCGGCGACCGGCATCCGGCCGCTCCTGACAGAAGAAGTGACGCCCGAAGAGATCGCGGCGGTCGTCTCCGTCTGGACGGGCATCCCGGTCACCAACCTCGTCGAAGGTGAAGCGATCAAGCTCGCCAACATGGAAGGGCGGCTGCACGAGCGGGTCGTCGGGCAGGAGCAGGCGATCACCGCCGTCTCCAAGGCGATCCGGCGGGCGCGTGCGGGGATGAGCGATCCGAAGCGGCCGCTCGGCTCCTTCCTTTTCCTCGGCCCGACGGGCGTCGGCAAGACCGAACTGGCGCGCGCGCTGGCGGCGTTCATGTTCGATGACGAATCGGCGCTGCTACGCTTCGACATGTCGGAGTATCAGGAGCGGCACACGGTCGCGCGGTTGTTCGGTGCGCCTCCCGGCTACGTCGGCTACGACGAGGGTGGGCAGTTGACCGAGCAGGTGCGGCGGCAACCGTACAGCGTCCTGCTGTTCGATGAGATCGAGAAGGCGAACCCGGAGGTCTTCAATGCCCTTTTGCAGGTGCTCGACGACGGACGGCTGACGGATGGGCAGGGTCGCACCGTGGACTTCACAAACACGGTGATCATTCTCACCTCGAATCTCGGCACAGGCGTGACCGAGAAGCGGGGCGGGATCGGCTTCCAGGCGACGAAAGCGGAAGTGCAGATGGTGCAACACCGGGAATACCTCGACGCCCTGAAGAACGTCTTCCGGCCCGAGTTCATCAACCGGCTCGATGAGATCGTCGTCTTCCAATCGCTGACCGACGCCAACCTCGGCGACATCGTGCATATCCTGCTCGATCAGTTGACGAAGCGGCTGCGCACGAAGGGGTACACCCTGACGCTGACGCCCGAGGCGGAAGCGGAGATCGTCCGCATCGGCTACGACCCGGTCTACGGCGCCCGGCCCCTAAAGCGGGCAATCCAGAGCGCGATTCTCGACGAGGTCGCCTCAGCAGTCATCCGTGGCGAGATCGCCGAAGGCAGCGCGATCACCGTGGATGTGGCAGACGGCGCGTTCACCTTCCACACCACCCAACCGGAACCAATCGAAGTCCGGGAGCCGGTCGCGGCATAAACGCGGCAGTGCGCAACAAGCAAAAGAGCGGGGGTGCCAGCGAATCGGCGCCCCCGCTCTTTTGCTACTCGTTCATTCTTCGCCGATCAGAGTGATCCTTTTGCGACGATGTCGCCGGTCGGGGCGGTGCTGCCACCGGTCGGTTCGACGCTGATCGCGATTGCCTGCGCATTCGTCACATCACCGCGCACGAGGCCGCTCCATGAGCCGTCCGAGTTCGGGGAGAAGAGGCCGGCGCCGACTGGGGTATTGCTGGCGATGAACCAGACCTCGTACACCTTGCCGCTGGCGAGTGAGGGCAACCCGTTGATCGTCAGGACGGCGGCCTGATCGTTCGCGAGCCGGAGCAGTTCGCCCCGCGCGGAGGCATTCGGCGATGTGCCCGTGATCGGCTTCGTCATGCCGACAGCGGCGATTGCACTACTTTGCGTGGCGATTACCCGCTCTTTACCGCCCAGGTCGTGATTGAGCGCCGCCGCCCAGCCACCGAACCCGAGTGTAAGTACGAGCAGGATTACCGCCGCAAAGGGCCAGATGATGCCCCGCTGCCGTCGCGCACGCGCGGCGTCGAGGGAAATGGGTCGTGGAGTGCGCGGGCGCTCCCCAGCGTCGGCCAGCGCTTCCTGATACACATCGGCCATCAGTCGCAGGCGGAGCTGGGGGCTGGGCGTTTGAGAAGGAACGCTGTAGGGGATCATCGCCGCCGCCTCTTGTAACATCATCACATCATCCGACGCATCCGGGTGCGTGGCAAGATATTCCTCGACCACCGTTTCCTCTTCCGGAGAAAGGGCATGCAGAGCATACGCCGCCAGCAAGCTCGATGGGTGCGACGCATCCGCCTCCGGTATCCCTGGTGGGTAGTTGTTTGTCGAGGCCATCACCGTGCGCGCTCCATTCCCTCGTCTACCACGTCCGGCACATACAACAGATCGCGCAACTTGTCGAGCGCCAAACGCATACGCCCTTTGACTGTCCCCAGCGGGATACCGATCCGCTGCGCGATCTCCGTATGCGTGAACCCGCCGTAATACGCGAGGTCCACCACCTGCCGTTGCTCAGGCGGCAATGTCGCCATCGCCTGCCGTACTCGCTCGTGTTCCAAACCCTGTACCACTTCCGTCCACGTATCCTCTTTCGCCGGCAGCGGCATCGCGGCATCTATCACCGTGTCCGCGCCCACCTTCGACCGTGCGCTACGCATCTGGTCAATCGCGCGGTGATGCACAATCGTCAGCAGCCAGGTACGGACTGTCCCCCGGCGCATGTCATAGGTCGCGCCTTGCCGCCACACATTGAGAAACGCTTCCTGAATGACGTCTTCCGCGCTGCCCCGTTCGCCAAGCAAACGATAGGCAAGCGCAAAGGCAACCCCACTATACCGGTCATAGAGCAGTTCGACACCGCGTGGATCGCGGTCCGCAATCTGGCGAAGAATCGCGGCATCGGTGTTCTGGTCCGTGTTGTCGTCCGCCGCCATGCTCTATCCTAACCGTACGGAAAACGCGCCCGCGCGGATCATTAGCCGGGATTGCTGCATTGGGCCAGGCATCCCCAGAGGCCCATTATACCGATAGATGCCACATGGTTGCCATTGACGATATCATCGGGCGCGCATTTCCCCTGCCTACGCTGATAAACCACAACACTGGCACGTTTCTTGCGCCTGATTGCCGGGATTTCATCTTGGATCATTGGTTCATCCTGGAAAGGAGTGGGATCGGGTGCGGGGATCATCGCGACGGCTGCGATTGATCCGATCCCGAAAGCGTTTCGTACTCAGGTTAGGGTCTCACGGCGGGCAGACAACTGCCCGTCATCGAAAGGATAGACCTCTGCGAAGAGGAAGGAGCATGGAGAACGTGGAAGAACGCATTTTGCGCATCGTGCACGCGGAACTGTCGCGGCGCTCGCTGTTGAAGGGCGTGATCGGGGCGGCGGCGGTAGCGGCGATGCCTC
>JBBRLR010000137.1:0-12069 GCA_038231255.1 Thermomicrobiales bacterium | reverse complement strand
GGTCTGGGATCGGACAACGGTCTGGGGACTGCTCAAAAATCCTGCGTACATCGGCACGGCTGCCTTCGGTAAAACACGCGCCGCCCCCCTCCAACCACGGTTACGTGCCCAGCGGGGTCGGAGCTTGCAGCCCCGCCGCGCTGTCTCAACGCAGGATGTGCCGCCGGAGGAATGGATCACGATCCCCGTGCCCGCCCTGATCAGTGCGGCGTTGTTCGCCGCCGTGCAGGAGCAACTGCAAGAAAATCGGCGGCGCGCCCGCCAAGGGGAGCGTGGCGCGCGCTACCTCTTGCAAGGGCTGGTGACCTGTGCACAGTGCGGCTACGCCTACTATGGTAAGGCGGTCAGTGTGAGTGCGGCGAAGGGACACCCCCGCGCGTATGCGTACTATCGCTGTGTCGGCACCGATGCCTATCGCTTCGGCGGGGAGCGGGTGTGCGCGAATACCCAAGTGCGGACCGATCTGCTCGACGCCGCCGTGTGGGAGCAGGTGCGCGGGTTGCTTGAGCAACCGCAGCAACTCGCGGACGAGTATCGCCGCCGGTTGGAGGCACGACCGGCACCGATGCACGAGCGTGCGACGACTGAAGCGCAGGTGCGGAAACTGCAGCAGGGCGTGGCGCGGCTGATCGATAGTTACGCGGACGGGCTGATCGAGAAAGGCGAGTTCGAGCCGCGGATCACGCGTCTGCGACAGCGGATCGCGCACTTGGAGGAGCAGGCGCGACAGATGGCAGACGCGGCCGCCCTGGAGCACGAGATGCGGCTGATCGTCGGCCGGTTGGAGGAGTTTGCCGCGCAGATGTGCGACGGTCTCGCGGCGGCGGACTGGGCGACGCGTCGCGAACTGATACGGACGTTAGTCAAGCGGGTCGAGGTGGATCATGACGCGGTGAAGGTCGTGTTCCGGGTAGAGAGCACACCGCGACGATCGCCCCCCGAAAGCGGTGATTTGACAGATTGTTGGAGGAGTGATGACGACCCAGAGGGGCAGCGCGAAAATCCGACTGTCCATGCTCAGTTGCACCCAGCCATAGCCGGTATGCAGCGCCTCGGGGATCGCCATGCCCATCAGCCCGACGGCGAGACCACCGATTGCCGGCTTGAACCAGTCCGGCAGCGGCAGGCGATGGAACTGATGCCGGGTGCCGTGGAACATCCGGGCATAGAGCAGCCCGATCAGGCCGCAGCCGATGCCGAGGGCCGCGTAGTAGAGCAGCTGGATCGGATGGTTGAAGGTGAACCCGGTCTGATTGCCGAAGACGGGCGACCAGCCGAAGAAGGCGCCGAAGATGCTGTAGCCGGTGATCGAGGCGATCAGCGACGGGATCAGCGCCTCGATCTCGAGGTCGTGGATGTAGAGGATCTCCGCTGCCATCACCGCCCCGCCGAGCGGGGCGCGGAAGATAGCGCCGATGCCCGCGCCCATGCCCGTCGCGACGGCGATCCTGCGGTCGCGCGTCTCGAGACGCAGCCACGTCGCGAGCAGCGAGCCGAATCCGGCGGAGATCTGCGCCGCCGGCCCCTCGCGCCCGCCGCTGCCGCCCGAACCGATCGTGATCGCCGAGGCGATCAGTTTGATCGGGGGGATGCGCGGGCGCACTTGGCCGCCTTTGAAGTGGAAGGAGTCGATGGCGGCGTCCGTGCCGTGCCCCTCCGCCTCGGGCGCGAAGCGGAAGACGATCAGGTTGCCGATGAGTGCGCCGAGCGTCGTGACGACGGGGATCAGCCAGCGGTGGCGGATCGCCTCGACCATCGTCGTGCCCTCGCCCGCCGCCTTGGGCGGGTGGTAGCCCGCGATCCCGCCGATCAGCAGCTTCGTCGCCCATTCGAGCGCGGAATAAAAGACCACCGCGCCCAACCCCGCGACGACGCCGATCGCCACTCCGAGCACGACCCACTTACGCAGCGACCGCGTACTTTCCAGCCCGCGTTCGAGCGAGACGCCGCCGAGCACTCTGCGGATGTTGTCCCTCGCGATCACGCGCCAGCCTCCTCTGATGCCACGGCATCCAGCGACGCCGAAGCAGGGGCTCCGTCTGCTAGTCCGAGGAAGGCGCGCAGCGCATCCTCGGTGATCCGCCATTCGAAGCGCCCCGGCAGCGTCGGGTGCGGCCCGAGTTTGATCCCGTGCAGCCGGTCCGCACGCAGCAGGGTGCGCACGGTCTCCTCGTGCATCTGCAGGATGTGCGCGATCTCATGGACGGTGTAGATGCGCGGAATCCCCATGATGGCAGCCTCCTTCCTCGGCAACGTTCTTTGGAGTATACACCGCCATCAATGCTTTTCACTGTATTTTCTGGTATGATCGTCGTTGCCACGATGGAGGAACATCGATCACGCTGGGGAGAGGCGAGATGGGGGATGATGGCGAGGTTCTCTATGCATCCGCGTTCGGCGCGGGCGCGCTCCCGCTCCCGGAAGCGCTCTCGCCCGCACGCGGCGCGGCTACATCGGCGCGGCAGCGGCTCCTAGCGGCGCGGCGCGATGCCGCCAGGAGTCGGTGGCGGGAGATGCTCGCCATCGCGATCCTGGCGCTCGCGCTCGTGCTGCTGCTCGGCAAGGCGGTCGGGGTCGCGCAGTACGATGCGACGATCCTGCGCTACCCCTTCCAGATCGACGACGCGGAGGGTGTCATCCTCTCCGAGGCGTCGATGATCGCCCGCGGCGCGAACCCCTACGCCAATCAACCCTCGCCCGCCCGCCACTTCTACGCAGGGCCGTACACGCCCCTCTACACGACGATCAACGCCGCAGCGGTGCGGGTCACGGGCCCGACCTTCGTCGCGGGCCGGGCCGTGCAACTGCTGGCGACGCTCGCAGTCGCGGCGTGGATCGCCTGGGCCATCGGTCGGTCCGTGCGGGGACGTATTGCCCAACTCATTGGCATCTGGGCGGCGCTGACCTTGCTCACCTGGCACCTCGTCGCCCACTGGGCGGTGATGGTCCGGCCGGACATGACGGCGCTCGCCTTCGATCTCGCCGGTGCCGCGCTCCTCTGCCGCTGGTGGGATACGCCGGGGCGGGAGGGGTGGCGCGGTGCGACGTGGCCGCGCGGGCGGGTGCTGGGGAATCTGGCGCTCGCTGCGGGCTGCTTCACCCTCGGCTGGCTGACAAAACAGACCTACGTCGTCGTCCCGCTCGCCTGCGTCCTCTGCCTCCTGCTCCCCCGCCCGAAGCTGGCGATGACGCTCGCTGCGCTCTACGCGGCGATGGTCGGCATGTCGCTCGGCCTCCTCACCCTCGTGACGGCGGGCGGGTTTTTCCAGAAGACGTATCTCTATCAGGCCTCGTGGGCGTGGGACGCCTACCTCTTCCTGGCACGACCCTTCGCGCAGCGGTACGGTCCGCTCCCGGCAATCGCGCTGGTCGCCGCCGTGGCCCTCTGCATCCGCCAGCGACGCCTGACGTTCGGCGCCTGCTGGCTGGCGCTCGCCGCACTCAAAACGCTCTCCGCCGGGACGGACGGCGGGAATCATAACCACTTCATCGACCTGCTCGCGGCATCGACGTTGGTCGCGGGGCGGGGGATCGCGGTAGTGGTGGCATCGGCCGTTCGGCAGGACCCATCCGCCGCGCAGGCCGATCCCGCGGGGGCAGCGCCGCGACGGGCGACCCATCTCGGCCTTGTTGGTCTGACGGCGATCCTACTGCTGACGGGCATCGCTATCGGCGAGCGGGACGGGCGGGGAAGCTGGCTGGCGTGGGAATATCGCCTGCCCACCGCGACGGAACGCCAAGGGTTCGCGCGCGCCCTGTCCCGCATCGCCGACACCGCGGGGCCGGTCTACGGCGACAACGTCGGCCTCGGCCTGCTCGCGCTCACCGGACATGCAGTGGAGGTGACGGACCCGTTCACGCTGGCGGCGGAGGTGCGGCTCGGGCGGTGGGACGATTCGGCGGTCGTCGCGGATGTGGCGGCGGGGCGGTATCGGCTGATCGCGCTGCGCGGCGACCTGGCGAGGATGGACCCGGAGCACCCGCCGGGGGACCTGACACCGGGGCAGATCCGCGCGATCCGGCAGCGCTACCATCTCGTGGAACAGGGCGTCGTCTGGTTGTACGCGCCGAATCCGTGATGCCCGGCGCGCCGCTCGTGGAAGTATGTGTCGGGTGCCCGTATAATCGGGACGTGGGTCAATCGGCCGATGCATCGCAGCACCGCCGGGATGGAGCGCGTGGATGATCGGTCGTTTGCGATGGGGTACACGGCGCGCGGGACGGCGATGGGCGGTGCTCACCGTGCCACTCCTCTTGGCGGTGCTCCTCCCCACGATCGTGTGGGCGCCGGGCGTGCGGCCCGGCATCACCGCCAGCATGGATGCAACCCCAGGGCTGTATACGAATCCCCTGCATATCCATCCCACCGCCAGCGGACCCTTCGAGAGTTGCGCCGACCCCGCCATCATCCGCGGGCAGCAACCCGGCGATCCCTTCTGGTACATTTATTGCACCGACAACCCGCTGAACGGCACGGACCGCGCCGCGAGCGGCCGGCTCAATGACCATTATCTCCCCATCCTCCGCTCGCGCGACCTGACGCACTGGACCTATGTCGGCGACGCCCTGGGCGCACCGCCGCCCTGGTTCGCGGGCTTCTCCGGCCTCTGGGCGCCGGACATCCAGTACTTCAATGGCCGCTACTATCTCTACTACACCGTCGTCGGGCCGCTGCGCTCCGGTCGGGAGAGCGTCATCGGCGTCGCCACCGCCCCAACCCCGACGGGGCCGTGGACGGACAGCGGCGGCCCTGTGATCGAGTCGCAGCCCACCCCGGACGGCGGTGCGCGCCGCTGGGTCTTCGACTCGGCGGTCGTCGCCGACGACGCGGGGCGGCGCTACATCTTCTACGGCAGCTTCGTCGGCGGCATCTCGGCGCGCCGACTCTCGGACGACGGGCTGCATGCCGATCCGGCCGGCGACGTGCCGATCGCGAGCGCGAGCCGGTACGAAGCGGTCTCGGTCGTCAAGCACGGAGTCTCCTTCTACCTCTTCGCCTCCGCGGGCGAGTGCTGCAACGGCCCACTCTCGGGGTACGGGGTGTTCGTCGGGCGATCCGCGAATATTCTCGGCCCGTACACGGACCGCGAGGGTGTGCCGCTCCTCGGCGGTCAAGTGGGCGGTACACCGGTCCTGGGCGCCAACGGCAACCGCTGGGTCGGCCCGGGCGGCAACGCGGTCTTCACCGATGAAAGCGGGCAGGACTGGGTCCTCTACCACGCGATCGACCGGTCGGACCCCTACTTCGCGGGCAGCATCGCAACCAAGCGTCCGGCGCTCCTCGACCGGCTCGATTGGGTCGACGGCTGGCCCGTCGTGCATGGCGGACTCGGCCCCTCCGATCCGCCGCAACCCGTGCCGAAGGCACGCCCGGGCACGGTGGCCGCACCGCTCATCGTCGCACGGCCACCCGATGCGCCCGGGCCGCTGGATCGCGTAAGCGCGGTGGATTTCGCCACGCTGATCACCGGACCGGGAGATGCGAATCCGGCCGACTCCGGCCCGGCATGGGAGTGGATCCGACCGCCGACAACCGATACCGTCGAACTGGTGGACGGGACGCTGCGCTTTGCGACGCAGGCGGGCGACCTGGCCGATCACACGGCGAGCGTCCTCACGCTGCCCGCACCCGCCGGGGATTACGTCCTAGAGACGCGCGTGGGGCTCGATCTGCCCCCCGAGGGGTGCTGCCAGAACTTCGTGCAGGCCGGCTTGGTGGTCTACGGCGACGACGACAACTACATCAAGCTCGTGCATCTCTCCATCAACGAGACGCGGCAGGTCGTCTTCACCAAGGCGGTCGGCCCGGTGCCGCCCCGGACGCCGCGCGCGGGCAACGCGGTCGTTGGGCCGGTCGCCACCTTGACCTATCTGCGGATCGTCAAACGCACCCGGGCGAACGAGGAGGCCTACACCGCCTACTCGAGCCGCGACGGTGCCGCTTGGCTGCAGGGGAGCACCTGGACCGCGACATTGGGGAGCGACGCCCGGCTCGGGCTCGTCGCGATGGGCGGGGCGGGTTTTACCGCCACCTTCGATTATCTGCGGATCGCCCCCCTGCCATCGCCTTGAACGACGCGCGGCCCGGACGGGATCCTGGCGGGCGAGGGCGACGCCGCCACCTGGGACGATGCGCTGCGCGACACCCGGCGGACGCCGGCGGCGGGTGTTCGACGCGAAACGGGTCGATTCCGAAAGGAGACCCCCTACTACACACTATCAAGAGACGACACCGCTGCTGACAAGAACCACGACACGGTGTCCACCGCCGCCGCGCACGCCTTCGAGGATCGGCGGGGGGTAGATGAGATGGCACGCCATCGTGGCCGTATTCGCGGACTTCATCGTCGAAGATGCCCATCGTATGGCGAAGGTGCTCACCCTCGGGGCATGAGCACCTTTGTGCATCGACCGGTCAAGGTGCCATCGGCCTTGCTCGTCGCACGGAGTGCCTGCGGGCGATTGCCAACGATGCGTCGGGTCCCCCGGCTAGCCGAATACGCCTCCGGCAGCGAGGCATCGTCGCGATAAAGAAAGCTGAAATGGGTGTATGGCGATGCTCGGGTGAGGGCCGCGAGACTCGGCCACACGACGACCCGCCGTTGATCGCATTCGCCGGGCTCGTCGCATGCGCGTATGTCCCACTCGCTTACCCCTTTCCAGATAGGAGTTGCGTCGGTCCACCAACGTAGATGTAGACACAGGAGGGGGGTCAATTCGGTACAGGTACACCCCCTCTCTTATCGAGGGGGTGTACCAAACCGAGACCAGGGCCTTCTCCGCCAGAGAGGGGAAATGCATTCGCCTGTGTCCACCCGTGTCCCCCTGGAGAGGAGCATCGTGCAATGCGGCCGCGCCAGCAAGGCATGAGCGGTGGCGTCGGGGTCCCACGTCGACTTTCCCACCTCAGCGGAAGGCGTAGGGCATAAGAAGTGAGCCGAGTGCAGTCTCGCTCCCCGGAGATGCCTTGCGCTCAGCGCACCGTGCGAGGCGCCGCAGGGCGGGCCGGGCGCTCAGCCCTCCCCGCATCCGGTCGTGGGCGAGTCGCCGTCATTCGGCCCGAAGTGCCCCTGCCTGCCATGGTAAGGGTGGGTGGCACTAGCGAAGCCGTGCTTGCCCCGGTGCTCGCGGGCGTATCGCTCCGCCTCCGCCCCGGCCACGAACCAGTCGCGTCCGTGCTTCTCCGCGTGCAGAACCCCCCGGCGGATCTGCATGCGCAGCGTCACCGGGCTGACGCCGAGGCGAACCGCGAGTTGGGGGATGGTCAGCAAGTCATCCATGTCCGACAGCGTAGCGGCCGGAGCGGCGGGGCGCAATACTTGATATTTACAATGTATGAATCTATAATAGAAGGATGCAGGGCGACCTGGGAGCAGGCGAGCACCACATCGGAATGGTCCGTCGTCGCGGCGGCGGTCGGTATGGCGAGAGGAGACACAGCGGTGAATGGCACGATCGACAAGCGCACCGGCCCGCAGGGAACCTCATATCGCGTTCGTGTGGAACTGTCACCCGATTCGGTCACGGGCAAGCGGCGCTACCGCGCGGAAACGTACCGGACGAAGAAGGATGCGGAGAAGCGGCTGCGCGAATGGGTGACGGAGATCGAGCGCGGCACGGCGGTAGACAGCACGAAGATGACGGTCAGCGAACTGGTGACGCAGTGGCTCGTGGTGCAACGTCCCCGCATCAAGCCGCGCACATGCGAGCATTACGAATTCACCTTGAAGCGGCATGTCGCGGAGCACATCGGCGCGACGCCCGTACAGAAAGTGCGACCCGTCACGATTGACGCGCTGTACGCGCTACTCCGGGACGAAGGGCTGAGCGACCACGCCGTGTACCGCACGCATCAGCGGCTTCGGCAGATATTCGATTACGCCGTCAAGCGATACATCGTCGCGGTAAACCCGATGCAGCATGTTGAGACGCCCACGATGCATTCCGCACCGCCGACCGTCCTCACTGCGTCGCAGATTCAGCGCTTCCTCTCGTTCGCACGACACGACGCCCATAACCCGGTGTGGCTCCTGCTGTTGCAGACAGGACTGCGACGGGGGGAGGCTTTGGGGATTCGGTGGCGCGATCTCGATTTGGAGCGCGGTAAACTCACGGTTCGGCAGTGCGTAGAGTCGCTGAGAGGGTTGCCGCACATCCAGACCCCAAAGACGGCGGCAGCGATGCGGACGATTAGCCTGTTCCCTGAGAGCGTAAAGGCACTCCACGACCACCGCAAACGACAATTACACGCGCGGCTCGCGGCGACGGACTGGGAAGACAACGACCTCGTATTCTGCACAAGCAACGGTAGACCTCTCGCGCCCACAAATGTGTTACGGAATCTTCACGCTATTCAGGTAAGAGCGAACGCGGCAGCGAATGCGGATGAAGCCGAACTGCTCCCCCGCTTCGATATTCACGACTTGCGCCACTCGCACGCCTCGCATCTCCTGCGAGAAGGATGGGACATCGTGCGCGTGTCGCGGCGACTCGGTCACGCGAATCCCAGTATTACCATGAAGATCTACGCGCACCTGATCACCGACGTGCGAGATGACGACCTTGTTACTCCGGCGGCAATCGCATACACAGGAACAGATTGAGAGCGAGCGCGTCCAAATCGCGTCCAAACGAGTAAAAACATGAAAGCCGCCTTCGGGCGGCTCGCTTTTTATCTCATTGGGAAGCGAGAAAACTGGTAGCGCGTACGGGATTCGAACCCGTGATCTCCACCTTGAGAGGGTGGCGTCCTAGGCCGCTAGACGAACGCGCCACGTCGCATCACGCGAGGACGGAGTATAGAACGTCGCGCCCTTCCTGTCAATTTGGGTTCGGAGTTCGAGGTTCGAGGTTCGATGAAAGAATGATCTCTCCGAACTCCGAACCTCGAACCTCGAACTCCGAATCTCTCACTCCGGCGGTGTTTCGTCGCTGGGGTCGTTGCGACCGTGCAGGAAGTCATTCATCGTCCGGCGGAAACGAAAGCGGGAACCGCCACCGCGATCTGTCGGTGTACCGGCGAGGTTCGGGCCGCCCCGCTCGGCGAGTTGGCGTTCCAGCCGCTCGGCGTAGGTGCTCGTCTGGAAGAGCGTGCGCTCCAGTTCATTGACGCGCTCCTGCAAGTCGGCAGCGATGAATCCCGGCACGCGCGCCCCCTTGATCGGCGCGCGGCAGAACGCAACGAGCGGCTGCGCGACCGTCTCCCACGCGAATGATTGCCCCAGCGCGTGCCCGCGCGCGGCGAGCAACCGTCGTTCGTAGGGGTTGTCAATCAGATTCGCCAACGTCACGGCGAGCGCGGCGTCGTCCCCCGGCGGCACGATGTGCCCCGCATCGTAGGAGCGCAGGAGGTCGGCCATCGCATCGCCGTCACTGACGACGGGCACGATCCCCGCCCAGAGCGCGTCGAGGACCGGCGTGCGGAAGGCGAAGCGCGCTTCGAGCGACGGCTGCTGGAGGCTGATGCCCGCGTCCGCTTCCAGCAGGTAGTCCGCCCGCTCGGCGTACGCAACAGGGCCGTCCGGGAAGAAGACGTGCGTGCCCGTCAGTTCCAGTTCGTCGCTGCGCCGACGAACCGCGTCGAGGAGTGATGGGGGGGCAGGCGTGCTGTCGAGTGTGGCGGGTGGCGGCGTATCGAGCATAACGGCGCGGATCGGGTAATCCACGTCGCGCAACCGGGCTGTGGCGTGGACGAGTGTGAGCGGATCGAGACCGTACCACAGCCCGCCACCCCAGAGCGCGACAAAGTCGTTCGGGCCGATACCCGGCACGACGCCCTTCAGCGCCTTCGCCCGCTTCGGCGGCGGCAGGGCGGGAATGCCATAAGGAACGACATCAATCAGCGCGCGGCCGTCCGGCGTACGGCCGTACACTGTTTCGGTCAGCCGCCCCGTGTGGGCGAGCGCGCCGAGCCAGAAGGCGCGTTGCGTTTCGGCGGGGCAGATGAAGAAATCGCCCGCCGCGAGCAGCCCATTGATGGCGATCAGATCACGCGCCAGCCAGCTTTGCTCGCTCACCGACTCGCGCACATGATGGGCCTCCAGGTGCTCGACGATCCATGGGCGGCAAAGGTCCACCACGAGGTACTTCGTCGCCATCTCCTCAGCGGGCAGGGCGGGGAGCGGGAGCGTCTGGGCGACGATCACATCGTGCGCGCGGATCAGTTCGGTCAGTGCTGCGTAGCCTTCGCTCGCGGGCGGAATGGCAGCGATAAAGAACCCAGGGCCGTCCGCCGGGACGGGCGCGGGCGCAGCGAGCGTCGTGCGGAACTCCCGCGCCAGCACAGTGGCGAGTTCCCACGCCCGAATTGCCGTCTCGCCCATCAGCGGGCCGACCGGTTCGGCGGTAACGATCAGGATGCGCGGAATGGACGCAGTCATGGCAGTATCCCAGTTCATGTTGTGGCGGAGCGCCGCCTCGGGCGTCCGCATCGCCGTGTCTTCCGACGTACACACTACACGTTTCGTGCCGCTCCGTCACGCACCCCGCAGAGAAATCGCGGTGACGATGCACTTGACACGAACCGGGTCAGACGATACTACACACGGGTTCGCGCCGACGTTGCGGCCACGAGGGAAGAAGTATCTGCATGACGGTGTCGCCCGTGCCCCGGTTCAGCATCATTATCCCGCTCTTCAACCGTGTCCTTTTCACAACGATCTGCGCGCGTGCCCTGATTGCGGTCGCGGATCATTGGGACGAGACGGAAGTGATTTTCGTGGAAAATGGCAGCACGGACGGGACGGCAGCATACCTCACGACGCTCGGCGCGCCATTTCGCGTCGTCACCAACGCGCGGAACATGGGCTTCGCACATGCGTGCAACCAGGGGGCTACCGCCGCGCGGGGCGCCTATCTCATTTTTCTCAACAACGACACCGTCCCGCAACCCGGCTGGCTCACTGCCCTCGCTGGTGCGATGGCAGGGCCGCTGGCGCCCGCTGTCGTCGGCGCGCGGCTGCTTTTCCCGGACGACACCATCCAGCACGCAGGCCTCGGCTTCAACGCCCGTGATGAACCCGTCCACCTCGCCTATGGCGAACCGGCGGAGGGGGCGGCGAGCCAATCCCGCGCGGTGCCCGCCGTGACCGGTGCCTGTTTGATGGTCGAGCGCGAGCGGTTCCTCGCGTCGGGCGGCTTCGATGAGGGATATATCAATGGCTTCGAGGACTTGGATTTCTGCTGCCGAATGCGCGCAGAGGGCGGCACAGTCTGGTACGAGGCCGGGAGCGTCATCTACCACTTCGAATCGGCCTCCGATGGCCGGTATCGGTCGGATGTCGCCAATTACGACCGCTTCCAGTCGCGCTGGGCGGAGTGGCTGACGGCTGATCCCCTGGCGCATCAATCCGCCATGGCGACCGAGATGCCCGTGCGCCTGAAGCGGAGTTATGCCACCGGCGCGGACATGCGCCGCGAACTGGAGCGCGTGATCGCCGACGCGACCGCCTATCGCGAGGAGTTCGCGCGGCTACGCGCGGCATACGACGAGCAGACAGCGGCATTCACGCGGCAGGCGGAATGGGGCCGCGCACTTGAGGCGGATGCTCGGCGCATCCGGCATCGTAACCCCCTCCAGCGCCTCATCGGCAAACTGCTCCATATGTGAGAATCGAAACACTTGGAACCGGGAGGGGTTATGCGGATTGCGGTGACGGGGGCGAATGGGCAGGTAGGGCGGGCGCTGCAACGGGTAGCGGCGGAGTCGGGCGATCTCGAGGTGGTCGCGTTCGCGTCGGCGGCGCTCGATGTCGCGGACGCGGGCGCGGTCCGCGACACGCTTGTCCCGCTCGCGCCCGACTGCATCATCCACGCGGCGGCCTACACGGACACGGATGGGTGCGAGGTGCAGCAGGAACGCGCGTATGCCGTCAATGCGCTCGGCACGGGCTACGTTGCGGCGGCGGCGGCGGCAATCGGCTGCCCACTCGTCGCGATCAGCACAAACTACGTCTTCGACGGGCAACGTGACGAACCGTACGACGAATTCGACACGCCGAACCCACGCTCAGTCTATGCGCGCAGCAAGTGGGCGGGGGAAGTCGCCGCGCAACGAACGGGCGCGCACGT
>JBBRLR010000136.1:0-12217 GCA_038231255.1 Thermomicrobiales bacterium | reverse complement strand
CCTACGACGAAGGGCGACTGAGCGAGCGGATCATGCTCGCGGCGGAAGCGCATGGCCTCGGCTCATGCATCGGCTGGTTCCGCCCGGAAACGATGGCGGCAGCGAAGCAGGCGCTCGGCATCCCCGAAAATCGCCTTGTGCGCACCGAAATCTCCATCGGCTACCCGGACGAGGAGGCGCAGCGCGCCCGCCCGAAGCCCGCTCAGGCGCGTAAGCCGCTCGCCGAGATCGTCCATGAGGAGCGGTATCGCGGCTGAATGCGCCAGGGTTTAATGGGTCGCCGCAGCGCGTGCGGTGCGCTTGCGAGTCGCCGGTCGCGCGTGGCGCACGCGGACTTCCAGCGAAAAATCCTGGCCGAGCGCCTGCACATAGCGGCGGAGCGTCGTGAGTGTGTAGGCGTCATACCCGCGCTTCTCGATGCGTGCGACCTGGGCCTGCGAGACGCCGAGCCGTTCGGCGAGTTCCGCCTGTGTCAGCCCGGCCGCCTGACGCGCCTCGACGAGTTGCAGCCAGAGTTCTTTTTTCGCCGCCTCCTCCTCGTAGACCGCACGGAATTCCGGATCGGTCATCTGCTTTGTCCAATAGTCCTCGTAGCGCCGTTGGCCTTCGGACATTGGCGTATCATCCATGCTCATTTCCCCTTTCCTTGCTCGACAAGGAATGCGTGATGCCGCCGTCTCGCGCGTTCGAGTTCACGGCTCGGTGTTTTCTGCGTCTTCTTCTGGAATCCATGGACGAAAATAATCCGCCGGCCGGTGAAGAAGAAATAGATAATGCGGTAGATGTTGGTGTTGCTTTCTTCGCGGAGTTCCCACAAATCACCGTCGAGATGCCGGACGAGCGGTTCTCTCGCCTGAACATTGCGGATACGCAATTGTTCCATTGACCAGCGGAACCGTGTCCGTGTCTTGAGATCAATGTGATCGAGGAAACTCTCCACAGGACTCGTGCCATCGGCCTCGGCATAGAATTCGAGTGTCCATGCTTCATCGGATAGCATATACGCATTTTCGTATAGGAATCGCGGCCTGTCAATGGGCAGATGAGTCGGATCCGACGCCCATCGGCACGATCTCGTCGGTGGTCACGCGTGTGGGCGTGGCTGGGCGACCAATCAGGGCGATGCCGATGGCGACGGCGACGAGGCCGATCAGGTCGCGCGGGCCGAACGGTTCGCCGAGGAGCAGCGCGGCGAGGCCGAGGCCGAAGATCGGTGTCAGGAAGTAGTACGCGCTCGCCACGCTCGCCTCGCCCCGCGCCAGCAGCCAGAACCATAAGAGCGACGCGCCGATGCTGATGATGAAGACGAGGTAGAGGAATGACCACGCCAGCGGCGCGTCCACCCGCGTATGCAGCGGGTCCTCCGCCAGCAGCGCGGGCAGGACGAGCGCGAGGCCCGCCGCGCCGAGTTGCACCGCGTTGATGACGAGCGGGTGTTCTACGGGTGGGCGACGCTTGTAGACGACCGTCGCGCCGACGAGGCAGACGACTCCCGCCAACTGGAGCGCCATCCCCATCGCCGTATCCGCCTTGCCGCCCGCGCCGAGCCGTGCGCCCATCACAAAAACCACACCGCCGAAGCCGAGGATCAAACCGAGCACGCGCGGCGGTGTCAGCCGCTCGCCGAGCAGGCGAGGCGCGACAAGGGCGAGGATGAGCGGGTTCGTGGCGGCGAGGATGGACCCCATGCCCGCCGAAAGGTGGCGCAGCGACTCGTAGCCGAGACCGAGATAGAGGGCGCAGTTGAGCAGGCCGAAGAGCGCCAGCCGCCCCCATGCGGATCGCCCTTGCGGCGCGGGCAGGCCGCGCGCCCGCGCGAGCACGGCGAGGATCGCGGCGGCGCAAAGGAAGCGGACGCAAAGCAGCGTCAGCGGCGGGCTGTGCGTCACACCGACTTTGGTGGCGATGAACGCCGAACTCCAGAGCAGGATGTACAGCAGCGCCACCGCGACTACGATCCGTGACCGACCTGCATCTGCCCGGTCGCGCGCCCCGGTCAAAAGAGCCTGCCGCCAACCGTTGCCGCGTGGTCGGGCCGGACGAGTACGACCTCCCCCGCGTCATTGGGAACGCCGAGCGTGAGGCATTCCGACAGGAACGGGCCAATCTGCTTGACCGGGAAGTTGACGACGGCGAGCACGAGCGTGCCGAGTAGATCATCCTTTGTGTAGAGCGCCGTGATCTGCGCACTCGACCGCTTGACGCCGATCTCCGCGCCGAAGTCAATTGTCAGCTTGTAGGCCGGCTTGCGCGCCTCGGGGAAATCCTCGACCTGCACGATCCTGCCGACCCGGACATCTACCTTCGTGAAATCCTCATACGTAATCATCGGTGCAGTATAAACCAAAGATGACGGAAAGAAGCCGGTCGGCAGCAGTGGTGTCGTGCGGATCAGCCGTGTATCGCCGCCGAGGCAGGAGAAGCGAGCGGCAGATCCTTGCCGTGGGCAGTCGCACCAGGGAGCGTCAGAGTGACCGTCGTTCCTTCGCCGGGCATGCTGCGAATCGCCGTCGCGCCGCCGTGCGCCGCGACGATCGCGCGGACGATGGCGAGGCCGAGGCCGAGGCCACCTTGCCCCGTGTGTCGCGCACGCGCCGGGTCCGCGCGGTAGAAGCGGTCCCAGACACGCGGTAGGTCTTCGGGCGGGATGCCGTCGCCAGTGTCCGCAACCATCAGCACCGCGTTCTTCCCCTCCGACCGTACGCCAACCGTGATCGTCCCGTCCGGGTGCGTGTAAGCGCGGGCGTTCGCGCAGAGATTGAGCAGTGCCTGCCGCAGCCGGTCCGCGTCCCCCTCGACGGTGATTGCGCTGTCCGCCGGGGTATCGAGCAGGATCGTCCGATCCGGTGCGAGCAGGCGCGTCACCTCGACGACCTCCGCAGCCAGCGCGGTAATGTCCACCGGCGCGCGCTGCAATGCGCCGAGCGGGTTGGCGTCGAAGCGGGTGAGCGTCAGCAGATCGTCCACGAGGCGACCCATCCGGGCCACCTCCGACTCCATCAGCCGCAGGAGCCGGGCGCGGGCCGCCGGGTCGGCCCGATCCGCGCCCATCAGCAGCATCTCGACGCCGCCGCCGAGCGCGGCGAGCGGGGAGCGCAGCTCGTGCGAGGCGTCGGCGACGAAGCGGCGCTGGGTGGCGAACGCTGCTTCCAGCTTGCCGACCATCTCGTTGAAGGCTTGGGCGAGATCGGTCAGTTCGTCGCCGCCGTGCGGGACGGGGACGCGCAGGCCGAGGTCGCCTGCCGCGATCGCCCGGCTCGTCCCCGCCATCCGGCGGAGCGGGCGCAGCAGGCCGGCGACGAGCGGGATCGTCAGCAAGACCGTCGCCAGCACGGCCAGCAGCGTCCCGATCAACAGCAGCAACCGCAGCCGACCGAGGAATGCATCAACGCTCCCGAGAGACGTGCTCAGTTCGAGGACGCCAACGGTTTGTGGCGCGGTCGCCGTCTGCCGGACGAGCGGGACGAGTTCGATCAGCACCGGCCCGTCCGTGGTCTGGTAGCGGAAATGGCGCTCCCGGTTCGCCGCCGCGACCGATGCGTACACGCTGGAGTCGAGGGCGGGGGCGCTGACGGTCGTGACCCCGGCGAGGGTGGGTCCATTGCCAGCGGTCGCACCTGTCGCATTAGTCGTCAGGGCGGCGGTGTCGCGCGTCGTCAGCGTCCGGGCGAGATCGTAAAGCGTCCGCGTCGCGTCCAGTTCGGGCGGCGGGCCATTCTGGCCGGACGGCGCTCCCGGTGGAAATCCGGGGATCGGCAGGGTACGATCATCCCTCGGCCTCCTGAAGCCGTTGAGTTGCGCGTCAATCGCCACCCCAGCGGATGTGCGCAGGCCCTGCGCGGTGTTATCAATCAGCACCCGGCCGATCCCGACGTAGAGCACCACCCCGAAGAGCGCCATGATGCCGACGAGCACGGAGGCCGTCAGCGCGCTGACCTTGGCGCGCAGCGAGAGGTGCCGGTGGCGCGCGATCTGTTTCATGGCCGCAGCGTGTAGCCGACGCCACGTACCGCCTGGATGCGCTCGTGCCGCTCATCGTTCAGTTTCGCGCGCAGGTAGCGAACGTAGACATCCACGACGTTCGTGTCCACCGCCTGGTCGTAGCCCCAGACCCGGTTCAGGATCGCGTCGCGCGTCAGCACCTGGCGCGGGTGAAGCATGAAGCATTCGAGCAGGTCGAATTCGCGCGGGGTCAGTTCGATGGGTCGCCCGCCGTCCGCCACCTCGCGCGTGTTCCGGTCCAGTCGCAGCTCGCCGACAGCGAGGGCGCTGCCCGCGACGATCTGGTGCCGCCGCAGCACGGCGCGGATGCGGGCCATCAACTCGGCGAATCGGAAGGGCTTGGGCAGGTAGTCGTCCGCGCCGCTGTCCAGCCCGGCGATGCGATCCTCGACCTCGCCGCGTGCCGTCAACATGATAATCGGCACATCGCTGCGGGCGCGGAGCGTGTGGCAGAGGGTGATCCCGTCCACGCCGGGGAGCATGAGATCGAGGAGGACGAGGTGCGGGTGGACGCGCTCGAAGGTCGGCATCGCCTCGCGCCCATCGCGCACGGCGTGGACGGTGAAGCCCTCGTAGGTCAGCCCCATCGTCAGAAACTCGACAATCGTCTCCTCGTCCTCGACGAGCAGGACGGTCAGGGCCGCGTCACTCGATTCCTGTGTCGTCATTTCACCCTCGCTTTTCGGCGATTCTACCGCGCTATCGGATCGAATTCGAGCGCCGCCATGCGCCGCCTGAACCCGGCGCCATGAGGCGTTCGGACGCTCGTATCCGCGCGCGCGTCCGCCGTTATTGTCACGCCGCGCACGACTTCCGGCCAATCCACCCGCGCGAGCGCCCATGCGAGCAGCGCGCGGAATCCGCCGACCTCGGCGGGGGCGTGCTGCGCCGCCCACTGTACCAGCGCCCGACGGAGCGCGCCGAGGTGGGCGCTCGTGTACACGACGCGCTCATTGCGGATTGCCCGATACCCGCGTGCATCCGGTCGTCGCACGACGCAGACGAGCCGGTCGAGAAAGCGCGTTGGCCCGACCTCCAGCGTCAACCGCCGCTGCGCTTCGCGCAAGGTCGCGGGGTCGCGCGTCACGTATTCCTGAACGAGTTGTGTGGGATTCCGCGTCATCGTCGTACTCCTGTCGGCCATCGCGCCGGAGATTGCGCGCGTTGTATGCCTGTATAAACAAGGATAGGCGACGCGAATGAGAGGAAGCCCGACCGGAAATGAGAACTCGATGAGAGGCGACGGAGGCGGCGCGCAACGATCACCGAGGGCGGGGAAGCCCTCGGTGACCGGGAAGGAGATACGGAGCGATTTTTAGAAGTTTGGCGCCGGAACGGGCACGACCTGCGGCCCAGTTGGCGTGACACCGGCGGCGTGCAGGAGATCGTCGGCGATCCGCGCGACCCCCTCGGCGGCGCGGACGGTCTGGCTCGCCTGATCGTATTTTCCGGCGTTGTACAGGTCATACGCCTGTTTGTAGAGGCCCTGCGCGGTCGTCACATAGAAGGACAGGTCGCCTGCGGCGGTGCTGTTCGCCTTAGCGGTGTTCGTCTCGTTGACGATGCCCTGATAGGCCCGCGCCAGTTCGTTGCTCGCACGCGCCTTCTGCTGGTCAGTGGTCGGCGTCGTGGTCGGTGCGGGGCGCGCCGGGCGATTGGCAGCGGACGGCAGCCCGGTCGTGCCAATGCTGGCGATGATCAGATCGTCGGTGCTGCGGAGCGCGCCCTGCGCCGCGCGGGCATCACCGCTCGCCAGCGTCAGGTTGTTGGCGGTCAGGGCACTCTGCGCCTGGGTCTGCAAGGCGCTTGCCCGGTCAATCAGGCTGTTCACAGTTGTCAGGTCCATCTTGCCATTCGCGAAGTCGCGATCCGCCTTGGCGTTGGTGATCGCCTGCGTCAGGTTAGTGATCTCCGTCGTCACCGAGGCGGTGGTCGGCGTCTGTGGCTGGCCTATACCGGGATGACCCGGCCCCTGACCTCGCGGGCCAAACTGGCCAGGCTGTCCCAAGCCGTTCGGTCCGCCACCGCGCGCCTGCGGGGAATTGGCGTTCGGCGACTGCGTGGTTGCGGTTGTCGTGGTCGGCTGCGTGGTCGCGGTGGCGGTTGTGGCGCCAGTCACCGGTGTCGTGGTTGGGGTCTGCGCAATGGCGACGCCCCCGGCCAAACCGAGGCCGAGCACGGCGGCGGCGGTGGCATGTTTCAAAAAACGCTTCATGGTCTTCTACTCCTTTGGCGGGGTCTTCTCCCGTCCGATTGTGTACCGGTCATTTCCGGTACACCCTCACGATAGGGTGGGCGACTGAGAGAACAGGGTGACGGGGATGAGAAAATAGTGAGAAAGGCGGATAGGTTGTCCGCACAATAAACCTCGCGAGGTAGGATCGAATGCGCGCGGGTCATGCTTCAGCGTTTGCCGCCCGCGATGGGCTGCGCCGCTTCCATTCGTCGCGCCGTGGCGGGTTTGGCGGGCCGCGCGGTTGCCTTCGGCTCCCAAAGGATGCGATGGACGCAGAGTCCGATGACGAGCGCCGCCGTGATCGCATACAGCGCCAGCGCCCACTGTTGGCTGCGGTCCGTGCCGCTGCCGATGCCATGCATGAGGCCGACGAAGAACGTCAGAAACGAAAGGAAATGGATGCCGCGCCAGATTGCTTTCGGCAGTCGCTGCTGGAAGATGGACGTGACCGCAATCGCCACGAGCAGGTACGCCGCGAGGATGCCGCATCCGGTCCAGAACGGACGGTACGCGGCGTGGAACGGGACGAGTAGGTCCGCGACCGAGAATTTCGCCCACGGATCGAGAAAGAGCGTATACAGGTGAATGCCGAGGAAGACGACGCTCCCCAGCCCGAGCAGGCGGTGGAGGATATACTGCGTCGGCTTGTCCATCCGCTGGACGACACGCGTCGTCATCAGCAGGCCGAGGACGACCGATCCCCACGCGAACAGGTAGGCGAGGAACCCTGCTGAGCGCGCCAGATACCAGAAAAGATGTGTCGTGGTCATCGCCGATACCCCTCCATCCCGTCGGTGCGGCGCTGCGAGCCGTCTGTCGCGATCAATAGTCCCTCGTATCCATCCCGCGCGTCGAGATATGCGCGCCCTGCCGCCACGCCGGAAAGCAACACGACCTTCGCGTAGACCTCCGCCCAGGCCGCTGACGGGCCGACGACGGTGACGGCCGCGAGGTCGGTCGCGGCGGGCTGGCCGGTGCGGGGATCGAGCAAGTGATGGACCCAGCGGTCGCCGCGCCGCCAGCGGCGGTAAGCGGTGCTCGATGTCGCCACCGCCCGGTCTCCAACGGCAAGCACGGCGTAATCTCGGTCGAAGTCGTGCGGGTCCTCCACGCCGACCGCCCAGAGCGGTTCGTTCTCCGGCGCTGTGCCCCAGACGCGGAGGTCGCCGCCCGCGTTGACGAGGCCGCCGCGCACACCGGGCACTGACCGTAAGTGGCTCACCACCCGGTCAACCGTCCAGCCCTTGCCGATCCCACCGAAATCGAGCGCCACACCTGCGGGCAACGCGACCGTACTCGCGACGGGATCAACCACGATCTCCTGCCACGCGCCGCGATGATGAGACGGTACGAGTGCGGGTATGACATCGTCCGCGAACGGGGCGACGAGCGGGAAGGGCCGGTCGTAACCGAGATGCGCGAGCAGCGTGCCGAGCGTCGGATCGAACATGCCGTCCGTTGCCCGCGCGGCGGCGAGCGCCTGCTGCGTCACCTCGCCGAGGATCGGCGAGACCGGAATCGGCCCGCATCCGGCGGAACGATTGAGCAGCGTCAAGTCGCTTGTCGCGAGGAAGCGGGAAAGCGCGGATTCGCAGGTCGTGAAGAATAGTTCGGCGTCCATCAGCGCGTCCATGACCGCGTCGGTGGCCTGCGGCGTCGCATCATGCACGAGTTGCAATTCGATCTGGCAGCCCATCGCGCGGAAGAGCGCGGTAGCCTTGCCGGTCAGTGTCGCATCGGGCGCGACGGCGATGGCGACCATGGTGATTGCTCCTTCCTGCTGCTACTTCGAGCTTTTCGTGCGCGTGTTCACCTTCGGCGCGGACGAAGATGAAGAGGCCGATGTCGTCGTTTGCACGGATGCCGCAATGGTGGGGACGGCGGCTGCGGTCGGAGCACTTTTCGCGACGGGCGAGGCAGTACTGACCACCGGAACACCGCTGGCGACCGATGCTGTCGGCGCAATTGTCGCGACGGGCGCTGCGGCGCTGGCGACCGATACCGCCGGTGCAGTCGTCGCCGCAGCGGACGCCGGGGGGTCGGTGGCGGTCAGTGTGCCGGTCGCCGATGCCGTGGTCGGCTCGGTCGTTGATGCACCGACGGACGCCGCCGTGTTCTGCTCGGCCTGCTTGCCGATCAGGGTGCTCAGGCCGACGAAGGCGCCGACGCCGAGCGCGGTCAGTCTCCGCTTCCACAACCGGTTCCGTTCGAGCATGCGTGGGTTCGTCATGATTTTTGTCCTTTCAAACTGTCCCGATCCCTGGTAGGACGCCCTGCCACCGTGCCGCGATCACAAAAAGCGCGATGACCAGCACGGTTAGCGCCGCTCCAAGGATTGCCGCCTGCGTGCGCTGTTGCATCGTTACTTCTCCTCGTGCATCCGTGCGGGAAATGCTCTCGTCCGTATCGTCTCCCGGACTTTTCCGGTACGCCCTCACGATACGGCGCAGCCCTGAGAGGAAGGCACGGCGAAAATGAGAAGACGGTGAGAAGGGGAACCTAACCCCCGGCCCCTTCCCACGCCGAGGGACGGAAGGGGTCGGGGGTTAGGTTCTTTCCATCCCCAATTGACCCCGCGCAAAGGGCGGGCGTACGATGCCCTCCGGTCGCAGAAGGAAATCGGAAGGGAGAAGGCAGCAATGGCGATGCGCTACCAGGAAAAGCAGCATGCGATGGATTGGATCGAGGAGAACCGGCAACGATTCTCGGAGTTCGACATGGAGATCTGGCGCTACGCCGAACCCGCGTGGCGCGAATACAAATCCGCGAAGGCATATGTGGAGTTGCTGCGGGCGGAAGGGTTCGCGGTTGAGGAAGGATCGGGCGGGATGCCGACCGCGTTCGTCGCGACGTGGGGCGAGGGGAAGCCCGTCCTCGGCGCGTACGCGGAGTACGACGCGGTGCCCGGCAATTCGCAGCAGGCCGTGCCGTACCACGCGCCGCGCGAAGGGTTGCACCCGTGGGCGGCGGGTCACACCGACCCGCACTCGCAACTCGGCACGACGGCGCTGATCGGCGTACTCGCCGCGAAGGCGACGATGGAGAAATACAAGCTTGCGGGCACGCTGAAGTTCTTCGGTGAGCCGGCGGAGAAAGTCTGCGGCTCCAAGCCCGTCCACGCCGCGAAGGGATACTACGACGGCTTCGACGCCTTTATCGCCTACCACCCGAACATCAACAACTCCACCGTCTGGGAGACGCACTGCGGCTCCTACTTCAGCGCCGTCTTCACCTTTGAGTGCCTGACGCCGGAAGAATGGATTGACCGCGACCTGCTGCCGAAGCCGGGCGGCTCACACGCGACAGCGCGCTCCCCCGGCGCGATTGACGCGCTAATGCTGATGTACACGAACACCAAGTACACCAAAGAGGCGATGTTCCCCCATACCGGGACATGGACGCTCAACGAGTTCGTTTTGGCCGCCGGGGACGCGACCTCGGACAACCTGCCGCCACGCTTCAGCCAGATCCAGTATTCGTGGCGCGGGCCGACGCTCGGCATCCAGGAGCAGATCGCTAACGTGCTGATGAACAACGCGAAGCATGCCGCTGCCGTCACGGGCTGCGAAGCCTCGATGCGCTGGGTGACGAAGACGCGCGTCGGCCTCGCGAACAACGCGATGGCGGACTTGACCTACCGCAATTTGGCACGCGTCGGCCCGCCCGTCTACCCGGAAAGCGCCCGCGCCTTCGCCCGCCAGATCCAGGAAAACCTCGGTGTCACGCCGATGGAAAACCCCTTCGCGCCGGAGAATGAGCGACTGACCGACCCGCGCGACCTCGAAACCGCGCTGCGGGGCGTCCTGCCGTCGTGGCAGAAGAACTTCACGTCCGATGATTACGTGGAGTATTGCTGGCACGCGCCGACCGTCCGGTTGTTTACGTCGCGCCCGACGCTGCGCTCGCCGGAAGATAGCAACTACGGCTACCCCGCGTGGACCTACAACGCGCTCGGCGGCGTGCCGGAGGCGATTGATCCCGGCATGTTCGTCGGCGGCAAGGCGATTGCCGGCACGCTGCTCGACCTTCTCACCCAGCCGGACGAACTCGCCCGCGCCCAAGCCGAATTCGTCGCGCGCACGGGCGGCGGTATCGGCGGGAGCAACTGGGTCGCCCCGCTCCTTTCCGCCGATTTCCTCGCGCCCGTGGACCTCCGCTGGCCTGAATACATCACGACCGCGCGCGGCGAGGAGTGGTGCATCCCCACGCCGGTCGTGGGGGCGGAAATGAAGTTGTAAGGGGAACCTGCCTCCTTACCCCTCCCCACAAAATCCTTAATCGGTGCGATACTTGATGGTAAGGAATTCGCAATCGCCCCGCGCGATGATGGACTGGCGCGAAGAGCGCACGATGTATAGTCCATGCTCAACAAAGGAGAGATGTTCGATGGAAAAGCGTGAAAAGGCCACCTTCGCGGCTGGCTGCTTCTGGGGTGTTGAGGCGACGTTCCGGGAGCTTCCGGGCGTTGTTTCCACCGCTGTCGGTTATATCGGCGGCAAGACGGAGAACCCGACCTACCGGCAGGTCTGCTCCCACACGACCGGTCACGCCGAGGCCGTCGAGGTGACGTACGACCCGGCGAAGGTCTCGTACGACGACCTGCTCACTGTTTTCTGGGAGAATCACGATCCGACGCAGATGAACCGGCAAGGCCCGGACATTGGCGACCAGTATCGCTCCGAAATCTTCTTCAACAACGCCGAGCAGGAAGCAGCAGCGAAGGCATCCAAGGAGCGCCTGCAACAGTCCGGCCGCTTCCGCCGCCCGATCGTGACGGCGATCAACCCCGCCGAAACCTTCTACATGGCCGAGGACTACCACCAGCAGTATCTGGAAAAGCGCGGCATGGCCTCCTGCCACGTCAGCATGGCGCATTGAGCGAGAGACCGCACGACAGCATAGACGGAGGAGCGGCAGAAATGCCGCTCCTTCTTCGTGTTAATATGAGGGGGCAGCGAGGCGCGCGACGACGGATGATGCGGGAGGAGCAGACACCATGCAAACAGCGCAGTTCCCATCCACCGAGGGGCGCATCCCCTTTCACGGCTATGAGACGTGGTATCGGATCGTCGGCGCGGGCGAGGAGCCCGGCAAATTGCCGATCCTGACGCTGCACGGCGGGCCGGGCGCGTGCCACGACTATCTCGAATCCATGGAGGCGCTCGCCGCGACGGGGCGGCGCGTTATCTTCTACGACCAACTCGGCTGCGGCAACTCCGCCGTGCCCTCCAACCCGTCGCTCTGGACGGTTGGCCTGTATGTCGAGGAGGTGGACGCTGTCCGCCACGCGCTGGGGTTGGATCGCGTCCATCTCCTCGGCCAGTCGTGGGGTGGGATGCTCGGCATGGAGTACGCGCTCACGCAACCGGCGGGGTTGGCCAGCCTGATTATCGAGAGTTCGCCCGCCAGCATGCCCCAATGGGTCGCGGAGGCGAACAAACTGCGCGAATCGTTGCCGCCGAAAGTCCAGCGGACGCTCCTGAAGCACGAGGCGGACGGCACGACCGACGACCCCGCCTACGAAGACGCGATGATGGTCTTCTACCAGCGCCACGTCTGCCGTTTGGCCGAATGGCCGGAATACGTGGATCGCTCCTTCGAGAAACTGAGCGAGAACCCGGAGGTCTATTACACGATGAACGGGCCGAGTGAGTTCCACGTCACCGGCACCTTGAAGACGTGGGACATCACCGACCGTCTCGGCGAAATCCGCGTCCCGACGCTCATCCTTTCCGGTCGCCACGACGAAGCGACGCCAGCGATCCACGAAACCGTCCATCGCGGCATTCCCGGTTCCGAGTCGGTCTATTTCGAGGAGAGCGCGCACATGTGCCATGTCGAGGAACCCGAGCGGTTCCAGCAGGTGGTCGGTGATTTCCTCGCCCGCGTCGAAGCGCGGTAACGCGCCCTGTGTCGGTGGCGTAGGCTTCAGCCTGCGTTCCCAGGTCAGGGACGCAGGCTGAAGCCTACGCCACCAAT
>JBBRLR010000135.1:0-12248 GCA_038231255.1 Thermomicrobiales bacterium | reverse complement strand
GCCGACGCGGAGCGTCTGCGTGGCAGTGGCGGCGACGGCGAGCGCGGGCAGCGGGGCGAGCGTGTACTGGATGTTGTCCGGGGTGACAAGCGTCGCGTAGCCGAGCGCCTCGATGCGGCGGGCCTTCTCGGCCCACTCCTCACCCGCGCGCGCCTGCGCCGCCACGACGCCGAAGCGGAAAGGGCGGTTCGTCATCTTTTCCATCTCCTCCTTACGTGCTACACACTGGGCCGTATTTCACGGTGGTGGCGGGCTGGAAAGCCTGCCACCACCGTGGTTTCACGATAGGTTCCGATCAGGCAGCGGTCGTGCCATCATCACGCCATCGCCGATGATCGGAACCGAATCCGGGACGGCGCCAGCGACCGAACGGGCCGAAGAAGAGGAAAAAGAGCGGCCACGCGAACCAGACGACATGCGCGCCCGTCAGGATGGACAACACAATCAGCGCGGCAATGACCGGCACGATTGCCGCCAGCCGCCACGATGGCCGGAAGCCGCGATCCGTACGGCCCATTTCCGGCCCGCGTGGTTCGGCGCGCGGCAGATCGCCGAAAAGTTCGTCCAGTTCACCGAGCGTCTTGGCCGCGTAGCAGCGATCAATTCGCTCGTCGTACTCCTGTGCGTCCAGCCGCCCCTCGGTATAGTGTCGCCGCAGCAGCGTCGCGGTCGCCTCCCGGTCGGCATCGGAGGCCCGCAGCCGCCGGTCTCGGCCACCCACGGCATGCCTGCTCGCGGTATCGGTGTAATTGCCGTCGTCCGTGCGCATCGGTCACTCCTTTTGTGTGTCATTTGGCCCAAGCCACACGGCCAGGACCAGGTGAATATTGACGTCTTTCCGCTCGCAATTCGGCATCGTCCCAACCGCTCAAGCCGCACGCCCGGACATCGCGGCGGGTGATTGCGCGCCGCGCCGCGACCCGTAGCGGGCGAGATTGAGGGCGACGAAAAGGATCGCCACCGCGTTGACCGGGTGGAGCGCAGCAATAAATGGTGGCCCCTTGGTGAGCAACGACTGGACGATAGTCAGGCCGAGCAGCAGCGCTGACAGTCCGATGAGCGCGCCGCCCAGCCTGCCGACGAGCGCGAGGATGAGCAGAATCAGCGACGCCGGTACGATCAGGGAGCCGGTCAGCCGGTGCGCGCCGAAGCCCGTCGTGGTGAACAGCCCAAGCCCCGCGAAAAAGAACTGCGCGCCGACCGCCGCGATGATTATCCATGCCAACCCCCGATACATTTGGGACAACACATTCCGCATCCCGGCTCCCTTCCCTTTCCGCTCTGCCGCGTTCCCGACCGTTCCCGGAAGCACACCCCCATGATGGGCCACGAAAATCACGAACGACTGCGGCGAAAAGTCACGAAACAGTCACGGATTGCCCACAGTGCGGTCATGCCCGTGGCGAGGCCCGCCCAAGCGCGTCGGGAGATGGCACAATGATCGCGATGCGCCATCACCGACACGCGGCGAACGCGCGAGATTGCGAGCGGAGGGAACGATGGGAAACGGCAGGACGGTGCTGGTCGTGGACGACGACGCGGCCATCGTGGATTTGATGCGCGACTTCCTCGAAGCCGAAGGCTTCCAGGTCGAGGGCGCGACGAGCGCGCGGGAGGCCCAGGCGTCGCTGGACCGGACGACAATAGACTGCGTGCTGCTCGACATCATGATGCCGGGCGAGAGCGGTTTCGAGCTCTGCCGCCGCGTGCGTAGGACGAGCGACGTGCCGATCTTGTTCCTGAGCGCGCGGGGCGAAGATCTGGACAAACTTCGCGGCCTCGGCCTCGGCGGCGACGACTACATCGTCAAGTCCGCTACGCCGCCGGAAGTGGTGGCACGGGTCAAGGCGGTGCTGCGCCGCGTCGGCGGCAAGGAACCGGTTCGAGACACCGTGCTGGATTACGGACGGCTGGCGCTCGACGTGCGGGCGCGCGAGGTTCGCGTGGACGGCATACCCATTTCACTCACCCCGCGCGAGTTCGACATCCTTTGCCTGCTCGCCGAGCGGCCGCGCCAGGTCATCACCTACGAGCAACTGCTCGACCATTTCTGGAACGGCGCCGGCGACCGGCACACCGTCACCGTCCACATTGGCCGAATTCGCGAGAAGATCGAGGCGGATCCGAGCGCTCCGACCCTGATCGTCAACATCTGGGGCGTCGGATACCGCTTCGAGGGGAAGCAGCGATGAAGCGGCTCGGCATCCGCCAGTTCATGATCGTGGGGATGCTGACCTTTTTTGTCCTACCCTCGCTGGCCTACGGAATCGCGGATCTGTTCAACCGCCGCGTGCTGCAACCGCAACCGACCGGTCAACAAGGCGCGTCAGTGCGTACCGCCCAGCGCGAGATCACGGAGAATGCGGCCCGCTGGCGCGACCCGCAATGGCAAGATTTCGTCCAAGCCACGCTCACTGTGCTCGACGTCGGCGTCGTGATCCGCGACCCATCCGGCGGCGACATTCTTCGCGCCGGAAAGGGCGTGTCCGCGCGCCATTCGGGATGGTGGGCCGGGATGCAGACGAGCCAGCAGACAACGGTCGTGGAAAATGGGCAGACCGTGGGCACGGTGGAGTTGTTCAGCCCGCAACGCGACAATGGCCTCGCGCGGGCGGCGGCGGGGTTCGCGCTCCTGTTCGCGATTTTCAACATCAGTTGGCAGATGCGCCGCTCCGTGGTGCGCCCACTCGAAGCGATGGGGCGGGCGGCGCGGCGGATCGCCGGGGGCAATCTCGATTTCGTGCTGCCGACTTCGCGCGTCAGGGAGATCGCGGCGGTGCGCGCCGCCTTCGAGGCGATGGGCGACGGGCTGCGCGAATCCATCGGGCGGCAAGCGGCGTTGGAGGACGAGCGGCGCTTCTTCGTCGGCGCGATTGCCCACGACCTCCGCACACCCTTGTTCACCCTGCGCGGCTCGCTCGTGGGGCTGGAGCAGGGACTTGCGACCTCGCCGGAAAAGGCGGCGCGGTATGTTGCCGTCTGCCGCCAAAAAGCGGATCAACTCGACCGGCTGGTGGACGACCTCTTCTCCTACACCAAGGCGGAGTATCTGGAGCAAACGCTACGTCGCGAGCGGCTGGAACTCGGGCCTCTACTCACACGAGTCGTCGAGGGCATGCAGCCGGGGGCGCGGGCCAGGAGTGTGGCGATCGTGATCGACGGCGCGGCGGCCGATCCCGCAATCGCGGGGGATGCGCACCTGATCGAGCGCGCGATGGAGAACCTGCTGGACAATGCGCTGCGCCACACCCCGGCGGGGGGCACGATCACCATCCGCCGCGAAACGGGCGCAGATCGGGTCGCATTCACGGTCGCGGACACCGGGCCGGGGATCGCCGCGCGGGACCTGCCGCATCTGTTCGAGCCGCTCTATCGCGGCGAAACGTCGCGGAACCGGGAAACGGGCGGCGCGGGCCTCGGCCTCGCCATCGCCCGTCGCATCCTGCGGGCGCACGGCGGCGATCTCACCGCCGCGAACGGCCCCGGCGGGGGTGCCGAATTCACCGGCTGGCTGCCGCTTTCCTCACCCCTGAACCCTCTCGTACGGAGCCATCGCTCTGAGGGTAAGGAATAGCGAGATTTGTTCGGCGATGGAGAGGGGAGCCGGGCGTTGAGTTTGTTGCGCGAAAAAGGGAGCGAGCCGTAGCCCACTCCCCATTACTCAGCACTCAGTACTCAGTACTCAGTACTTTGTCATTTCGCCATGTTCTTCAACGCTGTGTACGACGGGCGCGGTGACCAGTCGCTGTGCAGGACGCCCCAGCCATACTTCTCGTCGCTCGGGCCGCTCGTCGTCACCTGGAAGTTGAGGTTCCAGACGAACATCACGCCCATCCACGAGTACGACTTGCCGAGATCGAAGGCGTGTGTCAGGTACTGCGCCTGCTGGTCCTCGGAAACGTACGGCGAGTATTCGTAACCGGGAACGACGGTCGGGTTGCTGTCCCAGCCGAACTCGGTCAGCCACATCTTCTTGCCCGCTTCGCCGTTCTGCTCCATCACGCCGCGCAGTTGCACGATGCGCTTGAAGTAGAACGAGTTGTCCTTGGTGAATGAACGCCCGCCGTCCGGATCGGTGCCGCAGGCATTCGTCGCCGGGTTGTCCGGGTACGAGTTGTCCGGCGGGTTGCAGTTGGAGCCGGGGTGCGCGCCGAGCACGTCGTAGTACTTCTTCACCTCACCATTGTTGATGGCGTAGATCTGCTGCAAGTACTGCGCGTCATCGAGAGCGACTTCCGGATGCCCGGTGACACCGGTCGGGGTCATGCCGCCAAAGACGACGGTGATGTTCGGGTCACTGGCCTTGAGCGTCTGGTACCCCGCCTTGAGGATCGGGATGTAGGCGCCGACATTGACCTGCCCACCCGTCTCGACCGCGTAGTTCTGCTCGTTCCAGACCTCGTACGCGGCGACCTTGCCCTTGTAGCGGTTCGCCATGAAGCCGATGAAGTCCGCGAAGTCCTGCGGATTCTTCGGCAGGCCACCGCCCGCCCCCACCCAATCGGGTGAACTGACCGGGCTGAGCATCACATTGACGCCCTTCGCGGCGGCGGCGTTGATCAGCGCGTCGAGCTGCGCGACGTAATTATTGCCGAACTGCCCCTTGGCCGGTTCGTAGGAACTCCAGCGCACCTGCTGGCGAATCCAGCCGAACTGCGCATCGGAAACCTTGCCGAACAGCGTATCCTTGCTGCCGCCATCGAGACCGATGGCATCCACATTGAAGGCGTAGCCGTCGTGGTTGTCGCCGACATGGACATTCGCGTAGCTACGCGCCAGCGGCTGACTACTACCTGCCCCGCACGGCCCCTGGCCGATGCAGTCGGGCTGCGGCCGGCCGGCCGGTTCCGGTGCGCGGAGGGCCGGATCAAGGTTATCCTTGTCCGCCTGCGTCACACCGAGCAGGCCGAGCAGCACCTTGAACGGATCGGCATTCTCCGGGTGATATTCGAGGCGATAGCGCTCGAAATACTGGACGCGGTGCGTCTGCCCGTCACCGGCGGGCACGGGCGGGTTCTGCTCATCGAACGGCTCCGAGATCGGGTAGCCGAAAATCTGGACGCTGCGCTGGATGTCGCCGTTGCCGGCTTTCTCCCAGAAGGCGCGGATCGCGGCGTTGCCGGGGTCGTTGCCGCCGATCGTGTGGTTCGTCTGCGTAAACCAGAGCCGCCCGTCGTTCGGGTTGCCGACTATCTGGAAGTTCGGGTCGGTCTTCGCCCGATCTGTCGTTTGCAGGGCCGACAGCCGGCGACCAAGCACCTCGAACTGCGTCCCCTTATTCTCGGCGTGCTGCTCGAAGACGGCGCGCTGCAAGTACTGCGTCGGATGCGACTTGCCATCCTCAGATTGCTGGTCGAAGACCTTGGTGATCGGGAAGCCGTATTGCAACAGCCCGCCGTTGCCGTTCCAGTAGTCGCGGAACTGGCCGTACAGATAATGGCCCGTGTCCGCGTAGTAATCCGACGCGGCGGAGACCGACGCGGTCGGCATCGCCGCCAGGAGACCAAACAGGACGAGCGCAACCATCCCCACGCTCATCCGACGCCCTGCCATACCCAAAACTCTACCCTCCAAACCCACAAGCCCCGGGGACCCGCAGGCATCCATGCATCCCACCCGCCGCGCACCTTACCATAATGTATCCCGTCGCGGCACGTTGCCGGTTCCATGTGGGGCAGATACCGCATCCCCAAAGGAAAGCATCGCTAATCGCATCCTCCTCACGATGCCGGGATTCCTTAGCGTGGATTTCGGTGACGATGCACACCCCGCTCTAAGACGCGGGCGGATCGGTCTCGGCACAGACGGCGTAGCCGCGACTGACGGCAGCAGTGCGGCTCGGCACGCCCAGTTTCGCGTAGATGTGCTCCAGATGTTTGCGCACCGTGCGTATACCGCAGCCGAGGAGCGCGGCGACCTCCTTGTCCGCCTTGCCGCGCATCACCCAGAGCAGCACCTCGCCCTCCCGTGGGGAGAGGTCGAGCGGCGCGAGCATCGCCACCGAGGGTGCGGCGCGCTCCTCGTGCAGTAGGAGCAGATGCTCTCCCTCGCCCACCCCCGTGGCGGTGACGAGGCGCACGACGAGCCGCCCCGCCTCCCCCGCGACAATCAGCGGGGTCGGCGGCGCGGGGACATCGTCGTCAGGCCATGACTGCCGGAGGCGACTGCGCGCCCACGCCGCCAATCCGTCCGGCAGCGCATCACCGTCCGTCGTCTGCCGGAAATACGCACGCAGCAGCGCTCGCGCCCGCTCCGTCACGACGCGCGGTTGCCCATCCGCGTCGAGTGCGACAACCGCCTGCGCCGAGGCGTCGAGCGCGGCCTGCATCGCGCTGCCCATCCGCGCCGCATGGTACGCCGCCGCGACCTGCGGGCGGAGCAGATCGAGCATGGTGCGATCGCGCTCCGTGAAGGGCGTCCGCCCGCGATTGACGCCGATGCCGACCACGACGCCATCGGGCGACGGCAACTCGAACCCCAACTGGTCCAGGGCGTCAATCGGGCGGTAGACCTCGGCGTAGGTGCTCGTGCGCATGAACTCCCGGCGCGTCACGAAATCGGAGATCTTGTGCGTCTGCCCGCCGCGCATCTCGCGGCGGGCAGGACGAGGGGGTGCTCGTGCGCGCAGCGCGCCGCAATCTGCTCCAGGCCGACGGACAGTGCGGCAGGCGGCTCACTGGTGAGGGCGACGGTACGCTTGCTGCGCAGATCGAAGACGATGCAGCCGTGCCGGAGACCGGGGACGAGTTGCCCGATGGCGCGCACCGCCGCTGTGGGGAAAGTATCGAGGGTGCGGTAGGCGAGCAGCCCCTGCGAGGCGGCGAGGAGGGCGGTGAGATCGGCGTGGCGCAGGCGTTCCATCGGTCCATTCCCGGCCCGTCGAGGGGCCGTCGTATGCGTTGGGCGTGGTTCCGTGAGCGCGCGGTATATTGCAGCATACGCCAATTTCCCCTAACGGTCAAATCGGCCTCTATACGTCCTTTTCCGTATTGATTTGCCCCGTGCGGCAGATCAGACTGTCTGTGTCGCCATGCGTGCGGCGGGGCGGTGCTCCACGGCCCGAGAATGACGGGCGCGGCAGCACGAATGGGCGAAGCGGAAACCAGGAACACGCGGGAGGGCAGGATGCGGGCGAGCGGTGCGAAGCGGCAATGGGTGGTGGCGGCGCTGGTGGCGACGATGCTGGCGGCCCCCCTGCCCGCGCTCGCACGGCTCCAGACGCGCCCGTCATCCCCGCCGACCCTGCCGGCCCCGGCGGCGACCGCGCGCATCCCCGCCGCACTCCTGCCGCGCATCAATGCGTCCTTTGCGGCGGACGACCCGGCGTACGCCATCGCCACGCTGCCCGACGACGCGACGACGCTCCGCACGATGAATCCTGCACACGGCCTGACGACGACTTTTGCACTGGACGGCCTCACCTTCGCGGGTCGGGGCGAGGCGCGCTGGACCCTGCGCCTCGCCGGAATCGGGGAGGAGGCGGTCGCACCCGGCGTCGTGCCGGTCATTGCGGGCCAGCGGGTGGAGTATCGGCGGGGCAATCTGACGGAGTGGTACCTCAATGGGCCGCTCGGTGTGGAGCAGGGCTTCACCCTCGCCGCGCCGCCGATGTCGGGCGATGCGTTCACGCTGAGAGTGGCGACGGGGGGGAACGCGACGCCGCGTCTCGATGGCGGCGACGTGACGCTGACCCTGCCGGATGGCAAGGAGTGGGCGTACGGGCATCTGCGGGTGACGGACGCGACGGGGCGGCAACTGCCCGCAGGGCTGGAGGCAGCGGGAGGCACGATCGCCATTCGTGCCGACCTCGCCAGAGCGGTCTACCCGGTGACGGTGGACCCGCTGGTTGAGCAGAAGCGACTGACCGCGAGCGACGGGGCGGCCTCCGATTCCTTCGGCTACGCGGTGGCGATGAGCGGCGACGGCACGCGCGTCATCGTCGGAGCGTACTTCAAAGGTGTGAATGTGAACTCCCGGCAGGGCGAGGCGTACGTCTACAGCGGGGCGAACTACGCCACGGAAAAGAAACTGACCGCCAGTGACGGGGCGTCCGACGATTACTTCGGCAGCGCGGTAGCGATCAGTACCGACGGAACGCGGGTGGTTGTTGGGGCGTACGACAAGAATGTGGGCATGGGATCCCGGCAGGGTGCAGTATACGTCTACAGCGGGACAAACTACGGAACCGAGAAGGAACTGACGGCAAGCAACGGGGTGGCCGACGATAACTTCGGCCGCACGGTGGGAATGAGCGGCGACGGCACGCGCGTGATCGTCGGGGCGCCAAGCTCCTTCTTCCAGACTAATTCCCAAGGTGGGGCGTACATCTACAGCGGCACGAATTACGGAACCGAGAAGAAACTCGTCGCCAGCGACCACGCGGCCGGCGATGCATTCGGCACCGCCGTGGCGATGAGTGGGGACGGCACGAAAGTGGTCGTCGGGGCCATTGGCAAGCAAGTCGGGGGAAATTCTCAACAAGGTGCGGCATATATCTACAGCGGCACGAACTACGCCACCGAGCAGCGGCTGAGTGAGAGCGACGGCCTAATCGGCGATGCATTCGGCAACGCAGTGGCGATCAGCGGCGACGGCGCGCGCGTGATCGTCGGGGTATCGATCAAGACCGTCGGGATGAATGATTCCCAAGGCGCGGCATACGTCTACAGTGGGACGAATTACGGGACCGAGAAGAAACTCGTCGCCAGCGACGGCGCGGCAAGCAATTATTTCGGCGGCACGGTGGCGATCAGCAGCGACGGCACGAAGGTGATCGTCGGGGCTGATCGCAAGCAGGTCGGCACGAATGTGCAGCAGGGCGAGGCATACGTCTACAGTGGGGCGAACTATGCCACGGAGCAGCGGCTGACCGCGAGCGATGGCGCGCCCAACGACGAATTCGGCGACGCGGTGGGGATGAGCGGCGACGGGGCGTGGGTGATTGTCGGGGCGTATCGCAAACAGGTCGGCGCGAACACCAATCAGGGTGCGGCGTACGTCTTCGGCGCGCCGAGTATCCCGAACCCGTTGCCGCTGCCCCCGCCACGTCCCGGCCCAGCCCCGGTCGGCCAGCCCGCGCCCCTGCCGCCGCAACTGCGGCCAACCGTCCCGGTCAGTGGCGTACCAAACCCGCTCCCGCCGCGACGGCCCTAGCGCGACGGACGATGACGGGGTCGGTCGCGATCCCCGCACGATGTCAGGCGCCGCGTAGCCCTGGCGATAAAGGAGTACGACGATGCGCGCACCCCGGCCCTTCCTCGACGCACCCGCACCCGCACCCGACCGACGACACGACGCGCGGGACGAGGGCGTGCCGCAGACGCGAGCGCGGCGGATCGGGCGGGGGATCGCCATCGGACTGTGCGCGGTGGCGTGCGTTCTCGCGCTCTCCCTCCACATGGAGCAGGTCTCCGCCGCGAACCTCGCGGTGACGAACTGTCTCGATGACGGCAGCGCGGGCTCCCTGCGCGTCGTGATCGGAGCGGCGGGGAGCGGGGACATCATCGGCTTCAATCAGGATTGTACGGGCGCGGGTGCAATCACGCTCGGCAGCACGCTGACGCTGACGCGTAACGTGACGATTGATGGCGTCGGGCACAGCGTGACGGTGCAGGCGGCAGCGACGCCGAATACCGCGACGTACCGCGTCTTCACGATCAACAGTGGTGTGGTGAGCATCAGCAACCTGACTATCGCCAATGGGCACACGGTCGGCGGTCTCGGCCAGGAGGGCGGCGGTATCCAGAATAATGGCACGCTGACGGTGACCAGCAGCACCCTCTCCGGCAACCGGGCGTTCCGTCCGGGCGGCGGCATCTACAATGCCTCAGGCAGCACGCTGACAGTGACGAACAGCACCCTCTCCAGCAACTTTGCGGTCCTTGGCGGCGGCGGCATCGAGAACTTTGGCATGCTGACGGTGACGAGCAGCACCCTTTCCGGCAACAATGTGAGCACCGGTTTGGCCGCCTCCGGCGGCGGCATCGAGAACTTTGGCATGCTGACGGTGACGAGCAGCACCCTCTCCGGCAACAGCGCGACCTTCGGCGGCGGCATCGCCAATGAGGGCGGCGGCACGATGATGGTGACGAGTAGCACCTTCTCTGGCAACAGCGCGACCGACGGTCCCGGCTTCAGCGGCGAGGGTGGCGGCATCGAGAACTTTGGCATGCTGACGGTGACGAACACCACCCTCTCCGGCAACAGCGCGACCTTCGGCGGCGCTATCTCCAACGATTCCAGCATCAACCTCTCCACCGGCATCGCCACCAATGGCACGCTGACCATGACGAATAATACCCTCTCCGGCAACAGTGCGGTCGTTGGCGGCGGCCTCTACAATAATGGTAATACGGCGACGGTGACGAGTAGCACCTTCTCCGGCAACAGCGCGACCGACGGTCCCGGCTTCAGCGGCGAGGGCGGCGGCGGCATCTGTAACGTTGCAAGCCTCCCCGGCGGCGGCGTGTCACTGGCGGTGTCGAATAGTACCTTTACCGACAACCGCGCGACTGGTCGCTCAGGCGGCGGCATCTACAACCTAAGTGGCACGATGACGGTGACGAGCAGCACCCTCGCCCGCAACAGCACAAGCGGCTTCGATGGCGGCGGCCTCTACAACTTCAATGGCACGCTGACGGTAACGAACAGCACCCTTTCCGGCAACAGCGCGAGCGGCGGCGGCGGTATCGCCAGTAGCGGCGGCACAGTGACGATGACGAATAGCACTCTCTCCGGCAACAGCACGACCAACGGCAACGGCGGCGGTATCTTCAACGGCGGCACGTTGACCGTGACGAACAGCACCTTCTCCGGCAACAGCGGGAACATCAGCGGCCTCGGCAGCACCGGCGGTGGCATCGAGAACGATGGCACGCTAGCGGTGACGAATAGTACCTTCTCGGGCAACAGCGCAACCGGCGGCGGCGGCATCGAGAACTACGGCGGCACGCTGACGGTGACGAACAGCACCCTTGCCGGCAACAGCGTAGGCTCCTTCGGCGGCGGTGGCATCGCCAACAGCAACGGTGGCACGGTGAATCTGACGAATACGATCATCGCGACCAACACCGCCCCAACTAGCCCCGACATCAGCGGCGCGGTCGTCAGCCAGGGCCACAACCTGATCGGCAACACCACCGGCGGCAGCGGCTTCGTCGCCAGCGATCTACAGAACGTCAACCCCCTGCTCGACACGCTCAAGGATAACGGCGGCACGACGCCCCTGCCCGACGGCTCGCACGTCATGACCCGCGCCCTGCTCGCCGGTTCCCCCGCCATCGGCGCGGGCGACTCGTCCGTCTGCAACAGCACCACCGCCCCACCCGGCGCACCCGTCGCAGGCAAGGATGAGCGCGGCTTCCCCCGCCCCGCAACCACCTGCGCCATCGGCGCCTTCGAGCAGCAGGTCGCCACAGTGACGATCATCCTCAGCCCCGCCACCCTGCCCAACGGCGCCGTCGGCGTCGCCTACAGCCAGACGATCACCGCGTCGGGCGGCAGCGGCACGGGCTACTCCTTCGCCCTCACCGCCGGCACCCTGCCGACCGGGCTGACACTGACGACGGCCGGTCTCCTGTCCGGCACGCCGAGCGCGGCGGGCGCCGCCATCTTCACGGTGACGGCGACGGACAGCGCGCTGAACAGCGGCAGCCAGCAGTACACCCTGACGATCGCCGCCGCCGCCGGACCGACGCTGCGGAGCATCGCCCTGACCGGCCCCAACAGCACGCCACCCCCCGCCGCCCTCAAGGTCGGGCAGCGCGTCCAACTGACCGCCACCGGCACCTACTCCGACGGCTCGACGGCGAACATCACTACCCAGGTGCAGTGGTCATCGAGCAACCCGCCGATCGTCAAAGTGGATGCGACGGGCATCGTGACCGGGCAAAGCCCCGGTGGCCCGGTGACGCTCACCGCGACGCTCAATGGGGTAAGCGGGACGACGACGGTGAGCGTCACGCCGCCGACGCCGCTCGGCATCCAGCCCGCCCCCGCCCCCGCCGCCCGACCGAGCGGGGCGACCGCACCACCGGCAGGAGCGGCGGGTGCGCCCGCCCTCACCGCCCCTGCCCCGCTCCCGCCGGGGCGGTGAGGCACAACCGGGTGGCGTTCCGCCCGTTCTTTTGAGTGAGCGTGTCGTCGGTGTACGGACATGAAGGGGGACGAGTTGGAGCACGAGGAACGCGGTCACGGTTTGTCGCGGCGGGAGATGATGAAGGGGACGCTCAAGGCGGGGGTCTACGCCG
>JBBRLR010000134.1:0-12276 GCA_038231255.1 Thermomicrobiales bacterium | reverse complement strand
CGTGCCGCGTTCCATCTGTCGTAACACCTTTCCTCCCAGTCACTACGACTGGGTTGTACGACAGCATCGGCAGCGTGTACCACATTTATCCCGGCGCGCCCCCTACCTCCGTACCACTTCTCCGTCGGAATCTACAACCCGGCACTCAAGGCGTTCTATGATCGCTTGCACGCGGCGGGCAAGCCGAGCAAGATGGCACGCTGCGCGGCGGCACGCAAGCTGTTGCATCTGGCGTGGGCGCTGGTGACAAAGCGACAGCGGTATCAGTCGAAGTATCGAATCGTCGATCCCGCACTGGCTGCTGCTTGACAACCAATACCGTATCTCTGGGCAGTATGGCCGGATGCGGCGTGGCACCAGATCTCGATCGCCAAGCAGGAGACATACACGATCGAAGGGATCAACGCCGGATGCCCCCTGGGCGTGGGGCCGGGTAGGCAACGGCGTCGCGGGCACCGCCGCGCTCCTCCCATCGGTCGACGCGGCATGTAGAGAGGTGGGGCGCGACCCCGGGACGCGCGGCCGCAGTGTCGGGATGCCGGTGGAACTGCCAGGCGCGATCCCCTATCCGCCGGACTACCCGGAATGGAATCCGGGGCGGGGTGGGCGGCCGATCTCCGAGACGGTGGAAGAGATCGCAGAAACCTTCCGAGCGTTCGCGGCGATCGGCATCGGTCACCTCCAAGTCTGGCTCAACCCGACGACGGTCGCGGGAGTGGAGGAACTGGGTGAGATCCTACGCTTGCCGATCAGTGCTGATGAGCAATAGCGGAGCGAGCGCCTTGTCCTGTCGGCCACGCAATGGGATTATAAGAGCGAGGATGTAGAGATCAAATATATCGGCCGATGGCGCAGGACTCTTACAGCATCCTCGGGAGTGCGACACGAGCACCTCGATCTCGACCATTATCCGGCCGACATCGCACTCCTCGGCAGCCAGGCGCTCACACAACTCGCTCTGCAAGCTATCGTTAGCGCCTCTCAGTCGCCGTCTCTGAGCAATCAGTGTCACCAAACCAGTGTGCTTCGCTCGCGTATCGCCTCACAGCGCTTGAGAAGCGGATTCCATCGCGGTCGCACTAATTGTATTCGGCAACGAGAAGTGGCCAACTCCATCAGCGAATTGAGGAAGGCATCTCCTATGCGCGAAAAGGCTGATATCCACCTTCTACTGAGCATTGCTGCCTGGATCGGGATCGGGCTCACCATTGGCAATATAATATACGTTGCGCTCATTCGCCGTCGCCTGCAGCCGCCGCGTGCCGACCTCCCAGTGACCCTCATCCTCGGCCTCGTCGGCGCACTAGAGCGGTTTGCAATGTGATAGAGCCGATGCGAGACTGTGGGGATGCACGCATAGAGTGAGGATCTCCGTCAACGCATCGTTACAGCGGTCGAGAACGGGCAGTCGCCGCCGACCGTCGCCGCCCGCTTCGCCGTCAGCCTCGCCAGCGTCAAGCGCTATGTCCGGCAATGGCGTACCATCGGCACGCTCGCGGCGCGGCGGCATCCCGGCAAGGCACGCGCCATCCCGGCGGAGGCCGATGAGCGACTCCGTGCGTTGCTCGCTGCCGATCCCGATGCGACGCTCGCCGAGTATTGCGTGCGGTGGAGGGAGGAGACGGGCGTCGCGGTCAGCGCGAGCACGAGGTGCCGCGCCCAGCGGCGCCTCGGGTGGACGGTGAAAAAAAGTCGCTGATCGCGACGGAGCGAGACGAGGCGGCGCGGGCGGCATGGCGGGCGATGAGCGCGCTGTGGGCGGCCACCCGTTTGGTGTTCGTGGACGAGAGCGGCGCGCAGACCAATATGACCCCGCGCACCAGCCGGGCACCGCGCGGGCAGCGGGCGTACGGGGCGGCGCCGCGCAACCACGGCAAGAACACGACGCTGATCGCGGCGCTGACGCACGCGGGCATCGGAGCGACAATGACGCTGGAAGGGGCGGCGGACGCGGACGCCTTCGTCGCCTATCTGACGCATTTGCTCGTGCCGACGCTGGTGCCGGGACAGATCGTGGTGATGGACAATCTGAGCGTGCATAAGGACAAGCGGGTAGCGCCGCTCATCGCAGGGGCGCAATGCCGGCTGGTCGGGCGCCCTCTGGGCAGCATCCCCGCCTACTCGCCCGATTTCACCCCGATGGAACAGGCGTTCAGCAAGATCAAGGCGTTCCTACGGCAGGCGGAGGCGCGGACGCGCGAGGCGTTGGAGGCGGCGATCACGGCGGCGTTGGTGACGGTGACGCCCACGGATGCGATCGGCTGGTTCACCGCCTGCGGCTACCCGCCGCCCTCGGCTCAATCACAGTGAAAACCGCTCTAACAGAGGAGGTTGTGTCGTCCAGCGACGCGACCCTGCTGCTGGCGAGCCTCGCCATCTGCCCGAATGGCCTCACGCTACTCGGGACCCTCTGTAAATGGTCGTGATGGCTATAAGGTGAGGTTCTCGCGCTTGGATAGCGTTGCGCGGCGCCAACCCAGCGGGGCCCAACGGTCCGCTTTTACATCCAGCTGAAATCTGAAACGCCTCGTATGCTTGACAGCGCTCCTCTCTCATGTAATAATCAAACCGTACGGTACGGTACGATGACGGGGGTTAGTATGGTAGCTACGACAGGAACGCGGACAGCCCGGATGGAGATGAAGCGCGCGCAGATCCGCGCCGGGGCCCGGCGACTCTTCCTCCAGCGGGGGTTCGCCGGCGCGAGCACCGACGCGATCGCCGCCGAGGCGGGGGTCTCCAAGCAGACACTCTATGCCTACTACCCGAGCAAGGAGGAGCTCTTTGAAGACGTCCTGCGGCAAATGACGGTTGACAGCCCGCAAAGCCCTTTCGCGCACATGGATGGGGCGTCACCCGAGAGCCCTGCGGCCTTGCATCGAATCCTTCACACGCTGGCGCAGAGCATCATCGCGGTCTCGATGCAGCCGGAATATCTCGCGCTTGTGCGGACGATCATCGCCGAGGCGCCCCGCTTCCCGCAGCTGAGTACCCTCTTTCGCGCCACCGTCCCGGAGCAGGCGATGAGGAGCATCGCCATGCTGCTCGACCGGGCGCGCGCCAACGGGGTGATCCAAGACGGCAACTTCGATGCGATGGCGCGCATGTTCGTCGGATCATTGCTCACGTACACCATCATCGACGGGCTTTTCCTGGGAGACGAGCCGCCGCGCCCACCCGACGCGGAACGGATCCGGGAGTTGGTCGATCTGTACATGAACGTCGTCAAGTGACGAAATGGGGCTGAGAACCTCGGGGCACTCGGCCACCGACCTGATGGCCGAGTGCCCCGGTGGGCTGGGGTTTCACATTCGACGGGCGCGACCCGTCCTTACTATCGGAGGCAGTCACGCGGCATACCGCAAGCGGCAGTCGCCGTCGTCGAGGAGCCTCAGGGCGCCTCGAAAGCGAGGTCACTGATGCACGTTTTTATCGTCGGCGGTACGGGCGTCCTCGGGCGCTCGCTCATCCCTCTCCTAATCGCGCAGGGGCACGCGGTGCGTCTCCTCGCCCGCCACCCGGATACGGCCCGGACAATCTTCGGCGATGCGGTCGAGGTCGCGCCCGGCGACCTCCTCGCGGGCGACGCGGCGTCTCTCGTCGCCGCCCTCGCCGGATGCGACGCGGCGGTCCACATCGCGACGGCGATCCCGCGCGATTTCTCCGCACCCGGCGCGTGGGAGGTGAACACGCGGCTCCGCACCGAGGGCACGCGCCGTCTGCTCGATGCATCGCTCGCGGCGGGCGTACGGCACTATGCTCAAGAGAGTATCGTCCTGGCTTACCCGGACGGCGGCGACCGCTGGCTCGACGAAGCGACGTCGCTCGACGATTCCCCCGCCCGCGCAGATATCTGCGCGCCGGTGATCGCGATGGAGGCGATGGTGCGCGCCGCGCCGACCGACCGGATGGCGTGGTGCATCCTTCGCGCCGGCCGATTCGTCGGTCCAGGCACCTTCCAGGGGTCGCTGATCGCCAATCTCCGCGCGGGCAAGGTCACCGTCCCCGGCGATGGGAGTAACTGGATTTCGCCGATCCACGTCGCCGACATGGCGACGGCGGTCGCGCTGTCGCTCGCCTCCGCGCCCGGCGGCTCGACGTTCAATGTCGTGGCCGAACCGATCCGCGAGGGAGACTACGACGACCGGCTCGCCGCGCTGCTCGGCGTCGCGCCGCCACCCCGCGACCCCGCGCGCCCCCTGCCGCCGTCCTACCGCTGCACGAGCGACGCGGCGCGTCGGCAGCTCGGCTGGACGCCGACACATAGCATCTGGCCCGCCGACCTCGGCCCCATGATCCGCGATCCGTCGCAGAGGCGGTGAACCGCCGAAGGTATCGCAAAGAAAGCGAGGGCATCATGCACGATCCGAATGGACGCGACTGAACCGGCGCGGGCCGTCACGGCTGCTCGGTGGCGAGCAGGTCCAGTCCCATCACGGCCCGGAACGCATCGCGCAGATTGTCGCGGCATATCTGGAGAGCGCCACGTAGGCGGCATCCCCGAATCGAGAAAATGAGGAGGCACACCATGCAACATCGTGAGACACACATGGCACATTCGCCGCGTGGGGATATCGTGATCACCGGCGCATCGTCGGGCATTGGCCACGCCAGCGCCCTCGCCCTGGACCGAGCGGGATTCCGCGTCTTCGCCGGGGTCCGATCCCCCGATGACGCCATCGCGCTTCAGCGCGTCGCCTCCCCCCTTCTCACGCCCCTCACTATCGATGTGACCGACGCGTATTCCATCGCCTGCGCCCGGGATGTCGTCGCGCGGGAGGTCGGGGCGGACGGGCTTGCGGGGTTGGTGAATAACGCCGGCATCGGCATCGCCGGGCCGCTCGAGTGCATGTCGCTCGACGATGTGCGCGCACACTTCGCGGTCAATACCATCGGCCCGCTCGCGACGACGCAGGCATTCCTTCCACTCATCCGCCAGGCCCGGGGGCGCATCATCAACATCGGCTCGGTAGGTGGCAGGATCACCATGCCGTTCGGCGGCGCGCTCTGTGGCTCGAAGCATGCGGTGGAGGCCTTCAACGACGCGCTGCGTATGGAGCTCTTTCCGTTCGGAATCCATGTCTGCCTGATCGCGCCTGCGTCGATCCTCACCCCGGCGGTCGACAAGCTCGTGCAGCGCGGCGAATCTGCCCTCGATCAGCTCCCGCCCGACGGGCGCCGGTGGTATGGCGACTCCTTCCGCCGCTTCCTGCGGATATCGGCGGCGCGGGAGCGAGAGGGCAGCCCGCCGGACGTTGTTGCCGGTGCAGTGCTCCGCGCGCTCACGGCGCGCGCTCCGCGGGCCCGCTATCCCGTGGGCAAGGACGCCGCGCTCCTCACGCTCCTGCCGCGGGTCGTCCCGGATCGTCTCCTGGACGCGCTCCGACTGCGCCTCTTCCAGCTCCCGCGAGCCTTCGATAGTCGATCTTAACTGGCTGTCGCGATGCGCGGCCAGAGAAAGGAATGGTATCACCATGAAAGGACCGAGCGATCCTCAGGTAAATGGGGGTATCTACGCGCTGGATCGCGACTTCGGCGCGCTGGCTGAGGCAGTCGGCGCCGCGATGTGGGGCCTCGCCGGGCTGACCCCGAAAGAATGCGCGTTCCTCTGCATCGCGAGCGACGTCTGCGCCCAGACGCTGGGCCTGCCGTTCCAGATGCACGTCGATGTGGCACTGGCAAACGGCGCCGACCGCGACGCCGTGAAGGAGGTGCTCATCCATCTCGCGCCGGAGGCGGGCTACGTCAAGTCCCTCGAGGCGCTCGTCCGCTTGCGCGACGTCTACGCCGCCTTCGACGAGCAGGATCGGTATCGGAGTCGGAGCGCCGCGCCGCGCGCGGAGAATGCATCCATTGCCCCGGCGAGCGTCTCAAAGGCGATCGCCACTCTCGATCCGTTCTACGGGGAGTTCGTGGCGGGGCAGATGCGCGCGATCTGGGGGCGCCCCGGCCTGACGGACAAGGAACGGGCGTATCTGTCCCTCGCGGTCGATGTCTGCGAGGGGACGCTGGGCGGCCCGTTCCGGATGCATCTGGACCTCGCTTCGGCGAGCGGGGCGACGCGCGAGCAGGTGCGCGACGTGTTGCGCTTCCTCGCCGAGTTCGGCGCGCCAAAGGTGTGGCGGGCACTCGAGGAGTTCGATGCATGGGCGCAATCGTCGGGCGTGTGATGGGCGTCACAGGACCGGCGTGCCCACCAAGTTCCGACCGCGCGCAAGTGACGAAAAGGGGCCCTACGGCGTCGCCCAGGGCCTCTGCGCCGGATCTGCGAGCATATCTTGTCTCTCTTGCTCACCGGCGAGAGAACCATGTTACGGTGCAGCACCGAAGTGACGCGGTAGGATCTCTTTAAGATATCGGGGGTTCTGCCCTTCGCCCGCCTGTCGCGTGTCGTTCCGCGAAGGCCCTCACGAACATACCGGCTACATGCGCCGGGGTACGGCGAGAGCGATCGCCATATCGGTAGATAAGAGAGAGGGAATAGCCTGTGCATATCCTAGCAATTTCTGGGAGTCTGCAAACCAGTGGGACGGTAACGACCCTTGTCCGCGCGATCGCCGCACTCGCCCCCGAGGAGATGGCGGTCACCGTCTATAGCGGGTTGGGCGACCTCCCGCATTTCAGCCCGGACCGCGACGGCGACCCTGCGCGCCCGTCCGTCGCGACGTTCCGCGGGCTGCTCCGCGCGGCCGATGGCGTGCTGATCTGCACGCCGGAGTACGCCTTCGGGATGCCGGGATCACTGAAAAATGCCTTCGACTGGATCGTCTCGTCGGGTGAGTTCGTCGGCAAGCCGGTCGCCGCACTCAGCGCCTCCCCGTATCCGACGGGCGGGGAACGGGCGCACGCATCGCTCCTGCTGACACTGACCGCCGTCAACGCCGTGGTCGCGGACGGCGCAACGCTCAGCATCCCGCTCGTCCGCACGAAGATGGACGCCGATGGCGCGGTATCGGACCCCGCGACGGCGCAGGCCCTCCGCTCCCTCTTCGACGCATTGGCACGGGCGATCGAGCGCAAACTTACTTCTTGAACCGTTAATCGAGCCGGGCGGCGGCGCCGAGCGGCTTCGAGTCAGTCGGCCGGGAGTTGACCGCGTCGCCCGCCGCCGTCTGCCCGAGCAAGTGGCCGAGGTTCGGGTACGCGATCAGCGTGTGATCCGGGGGATTCGCGGCGGCGCGGGCGTCGTCGATCCGCTTGGCGCCGGCGGGATCGACATTCGCGTCGCGACCTCCCTGCAGAAGTAGCACCCGGCCTTTGTATCCCGGCAGACTGCTGACGATCGGCAGCACTTTGTCCGATGTGTACGCGTCATAGGGCGAGTTTTGCGCGTTCTGGTCGAAGTTCGCGAAGAAGTCCCGGAAGGATGGGACGATCTCGCCCGCGATATCGAGTTTGCCGTCGCCGTTCTTGTCCCTCTGTGCATTCAATCGGGGGCATTTGACGCGGGGGCTGCCGTCGGTGACGCGGACGACGCAGTCTGCGACAGGTTGAGCGCCAAGGCGGCGGCGAAGCCCGACGTCGTGCCGGGACTGCTCCGGAGCGCGCCGAACACTCCCTCCCGCGTCACTGCACCATCCTTGTTCGTGTCCGCGACATCGCGCCGGAAGCCGACGCCAACATCGAGCAACTGATACCGAAACGTTTCCGCCGATGTCCCCGCGACGGGACCCTGGAGGATGATCCCCGCGATTTCGGGATGCATGAGCGCGAGTTGTGTCGCGTGCGGCGTCCCCTCGCTCCAGCCGCAGAGGACGATCCGCTTCGGGTCCACGCGCGGATTCATGCGCGCGCGCTCGCTCTGGTAGACCGTGTCCGCGAGCAGTTGCTTCTGCGGGAGCGAGTAGAACGTCGCTGTGACGCTGGGATTCTGCTGGTCGCCCGGGCCGGTGATGTAATGCTTATTGTAGCGGACGACCGCATATCCGTTCGCCGTCAGGTACTGCGCGATGTCCCCGAATCTGCTCATCATCGCACGCCCGATCCTTTTACGCTTACCATCCCCCTTCCCCCGGAAGGAAGGGGGATGGGCCATGCTCTCCGTCACCGTCGTCTTCGTCGTGTGCCGATTCCGCCACGCGATGGAGGGGCGCGAGGCCGTGGAACTTCTCGGGGTTGACGATCACACGCACTGTGCGGATGCGCCCGTCCGCGAGTTCGAGCGCGAACACACTCACCGGGCGGCCGTCCACCGCGCAGACGAGTGCCGGCTGGCCATTGACCGGCGTCACGCGTAGCACCATACCCGGCGGCGCGAACTTGCGAATCCCGATCAGGAACCGCGCCACATCGTCCGCGCCATGGATCGGTCGGCGCGCCGCAGTCGCCTTGCCGCCGCCGTCCGCGTACAGGATGACGTCGGCGGCGAGCATCGCCACCAACGCCGGCACGTCGCCGCTCGCGCAGGTCTCCATGAACTGGTGCGTGAGGCGTTCCTGCTGCTCGGGCTCGGCGACGAAGCGCGGCCCAGGCGCATGCAGGTGCTCCCGCGCGCGCCGGGCAATCTGCCGACAGTTCGCGCCGCTCTTCCCGACTATCCTGGCGATCTCGTCGAGCGGGTAGCCGAAGACCTCGTGCAGGAGGAAGACCGCGCGCTCGACCGGGCTCAGCTGCTCCAGGAGCGCCAGGAAGCCCAGCGAGAGCGACTCGGCGAGCACGACCGGGTCGGCGTCGACGGCGCGCTCATCGATGATGAGCGGCTCAGGGAGCCAGGAACCGACATACTCCTCGCGCCGCACGCGCGCGAGCCGCAGATGGTCGATACACAAATGGGTCACCGTCGCGGTGAGGTAGGCCTTCGGGGTGGCGACCGCCTCCGGGTCGCGCTGTTTCCAGCGGAGGAAGGCGTCCTGCACGATGTCCTCCGCGTCCATCACGCTGCCGAGCATCCGGTAGGCGATCGAGAAGAGCAGTGGCCGGGAGGTGGCGAAGGCGTCGCCCGCCTGCGCGGGTCGATTGTCGGTACCGGTGTCGTGGTTCATTGCGCACCCCAGATAGTGAACCGCGCGGTCGAAGCGCGGTTCACTCGCATTTACTCCGGAATTACGGCCTCCGCCTCGATCTCGATCAGCATCGCCGGATCGATCAATCGGCGCACCTCGATCATCGTCGTCGCCGAGCGGATTTCCCGAAATACCTCGCCGTGCGCCTCGGCAATCCGCCGCCAATCCTCGATGTCGACGACGAAGAGCCCGGTGCGCACGACATCCCGCAACCGCGCCCCGACCTGGCGCAGCGCCCACTCGATGTTCGCGAGGGCGCGCACCGTCTGCGCGTAGGGGTCGCCGACGCCGACCACGCCCCCCCGCGCGTCGGTGGCGGTCGTCCCAGCGACGTGCACGCGGTTGCCGACCCGCACGGCCCGGGAATAGCCAAGGATCGCCTCGCGGGCCGCGCCGGGCGGTATGTTCTGTCGCTGCATCGCGTCGTGCTTCCCTTCTCGAGCGTCGCCCGAACGGGCGCGACGGGCGCGCGGCGACGACCCGGGCGGCATCGGCGATCCGTTCCCAGCCCACGCGCGCGTTCGGCACTGTCGGCGTCCAGTCGGCGACCTCCTTGAAGCGGCGATTCGATACGCGCCAGCTCCGGCTCAGCATGTCCATCGCGACGCCGGCGAACAGCCGGACAACCGCGCCGGGAAGGCGGTGCAAGCGGGGCTTCCCGACGCTCTGCGCCATGGCCGTGAAGAGCTCGTCGCGCGTGGGCGGCTCATCATCCACGACATCGTAGACCCCCGAGGGCGCGTGTGCCAGTGCCGCGACCAGCGCGGCGGCCGCGTCCTGGACCCAGATCATCGGCAGGTAGGCATCGCGCGGGCCGGGGAAGGCCGCGATCCCCCAACGTGCATAGCGAAGTTGTTCCAGCGCCGCCGGTGACTCCGGGCCGTAGAGCGTCCCCATGCGCAGGGTAATCCCCCGACGATCGTCCCCCGCGAACCCTGCGATCATCGCTTCCGCATCGAGCGTGGATTGCTGCAGCGCGTGCGGTTCCACCGGGGTCGTATCGGCGTCAGTCCATCGGTCGCCGCTGTCCGGATAGACATAGACGATGCTCGGATAGATGAACGTGCCGACGCCGGTCGCGAGGGCGGCCGCGACGAGCGCCCGCGTCCCCTCGCGGCGGATGTGGTCGTTCTCCCGCCACGCGGGCAGGCGCCCCGCTTTGTTGGTCGGCGGGATATGCGTGGCGAGGTGGAGGATCGCATCGCACCCCGCGACCACCGGCCGGAGCGCGTCGGCATCGAAGAGATCGGCCGTCACCGATTCCGCGCCCATCTCGCGAAGCAGCGCCGCATTCCCTTCGGAGCGCGCGAGCCCGCGCACGCGATGCCCCGCGGCGACCAGCATCGGCACGGTCGCACAGCCGAGAACGCCGGTCGCGCCCGTCACGAAGATATCCATCTTAAACCCCCTGTACCACTGTCGGCTCGCCGTGCCCGCGCACGGGAGCCATCCGACCGATGTCGCGGCGATTGCGCGGCTTCTTCGCGAACGTCTCGTTCTTGATGATCTTGTTTTGCAGCGCCAGGATGCCGTACGCCAGCGCTTCCGGGGTCGGCGGGCAGCCCGGCACGTAGACATCGACGGGCACGACGGCATCCACGCCCTGCACGACGGCGTAGGTGTCGAACGGGCCGCCGACGTTGGCGCACGAGCCCATCGAGAGCACCCATTTGGGGTCGGGCATCTGGTCGTAGAGGGTGCGGAGGATCGGCGCCATCTTCTTGGTCACCGTGCCAGCCACAATCATCAGGTCCGCCTGCCGGGGGGAGGAGCGGTAGAGCATCCCGAATCGCTCCGAGACATCGAAGCGGGGCATCGAGGCGGATATCATCTCCATGCCGCAGCAGGCGAGGCCGAATTGCAGCGGCCAGAGCGAGGAGCGGCGCGCCCAATTGACCATGAAGTCGAGGCTGGTGATGATCGCGTTCTTCTCGTAGGTGTTTTCGATGCCCATCGGCGTAGTCCCTTCATGCGACGATCCGGCGGTGGCGATGCGCGCGATCGCGCGCCGATTGGACACGCCACGGGCCGGTGCTTCGCCGGAAACCGTCCGGCTCTCCTCCGTCGCCGGCCATGGATGCCGGCGCTGCACAGGGGACGGATTGGGACGGCGAAATGTGACACCCCGGCGCCTCGCCCGCGTCGGGCGTACCGACCGGCGGTCGAATCGCGCGGAGAGACACTCTTTCCGCTTCGTCGCGTCCACGAAGCGGCGAGGGCCTCGCGCTATCTGGAGAGCACAAAAACGTCGGGGGGTCACATCGGCGCCGCCGCTTCGGGCATCATGCCATGGTCGTCGCCAAGGCCGCAGACGAACGCGTCGCGGGCAGATCGGGCCGATGCGTCGCTGCCCAGCATGGCATGGCCGCCAACGGTGATGCTCCGGGTCGCGCGTTCGCGTTCGGCTGCAGGCACGCAGATTCGCCGCGCCGAAGGCCAGCGCGTCAGGGTCGACGGAGGGGACCAGCCGTCGCCGTTTTGTCGATTTTCGACGCATTGGACCGACTATCATGATGAAAGCCGAATACCACCGGGGGCTCGGCATTGCAGAAAGGACATGGTGTCATGCGCTCGACCCGTATCAGTCGCCACATACACGCGCCCCGCGCTCTCGTCTATCGCACGCTTCTTGACGCGCGCGCGGTCGCAAAGTGGAAAGTGCCGGATGGCATGACCTGCCATGTGCACGAGTTCGACGCGCGCGAAGGCGGCGCGATCCGCATCTCGCTCACCTACGACGCGCCGACGGGGACCGGCAAGACGACCGCGCACACCGACACGTACACGGGCCGCTTCGTCAAACTCGTGCCCGACGAGCAGATCGTCGAAGTGGACGAGTTCGAGGCGACCGATCCGGCGCTCCGGGGTGCGATGACCATTACGATCACGCTCGTCGATGCCGATGGCGGCACCGATCTGATCGGCGTGCACGATGGGCTACCGCCCGGTGTGTCGACCGCCGACAACGAGACCGGCTGGCAGATGGCCCTCACGAATCTGGCCGCGCTCGTCGAGGTGGGCTAGAACGTGCGCGACCTAGCCTGTGATCTCGGGTGATGAACGACAATTAACCATTGCCGGTGCATACCTCGTCTGTGTGTTAGGGTGTGAGTGGAAGGGGGCTGCCTGAGGACTAAGTGGTGCATCCGGGAAGTCCATTGTAGGATAGTGGGGAGCCGACAAGGAGGTTCCCGATGCCGAGACGCTTGACCTTGCGCCCCCTCGCCGACGACGAAGCGGCAATGATCCATCGCCTCGCCCATGCCCGCACGAT
>JBBRLR010000133.1:0-12412 GCA_038231255.1 Thermomicrobiales bacterium | reverse complement strand
CGCCAGTGAAAGGCCACCGTTCGCGTTCGGGGCGACTCGGGACGTGCCTTTGTTGCCGCCGATGACGCCGCCCGCGACGAGCGAGAAGCCGCCAACGACCAGCAACGAGGGAATCACGATCATCGCGATCAACAGGCGAAAGTTGCGGTCGCTATCCATGTTCTTGCTCCTTGCACCCGCACCGGCACACATTGTGGGGCGCCATTGCCCCCCGCTGGACCCGGTGTGTTGCCGCACCCATCCACGCGACATGATTCATCGCGCCCTCGCGCCCGGTACATCATCCCGAATGTCCCCCTCGCCCCGCCGGATCATCGTGTGCCCCTTGCCAGGCGATCGTCAGCAGGAACGCGCTCTCTTCCAGCGCCTCGACAGCGTGCGGCACATCGCGTTCCAGGCTCACCAGCCGCCCGACCGGCAGATCGACGTTGGTCCCGGCGGTGTGCAGGCGCACATGCCCCGCCAGCGTCTGGACGCTGATCCGCCCCGCCGCCCGGTGTTCCTCCATCCGGGCGCCCGCTCGCAGCGCGATGAGGACGATGCGGAAATCGGGCTCCTTGACCAGCGTCTTCGCGTTGCGGTCACCGTCCTGCCACACGGCCTGTTCGTGCAACCGCGCCACCTCGTGCGCGAGGTCGAAGGCGAGCACCGGGGCGGCCAGCCGCTGCGGCGCTCGCTCGCTGGTCCCGGTCGTCTCACCGGGAAGATGTGATGTGGACGGATGTACGGCACTCATGTGTATCTCCTCTTTTGCCAATGAATCCGACGCGTCGTTCCGTGCTGTTTTCGCCCCGTTCCTGTCGGGGACCGCGCGATGGGCATGTACCGGCATTCTCAGTGGTGCAGTTCGGGCTGATCGATCATTGCGCGCTGCTCAGGGCGTGGACGGGGATGGTCTCATGCCCGGCGTTGGTCGTCGCGCCCGCCCGGACGATGAGGATCGGGCAGGGCGCCTGGTCGAGCACCGCTTCCGCCGTGCTCCCGAGCGCCCAGCGCAGCACCCCGCCGCGCCCGTGGCTCGCCATCACGGCGATCTCCGTCGGCCGCTTCGCGAGGGAGGCCGCGATCATCTCCTCGGCGCGGTTCGTCACGCTGCGTTCCCAGCGGGTGCCCACCTCCAGGCCAGATGCACGCAGGCGGGTGGCGATCCTAACGAGATACTCCTCGACCGCCCGCTCCTCGTCGCGCTCCATCTCGTCGCTGACGGGGTAGTAGGAGGAGTATCCGATGCCCCATCCGGAGGAGGCGAGATACGTCATGCTCGGGATCACGCGGAGCAGCGTGAGCGGCACCGAGAGCGCGGCGGCGATGCTCACCGCGAGCGGGAACGCCGCCCCCGCCAGGTCCGAGCCGTCGAGCGGGATGGTGACCCCGGTGATCGCTGCCGTGCCTCCTGCGGGCGCGTCGTTGCCGGGCGGCACGACCAGCGTGGGCACGACGGCGTGGCGCATGACGTGCCGGGCGACGCTGCCCGCGCGGGCACGGTCCAGGCCCGTCCGGCCGTGCGTGGCCATCACGACCAGCGAGCCGTCTTCGGCCTCGGCCTCGGCGAGGATCTCCTCGGCGGGGTTGCCGTGGCGGACCACCGTCGTCACCGCGAGGCCGGCCGCGCGCAGCGGGGCCGCGACCGACTCCAGATAGGCGGTGCTTTCGGTGACGTGCCGCTCGTCCCCCTCCCGCCCGACGGCGCTTGGCAAGCCGATGTGGGTGGGGGAGGATTCGACGACCGCGAGGAGGCTGATGCGCGCACTGGCGGCGCGGGCGACGGCGACGGCGTAGGGGAGGGCGGCGGCGGCGATCTGCGAGCCGTCGAGGGGGACGAGGATGTGACGGCTGCCCCATGCACCCGACGCCGCGTAGTAGGCCTCGGCATCCGGGAGGGTGCGCGCTTCTCGCTCCGTGTCGATCCCCGGGGTCTGCGCCGCCAGGCTTGGTAGCCGTCCCGTTCGCTCGTCTCCGTCCGTGCTGTCCATCGAATCGGCGTTGATGTTCATTTTATTCTCCTTGCGCGTGTGTGCGCTCCTCACCGTGGTGTAATCCGGCGCGGGGATGCCCGGGCTCTCCATCCGCACCATCGGGATCGTCGCGGCGTCGGCGTCGATCGGCTCGTCGTCCGGTACCTCCGACCGCGCTTGTGTTTTCGCCTGCACTGCCGCAGGGGTCCCGGCTCGGTGCTGTGTCAATCGGTGCTCGTCGCTCCCTGCGGCCCATGGTGGTGGCCCTTGGAGGAGGCGGCCGATCCTGTCGCCTCAGCATCGCAGATGCTCCTCTGCACGATGCGTCGGGAACGATGGCCGTGCCCGCGAGATTATCGGCGTTCATGCCGGCCCCTTTGCTGCCCGGCGGGTGCCCGCGCCGACGCGGTGCGCGAAGGTCAGCTCGATCAGCACCACGAGGGCGAACAGCGGGCACGAGTGGCGGCGGGGGAGGGGAAGGCGGCGGTGGCGCGGGCGTACGGGATCAGCGGCGAGACCCTCTACCAGTACCTGCGTGCCGCCGAGTGAGCCCTGCCGTCGCGGTCGGGCCGACGGCCACACGGACGAATGCGTCGGACAGAGTATCGCTCGCCCGTGCCAACAAGGTCTCCTCGTCAGCGGCGTCGTACCGTAACTGGTAGTCGAGGCTCAGTTTCGGGAGCGGCACAACATGCACGAGCGTGACCGGCACGCGCATCGCATCCGCGAGCGCCAGGGCATACGGGAGTGCGTTCTCCGCGAGCGGCGAGCCGTCGAGCGGGACGGTGATGCCACTAAACATGCTGCATCTCCTTCGTCGGCACGCTCTCCTCGGGCGTGGGATCAACCGCCCCGTGCGCCTTCGCGTACGTGGACACTGCAGCGAGGAGCATCGCATCGATGGCGGCGCTGGGCGTCTCGATGGTGATGGGGCGGTCGTCCGTCCTCCCTCCCGCGAGCCAGAAGAGGTGGGCGTCGCCGTCGACGACTTCCAGGACGATGTGCAGATCGTTCGCGACGAACTCGACGGTGTGATAGCCGTACGCATCGCGACGCGCGAAGATCGTCCCCTGCCCCGCGCGCAATGCGGGCGCATCGAACGCGGCGGCCATGTCGGCGAAGCGCCGCAGCAGGTAAGGGCAATGGAACGCGACCACTTTCCTCGCGCGTTCCTCGCCATGCCACGCCTCTCGCTGGGCCGTAGCCAGCGATCCAACGATGGTGCGCAGATTCTCTTCGAAACTCATCCTATGCCTCCTTCGTTGAAGGACGCCCGTGTTAGCGTACTAGAGCGTGTCATGAACCTCGTGTCGGCGCGGTCAACGCAATCCGTCGCGTTGCTCCCCGCCGACGTGCCGTGTGTGCCGACGTGGACGATGGTTCATACCATCGTCCGGTGGCCTGGGAATGGTGCGGCGTCGGGCAACCCACGTTAGCCCGCGACCGTGTATCCCTTGAACGCTGGCTCGCCCTCCCCGAGCGGGCTGTCTACGGCGGCATAGTTGCCCGCCTTGAGGTCGAGGCGCACGACGCCCATCCCCGTCGGCTTCAGCCCTTCCATCCCGCCGTACGCCTCGAACCAGTCGGGCGTGCCGTTCGCTGCGGGATCTGCCAGCGCTTGCTTCAGATCGTCCACCGTCTTGCCCGTCGCCAGTCGCCCGATGAAAAACTCGCGCACCGCGTCCGCCTTGTTGGCCACGCGATACATACTCCTCCCGGACGGGAGCGTCGTCGGCCATTCGACCCCGTTGCCGCCAAGGGCGAACGTGCCACTTCCGGCCGGCATCGGCGTCGCGGGTGCTGTCGCGGCCGTCACCTGGAGCGGCAAGATCATCCCCTTCGCGGCGTGCGTGACGCCGTCCGCAGTGTTGACGAAGCAGGCCAACGCGTATTGGCCCGCCGCGAGATCGAGGATCACCTCGCTCGTCCCCTGCGGCCCGATCCGGTTCGGGCCGCCTTCGAGCGTCCCCAACTGATACGCACCCTCCTCATCCTTCGCGGCCGCCGTGCGGAACTGCTCGATGGTCGCACCCTCCTTCAGCCGAATGAATCCCACTTCGTGCACCTCTTTGCCAAAGTTCTTCAGCTGGATCGTGGTCAGGCCCGCCGGTAGACTGCCATTGGTCTGGAAACCGTATTCGGCGGCCATGACCATCAGCAACTGGCCGATCGGCGCGGCAGGAGACGAGCCCATGCCGCCTGGCATGGATCCAAGACCGACCGTGGTGGCCAATGGCGTCGTGCCCGCGCGGGCAGTCGCGACCGGTGGGGCAGTGACCTGAGCGGCCGCGGGCGGGATCTTCGTCGCCGTGCCGCCACCACCACAGGCCGCGAGCAGCGCGACACCGGCCGTGCCCGCCGCGAAGGTCAGGAAACGGCGACGGCTGAGGTCGCCACGAGAAGAGGAAATGCGACTGTCCATGGAATAGTTCCTTTCTGCCCTTGCATCGCGAGACCGCGTCGTCTTCGCCCGCGATGAATCTCCGTTGATTCATACTGATGATGCCATGCGCGACGTGACAACGGCGTGGTGAGGCGGCGGGTAGCGTGGCAAAAGCGTGCCAGTTCCCCGGTCTCGGTGCGTGCTTGGCGAATGCGCCAGCGTCCGCACGGCCGCCTTCCGTGACCCGAAAACCGGCCGAAAGGCTCGCATTCCGGGTGCGAAGCGAGGCATTGGAGAGCGCGTGCTCCCGCTCGCTTCGGTCGGGACGCCGAGCGACGCGATGAGTAATGCGCAGAGAATGTCAGATTGGAGTCTGCTCTCAGAGCGTGTTTGAAGCGGTGAAAGTACGGGGCGTCGGCTACGCTGTCTGGCATGAATATGCACTATCCCTCCGACCTGATCGACGCACAGTGGACCTGCCTGCGTCGCCACTTGCCGCTCGCCACGGCCCTGCGCCAGCGGCGCCATTCCCTCCGCAGCGTCTTCGATGCCATCTTCTATCTTCTGCATACCGGCTGCCAATGGCGATTCTTACCCGCTGATTTCCCTCCCTGGCAAGCCGTCTACGATTACTTCCGCCGCTTCCGCCTCGACGGCCTGTGGCCTGGTGTCCTTGCCGCCCTGCGCCGGGCGGAGCGACTGCGCGTGGGCAGAGATTCCCAGCCCTCGGCGGCGATCATCGACGCCCAGAGCGTTACGACGGTCGAGGAGTCGGCCTTGATCAGCGGTTACGACGGCCACAAGCGGGTCAAGGGCAGGAAGCGCCATCTCCTCGTCGATACGCTGGGGCTGCCGCTCTCGATCTCCGTCACATCGGTGGGGGTGCATAATAAGGTCGGTGCGTGGCGACTGCTCGCCGGGCTCAAGCCGCTCGTGCCGCGACTCGCGAAGATCTGGGCGGACGGGGCGTACACGAGCGGGAAGTTGGCCCGCTGGTGCAGGGAATACGGTAGCTGGGAGCTGGAGATCGTCGAGCGCGATCCGGAAGTCCAAGGCTTTGCGGTCCAGCCGCGGCGGTGGGTGGTCGAACGAAGTTTCGCCTGGCTGGTGCGCAATCGCCGCCTCCGCATCGATGACGAACGGAAGGTGCAGACGAGCGAGACGCTGATCGAGGTGGCGTTCATCCGCTTGCTCCTGCGACGGCTCGTGAAGAGCGAATGACGAATCTTAAACACGCTCTGAGATGATCACCAAGCTTAATGAGCGGGGGATCGGCTTCAAGAGCCTGACCGAGCAGATCGACACCACCACCTCGGGAGGCAAGCTGATCTTCCACGTCTTCGGGGCGTTGGCCGAGTTCGAGCGGGACATCATCCGCGAGCGGACGCAGGCGAGGCTGGCGGCGGCGCGGGCGCGGGGGCGGATGGGGGGCAGGCCGAGGAAGCTGGAGACCCCGGCGAAAATCGCGATGGCGAAAGCGCTTTACGCGGACCACAGCCACTCGATCGCGGAGATCTGTAAGTCGGTCGGCGTCTCGCGCGCCACGCTTTATCGCTATCTCGGCCATCCCGACCGGCGAGAGAGAGCAGCCGCGACGAGATCGGCAGGGAACGATGACAAATGATGTTCGCCTAACCCTTGTCTGTACTACCGATGGGCGGGAAGAAAAGTGCCGCCGAACACCGGTTTTGCACTCCGGATGGGAACCGAATAGAGAGCGGCGAACCACCTCCTAAAGGTACCGCGTCGCGGCCATTCGCGCCCCGTTCATGCAAGGAGCATTGACGTGATCGATGGAGGCGTGGTGATCAGCGGCATCGTGGGTGCCATCGTCGGTGGTCTCATCGGCTGGTCATTGCGCGCATGGCAGCGTAGAATGACACGGCATGCGGTGTTCGCCTATGACGTCCTCGCTTTCCTCGTACTCGTCCTGCTTGCAGCGTCATATCACCGCCAAGGAACCGGTTGGTCTGTGCGGCCCTGGATCCCGTCGCCCTCCCAAGACCTACCAATCGCCGCGATCTGGTTCGGCGCGCTTGGGGGAACGATGATCATCCTCAAAGGCGTCTACGACCATGACCAAACAGAGTGGATGGACAAACTGAACCTTTGGCACCTCGGACGTCCAATCACCAGCGGCGTTTCCGGGGGCATGACCTACCTCTTCCTCCGATTCATCAGCGGATCGACGCCAACCGGCGTCGCAGTCTACGTGGCGGCCTTCGTCATCGGCATGCAGGAGCGGCGTTTTCTCGCTCTCCTCTCGAAGGTAGCAGGCCTCGTGCTGAGCACGTCCGGTGAGCAGTCGCCGACCACGGACGCATCCACACCCGTTCAGTCATTCCCCACGCCCGTAAACGGCCTAACAGGGGGTGCGAGTCCAGGCACAGAATCACCGGTGACGGCACATGAGGAAGGTGAAACGGATACTGATCTCGCCGTACATAAGCCCAAAACACCTTAGTACTTCTCTGAGAAACGGCAACGGGGCATACGGACGGGGCCGGAAAGTGGTACACAGAAGGTACTCGTTTGGTCATTATATGTGACCGAAAAACACCGTGTGATAAGGGAAATCTGCGACCCGTGATGTCACTTTGATCGCTGGTTCTCCGGCAGTCTCGATGATCCCCGGTGAGCAGTAGCCTACGACTCCGAGGGTTGTTCTGCCTTGGAGAAAGGGCTCGACTGTCATGCTCACTCACCTCTTCTTTCCCACTCTCTCCGGCATACGGGTTGACCGCCTGTGGCGCGAGGACGCAGCCATCCATCTCGCGGTCCGCGCCACCCGACGCTGGGCCCACTGTCCGCTCTGTCAGCGCCGCGCGAAACGGGTCCACTCCCACTACGAACGCACGCTCGCCGATCTCTCCTGTGGCGGTGACCGGGTCACGCTGCACTTGCGGGTGCGCCGGTTTGTCTGCCGCGTCCGCTGGTGCAAACGGCAGATCTTCGCGGAGCGCCTGCCCGACCTCGCCGCTCCTTTCGCCCGACATACGACGCGGCTGACCGACCATCTCGTGCGCGCCGCCTTCGATCTCGGCGGTGAAGCCGGGGCGCGGCATCTGGTAGCCGAGGGCACGTCGGTCAGTGCCCGCACCCTCCTGCGCCTCGTGCGTGCGGCTCCGCTCCCCGCCACCGGGCCGGTTTGGGCATTGGGTGTCGATGACTGGGCGCGTCGCAAAGGACGTAGTTACGGCACGATCCTCGTCGACCTCGACGCGCAACGGGTGATTGACTTGCTGCCCGATCGGACGGCGGAGACCCTCGCCGCCTGGCTGCGCGGGCATCCTGAGGTGATGGTCGTCACCCGTGATCGTGCAGAGGCCTATGCCGAGGGGATCCGACAAGGTGCACCGCAAGCGCTGCAAGTCGCGGATCGCTTCCACCTCGTCAAGAACGTCACCGATGCCTTGGAGCGCTATCTCACCCGCCAGCACGTCGCACTGCGCCGTGCAGCCCACACCGGTGAGTCCGTCGCCTGCTGCACCGACACACTAGAAGAGATCGCGCCGCCCGCGTCACGGGAACAGCCCGCGCGTCGCGCCCGCCGCCTCGCCCAGTACGAGGAGGTGATCGCGTTGCACGCACTTGCCGTCAGCGACCGCGTCATTGCCGCGCACGTCGGAGTGAGCGAGCGGACGGTCCAACGCTGGCTCCGCCATGGACAGTTTCCCGAGCGCCGCCGACGGTCGGAGCGCCCCGGGCAACTGGCGCCCTTCGCACCGTATCTGCGTGAACGCTGGGAAGCGGGGTGCCATAACGCCACGCGGCTCTGGCACGAACTGCGCGCGCGTGGCTTCACGGGCAGCTATACGAGCGTCGCGCTCTCCGTCGCCCCCTGGCGTGGGGAAGGGTATCGCTATCGCGGACAGCCCCGGACGCGTCGCGGCTCCTCCTCTCCCACCGAGGCGCGCTTCACCCCGCGACAGGTGTGCTTGCTCTTGCTGCGGCCATGCGACGAACTGACCGACGATGAGCAGACCTATCTGGCGCGGCTGCAGGTGGCCTGCCCGCAGGCGACCTGCGTCGCGGGTTTCGTTGCGCAGTTCGCCGCCGTGCTGCGCGAGCACGACGTGGACGGGCTGTACGCCTGGCTGCGGCGCGCGGACGAGAGTGGGATCAAGGAGATACAGGCGATCGCGCAGGGGTTGTGGCGCGACCGCGATGCTGTCGAAGCAGCGGTGGCGACGAGTTGGAGCAACGGACCAGTCGAGGGCCAGGTGAATCGCCTCAAGACGACGAAGCGGGCGATGTATGGGCGTGCGAAGTTTGATCTGTTGCGGCAGCGGATGCTGCACGCTGCCTAATCGGCCAATCAGGGTCATCGAGACTGCCGGAGAACCAATGGCGAACTTCTTCAAGGTTTTTTGTCGCATCGACCGTGCACGGGAAATGTGCGCGGCATAGTCAGGTAACCGGTACGACACCAAATGCCGTCAGCAGCGCGCTCCTCACCACGGAGGTGGGAGATTACGCTGCTCCATAGCGCCACTGCTCCCAACGCGCGTCACGGCACGATGTCGCTGCCCTCGGTCATCAGCCGCTCCGCCGCGAGATCGATGCCGCGCTGCACGCGCTCGGCGGCCGCTGCGCTGATCTGTCGGGTGCGCACCAGTCCCTCGACCGTCTCGTGCTCCGCCGCCAGGAGCTGCAGTTGCACCCCGCGCCATTGCTCAGCCGTGTCGTGCCCGCCCACGTCGCCCGCCAGCAGCGTATCGAGGCGGCGGACCTGCGCATCGTAGTAGGTAGCCAGCGCTTGTCGGCTGCTTGGATCGAGTTCGCCATCCGCCATTTGCCCCAATGCCTCGCGAGCCGCCAGCGCCGCCGCCCGGCGCGCCCAGATCTCCTCGCCTGCCTGCTCGCGATCACCGGTGAGACCGAGGCAACGCAGGAGGGTCGGCAAGAGGAGGCTGACGGGCACGAGGGTGACGACAACAATCACGAACGTAAGAAATTGTAGGAGACCCCTCCCAGGGAAGGGCGCACCGCTCGCGGTTGTGAGCGGCAGCGCCAATGCGAGGACGAGCGTCAGCCCGCCGCGCAGGCCGCTCACGCCCAGCACCGTGACCCATGCCGGTGGGAGGGGCGGGACACGCAACGGGCGCATGCGGTTCGCGGTGCGTACAAGGGCGTTGGCACCGAAGGTCATCGCGAAACGCACGACGACCACCGCTAGCACCGTCACCGCGGCGATGCCCGTGACCCGCACCGGCGCGATCGAACCGAGCATACCGAGGATCGTGCGCAACTGCAGGCCAACAATGAGGAAGAGCAGGGAGTTGGCGATAAACTCCAGGACGTCCCAGCTCGCGATCCCGACGAGGCGGGTCGTGGCGCGGCTGTACTGGACGAACCGGCTGCCGAGCACCACGCCCGCGGCCACCGTAGCGAGCACGCCGGAGACGCCCAGATGCTCGGCGAGCAGGTAGCTGCCGTAGGCGATCGCGACGTGCAGGGTTGCTTCCGCCTCAGCGTCGTGGACAAGGCGCAGCAGGCGGAAGGAGAGCCACCCGATCGCCAGCCCGACGAGCGCACCGCCACCCGCCACCAGGACGAAGTCGCGCAGCGCAGAGGGGAGCGACACGCTGCCGCCGACGACGGCCGCGATGATGATCCGATAAAGGACGAGCCCCGTCCCGTCGTTGAGCAGGCTCTCGCCCTCGACGATCGCGGCCAGGCGGGGGGGAGCGCCGAGGGTGCGGAAGATGGCGAGGGCGGCGATCGGGTCGGTCGGCGCGACGATCGCCCCGAGCGCGAAAGCGGCGCCCCAGGAGAGACCGGCGAGGTAATGAACCGCCGGTGCGACAAGCAGGGCGGTGACGAGCACGCCGGGGAGGGCGAAGATGAGAATGGCGCGCTGGGTGGCGACCAACTCGCGGAGCGGAGCGTGGAAGGCCCCCCGGTACAGGAGGGGCGGCAGGAAGACGAAGAGGATGAGGTCGGGCGCGACGCGCACGGTGGGGAGATGGGGGATGAGGGCGAGGAGCAGGCCGACGACGACGAGCAGGACGGGATAGGGAAGACCGATCCGGCGGGCGACGAAACCGACGAGGCCGGCGATCGTGAGCAGGGCGACGAGGGTGGTCACGAGGGTCAGGGTCATCTGATCATCCTCACAATCGTCACATCACACAGAGGATCGTCAGGCCCGCGCGGGGGCATTGAACGGAGAGCATTTACGCACTCAACCGTTCGCAGTCTGGTGTCGCCGGTCAGATTGTTGGAGTGCAGATCAGCCGCTGAAGGGCCCAGACTATTCATCGCGTTACAAACGCATGACTGTCCACTCAGCCCCCCGCCGATCGCGGCCGGAATGCCACCAGCACGACATCGGGCGATAATCCCCGCTCCCTTTGTCCATCGCCTGCGGACCACCCCAGCCGCTTCAACACCGGTGCCATCAGGCGTGCCTCCCAGGAATGTTCCCGTGCGAAACGCGCCATGACCGCGCCGACCTCCGCGCGGGTCAGCACGCGATGCGCGGGGGCATAGTGCAGTCGTCCGGTCCGCACCGCGAGCGCTGGATGTGCTTCGATATTCCGGTACCAGTCGGCGCGTGTGCCCATGCCGGAGAGGACGACGCTCTCCCGCGTCGCCGGATCGTAGTGCAGTACCTCCAGCATCGTCTCGTGTGTGGCGCTGCTCCTGCGTCCGCGATGGGTGAGCAGCAGGAAGCGGTGGCCGAGCAGCCAGCCGAGGTGGCAACGGTAGATGAAAATCGGGAGGCGAAAGAGCAGACGGACGAGGCGGCGCGGTCTGCGCGGTTGGTAGGTCGCGTGCCCCGCCAGCATCGTCATCGTGTCCTTCATGGCATATCCTCTCCGTCGAGCGTCCCCGTCTCCGGTACCGACAGCCCGTCTCGGGGGGGCGACGCGACCGGTGACCGCGCTGGATCCGGGGAGGTGCTGAGGAAAAAGGCGCGCACCCGCTCCTCATGCGCTGGGTCGGTGATCACCGCCACCACATCCCCGGGGCGCAGTTCCGTCTCCCCGCGCGGCACGATCGTCACACCCTGGCGCTGCAGCGAGATCGCGAGCGCGCCGCGCGGCAACCCCGCCGTCGCGAGCGTCTTTCCCGCCACCGGTGCGCCCGGCGCGATCGTCAGCTCCAGCACCGCCGTCCCCGCCGCGATCGCGTCCAGCCGGCGCACGCCGCTGGTGAGCGCGCCGCGATAGGCGCGGCTGATACCGCGCGCGGTCACGATCCCCACGAGCTTCTGTACATCGTCCACCACGGGCATCCAGGAGACCTGATGGCTCGCCAACTTCTCGAGGGCATCGTCCAACCCCTCGTCCGGTGCGATCGTCACCGGCTCGCGGCTCATCACCATCGCGACCGTCATCCCGGTCAATTGCTCCGGCGGCGCGTCGCCGATATCCCGGAGCGTGACCACCCCCGCCACGGTGCCGTCGGGGGCGATCACCGGAGTGCCGCTCAAACCCGCCGCTTCCAGTCGCTCCGCCGCCCGCATCGCCGATGTGTCGGGCGTAAACGCGAAGTCGTCCCGCTGCATGGCGTCCGCGACCGTGAGGGAAGAGAGGAGCGGGAAGGAGTAGCGATAGCGGTGCGCCGGGGAGTCCGCCCGCGTTGGTAGCTGGCTCGTGTAGATCGTGTGGTCGCCGACGATGAGCGTCGACAGGCCGACCGCGACCATCGCCGGGGCGAGGAGCGAGAGATTCCCCGTCATCTCCGCCACCATCAGCATCACCGCCAGCGGCGCGTGGGCGATGCCGCCGAAGAGCGCCATCATCGCCACGATCACGAAGGGGGCGGGTGTCGCGGGGAGGCCAGGGAGATGCCCCACAGCGAGTCGCCAGAAGGCTGCGCCTACCATCCCGCCGATCACCATGCCTGGACCGAAGATGCCGCCCGACCCGCCCGAGCCGATGCTGAGTGAGGTGAAGAGAATCTTCGCGAAGGGGAGGACGAGAACCTCTCCTACAATGTAGCAAACATGCTGTTAGAGTTCGCAATAACCATCCCGCGCGAGCACCTGCGGCCCGGCTATGGTGACGGGTTCCGGGGCGCACCCTTGCAAACAGGCACGCCCAGCGCAGGCACCCAGCGGCGG
>JBBRLR010000132.1:0-12412 GCA_038231255.1 Thermomicrobiales bacterium | reverse complement strand
GTTGCCTGTGTGACGATCTATGCTATCTACCCAAGCGACAGACGTACATCGCCCCCACCGTAGCCGGGGAGTCGCATGCCCCCAATGAGCCGTTGCTGGAGGTCGTGCCAACGAAAGAGGTGCGAGCGGTAGTCGGGAAAGCTCACCGCCCAATCAATGAGCATCGCCGCGCGACTTTCCTGCCGCCCGCGGTTCGTGCCTGGGAATAAAATCATGCCGCATGCGCAATCCTGCGTTGGTGCAACCGGATGAAATCCCCTGTGTTATGCGAGATAATCAGCCAACCTCGGCGGGTCGTATACGCGAGTTGTTCACGGTCACTGATACCCGCAAGCCCCTCATATCGCGCTGTGAAGACGGTAACCCGCGTAGCCGCAGGCGAGTGGCAAGACTCAGCCTCACACATTCATCCATGTAGACGAATGGTGCGGGTATCACCGGATGTCAGACGTCATTGCGGCTTCATTCTCAGCAATGTATGCCTCGATCTCGTCCCGATTATCCGCATAGAATGCGAGGGCTTCCTCAATCGCTTCCCGCGTGGCAGTCAGGTAATCCGAATACAGATCTTCGACGCTTTGCGTATCCCGTGCCGCTTCTATGATGTTGCGCACGGCGATGCGTGTGCCCACAATCCGTCGGCTCGCCGGCGAGGATCTCCGGATTGCGAACGATATGAGGATAGGATGCGATTTTTGGCGCTGCCATCGGGTTTCCTCCATTCGCGTCATCCTGATCGCGGACGACACGAACGTAGGGTAGCAGACGGGAACACCGCCGAGCGGCTATGTGCGCGTCAGCGCGCGGGCTTGCCACCAGATGGCGGGGAGGCGGGCGATTTTGTCCCATCTCGTCAGGGCGGCGCGGTGAGTATAGACGTGGTAATCAATCGCCTCGATGCGGCCGAGGATGCCGCCGTAGAGGGTCGCCGCAGCCTGCACGGGGAGTTGCCCGGTGCGGTGAAGGCGCGCGATACCAGGAACGCTCTCGTGGTAAAGCGCGCGGGCGCGGGCGATCTGGAAGGCCATCAGGCGGCGGAAGGCGTCGTCCACGACACCGGCGGCGATCTTCGCTTCGTCGTAGCCGAAAGCGGCGAGTTCGTCTTGCGGGAGATAGATACGACCCATCGCAGCGTCCGCGCCGACATCGCGCAAGATATTCGTCAGTTGCATGGCGATGCCGAGATTCGCCGCGTACTCCAGTGTCTCCAGCGCGCCATCATACCCAAGTACGGGCGTGCACAGGAGACCGATCGTGCTGGCGACGCAGTAGCAATAGCGCCCGAGTTCGTCCCACGTCGCGTAGCGCGAGCGGGTAAGGTCCATGCGCATGCCATCGAGCAAGTCCCATAAGGGCTGGGTGGGAATATCAAATCGCGCGGTGGCGTCCGCGAATGCGCGGATAATCGGCAATTTCGTGTCCATCGCGCGCAGTCGCCCTTCCCACCAATCAATGCGGGCGAGGAGATCGGCGGGCGCGGCGGTGGTCGGGGCGCGATCCACAAGGTCATCCGAGTGGCGGCAGACCGCGTAGATCGCCCAGATCGCGCGCCGTTTCTCCGGCGGGAGGAAGCGGATCGAGAAATAAAAAGCGTGCGCGTGGTGGCGCGTCACGAGTCGGCACGCCTCATACGCATCCGCGAGTGTCGCCACCGCCGTATCCACGGCGAGGTCGGCGGTCGGGGCCGACAGCACATCCCCATCGAAGGGATCGAGCGCGCGCTGCCACGTCATCGGAGATACTCGAGCGCACGGGAACCAACCAGCGGCGGACAAGACACCGCATGCGCCAGCTGCCGCGAATACACGTTCGATAGGATGCTTGCTGAATATCGAGTATTCATTGCCGCCCGCTGCCTCCGGGTGCCCGCTGGGCAGGACGCTGCCCCTTGCTATCTTCTACTCGGATGACTGCCCAATGGATCACTCCCAATGTGACAATTACCTGCACGCCGTTCCATTATAGAACGCGCGGGATATGGGCGCGGTTGTGCTCAATCCCGTATCTTCGAACCGGCAACTGCCGCATCCGGCGTGGGAACATCATCGGTCGCGCGCGGCAATGCGCCATCGGACGGCACGAGCGTGACCTGGGCGACGCGCAGGCGATCCATCCGGTCCACGCGAATCTTGAGATGATCCGTCTCGATGCTCTCGCCCGCCTTCGGGATACGTCCCATGCGATCGAGGACGTACCCGGCGATCGTCTCGTAGCCGTCGTCCACATCGCCGAGCGGCATGATGGCGTGGACATCGGCGATTGGGGTGCGGCCATCCAGCGTGATGCTGCCGTCCGCGTTGCGTTGCAGTTTGGGCGCGGCGGTATCGAACTCATCTTCGATGTCGCCGACCAATTCCTCGATCAGGTCTTCCATCGTCACCAGGCCCGCCGTGCCACCGAAATCGTCCACGAGGATCGCCATGTGCGTGTGGCGACGGCGCATAAGGAGCATCAGATCATCAATATGCACCGATTCCGGCACGACGAGCACGGGGCGCATGATCGCCTCGATCAGTTCCGCGCCCCGGCCGGAACCGACCGCCGCGATCACGTCCTTGACATGGACCATGCCGTGGATCGTGTCGAGATTTTCCTCGTAGGCGGGGAAGCGGGTGTAGGTACTCGTCGCGACCTGCGGCGCGACATCGGCGATGCGCGTGTGCTGCTCGATGCCAACGACCTGCGTGCGCGGCACCATTACCTGCTGCGCTTCCTTGTCGGCGAACGAAAAAACGCGATCAATCAGCTCGCGCTCCCCCCGTTCGAGCGTGCCGGCCTGCTCGCTCTCGCGCACGAGGATGCGCAATTCTTCCTCGCTGTATGTCCCGCGCTCGCTCGTATCGCCGAGGCCAAGACGCCGGAGCAGGAACCCTGCGCTGTTGTTGAGGACAGCGATCAGGGGGCGGAAGACGACAAGGAAGATGCGGATCGGGCCGATGACGAGCAACGCCATCCGCTCCGGGTTCTGGATGGCAATCCGCTTCGGCAGGAGTTCGCTCATCAGCACCGTGACGTAGGTGACGAGCAGGAAGGAGATCACAATCGAGATGACGTGCGCGGAGATCACCGGCAGATTGGCCGGCAGCCACGCAAAGGCCGGCTCGACCAGTTTGGCGACGACCGGCTCGCCGAGATAGCCGAGCGCCAAACCAGCAATCGTGATGCCAATCTGCGTCGCCGAGATGTATGGATTGAGGTTGGCGAGCGCGCCTTTCACCCAGCCGGCCCGCTTGTTCCCTTCCCGTGCCAGTTGCTCGATCCGGCTGCGGCGCGAGGCGACGAGGCCGTACTCGGTCGCGACGAAATAGGCATTGAGGAAGACGATCAGGGCGAGCATCGCCAGCCCGGCGATCGTTCTCCACACTTCAGCGCTCATTGAACGGGAAAACCCTTCCCTGACGACCCGACGGCCAAACTATTCCATCGTCTGAAGTATAGCATGGCTCCTCAGTCCGTCATCCTTCGGCTCGCGCTTCAGCAATCGCCTGCGCGCGTGTCAATGATCGGCCTGCCCGCCACGCCGCTTCGTACCTGGCCGCTCCGAGCGCCGTGCGCGCAGTGGCAGCGAGCGGGTCACGCTCGGGATCATCGGCCAGCGTGATGGCATCGCCGAGGATGCCGCGTAGCCCATCCGCCATACCAAAGAGCCGCGCCGCGCGTGTGGCGTGGCCACGAAGTAAAGCGACCCGCGCCATCCCCATGAGTACGTCCGGCAACCCGACGGCGTCATCAGTGGCTTCACAGAGTGCGAGGCTTTCTCGGTAGCACGTCGCCGCGTCTGCAGTGTCACCCCGCAGCATGGCGGCGTGCCCCAAATTGTTCAGCGTCAGGACGCTACCCCACCAGTCGCCAAGTTCCCGCTTCAGGGCGAGGCTCTCCGTGAAGCGTGCCACCGCGCCCGCAGTATCGCCGTGCCGGAGCATCACTTCACCCCAATTGTTGAGCGTGTGCGAAAGCACCCAGCGGTCATCACCCTGCCGCTGGAGCAGGGCCGCCTCCGCGTAAAGTCGGGTGGCTGCCTCATCGTCGCCGCGCTCGCTCGCGATCATCCCGAGGTTATTCAATGATGCCGCGATACCCCGCAGATCACCCATTTCGCGCTTCAAGGCCAAACTCTCCTGATGGAGCATATCCGCTCGATGGTAATCGCCCTGCTCTTTGGCGACATTGCCGAGGTTATTGAGCGCGGCCGCGACGCGACGTGTCTCACCCAGTGTGCGGAACATCGCGATACTTGCTTCAAGTCGTGAGGCGGCGTGCGGATAGTCACCGAGCCGGTACGCAAAAATGCCCGCGCTGTTGAGCGCCTTCGCGCGGTCGAGAGCAGTCACGGGCGCTTCGCCGGTACAGGAAAGCGCGAGAAACGCCTCCAACCATGCACGCCCCTCGCTGAGATGCCCCTGCATCTCCCAGAAGCGGGAAAGGGCGACCGCCAACGGCAAGCCTACCGCGGGTAAACGCTCCTCGTGTGCCCAACGGAGCGCGGCACGAATGTTGTCGTGTTCCTGCGTCAGGGCGCGAACGCTGCGGTGCTGATCCGAACCCGTGAGCGTCACGTCTATTTCTGTTACCCATGTGAGGAAGATGTCCGCGTACCGGGCACGCGCGATCGCCATTTCGCCCGATCCAGCCAATTGCTCGAGGCCGTACTCTCGAATCGTTTCGAGCATCGCGAAACGCGTCTGCTCATCATCCGCCTCGGCGCGTATGAGGCTGGCGCGTACGAGCGACATGAGTAGCGGAATGACGGATGCGGCCTCGCCCGCAGGTGCGCAGAGCGCCGCCGCTCTTTCGGGCGTCCAGCCGCCGATGAAGAGTGCAGACCAGCGGAAGCAGCGCTGTGTATCGTGCGGAAGGAGCGCGTAGCTCCAGGCGATCGCGTTACGCAGCGTGCGATGGCGATCGGGGAGATCGGCCGCTCCGTCCGTCAGTACATCCAGGCGACGGTCGAGGCGCGCGAGCAGCGCTGCGGGCGTGAAGAGGCGGGTCTGTGCCGCCGCGAGTTCGATCGCGAGTGGGAGGCCATCCAGCCGGATGCAGATCGCCGCAATCGCGGGGGCGTTCGCTTGTGTCAGTGCGAAATCCAGGTGAATCGCTGCGGCTCGTTGCATGAAGAGCGCCACTGATTCCACATCGCCAAGAGTAGGCAAATCGGTGGCCGTCGTGGCATCCGGCAACGCGAGCGGAGCGACCGGCAGTTCCTGCTCGCCGCGTACCGCGAGCGCCGCCCTGCTGGTGATGAGCGCTTTGACGGATGGACACTGTTGGAGAAGATCGGCAATCGCCGGGCCGGCGGCAAGGACCTGTTCGACGTTGTCGAGGACGAGAAGCAGGTGTTTATCGCGTAGCGCGGCGATCAGCGCACGCTCCACCGTCTGCCCAAGTGCCGGGCGGACCGCGAGGGTCTGTGCAATGGTAGGGAGTACCTGCACGGGCATGTGCACCGAGGCGAGAGAAACAAAGACGCAGCCATCCGCGAAGGCAGGCCGCACTTCTTCCGCTGCCGCGATGGCGAGGCGCGTCTTGCCGACGCCACCGGGCCCTGTAACCGTCAGCAGTCGCACGCGGTCATGACGAAGGAAGGCCGCCGCCGCCGCCACCGCCCGTTCTCGCCCGACCAGCGGTGTCAGTGGCACGGGGAGATTGTCCGGTGGGGATGTGGCAACAAGTGGGTGGAGAAAGACCGCCGTCTCACCACGCGCCGCCGCAGCAAAGATTGCCCGGTCCCGTCCGGTGAGTGTGAGTGCAGCGGCGAGTGCAGCGACGGTTGCGGGCCGCGGCCGGACCTGGTCATTGCGCTCGAGATCGCTCAGCGTGCGCACGCCGAGGCCAGCCCGCTCGGCGAGCGCCTCCTGCGTTAAGCCCGCCGCGCGCCGCAATCGTCGCAAAAGATGCCGGAATGTTGCCGGGGATCGAGACGATTCGGATACGGGCGCGCGATCCGCACTCTGGACCATGTAACTATCCCGCCGTGCTATCAAAGTAATGCGCCTGGTTCCCTGCATTATACAGGAGGGAAAGATGGGGTGCATGATTACGATCTCTGACACGCGCAAACCGCATGAGAACTGCCGGTCAACTGCATGGTATCGCGCTCATGTATCTCCCATACTTTCTGGAGATGGTGAGGAAAGAACGCCCTGGGATTTGGCGCGCGTTTGGGAACAATATGGGGTGAGGGGAAATGATGCGACGGTTTGCACGGTGGATGCTGATTGCCCTACTCGCTACGGCGCTCGGGATGTGGCCGCTCTCCTCCGTCGTCCACGCCGCAAGCATCGTCACGAGCCTTGCAGATGACGGATCGAGCGGCACGCTCCGCTCAGTGATCGCCGCCGCTGCACCGGGCGACACGATCACGTTCCAGCCGGAATTGACAGGCACGATCCTGCTGGATACAAGCCTTGGGGCGCTGAACCTGACGAAGAATGTCATCATTCAAGGACCGGGCGCGAGCATTATCGCCGTAGATAGCCGATGCCCAACATGCGGGGCGGGAGGAATGCCGAGCGGCGGCATAACGGTCTTCACCCTGACCATCACGATGGCGAGCGCGACGATTAGCGGCCTGACGATCCAGCACGGTAACGGGGATAGTTGCTGCGACGCCGGTGGCATCCAGAGCTTCGGCACGCTATTGACGGTGGCGGATTGCACAGTGAGTGGCAATTCGGGTGGAGGGGTCGCCTCATACGGCCCGCTCATCGTGACCGGCAGCACGATCGCGGGGAATGCGACAGCCGGAGATGGCACTGGTAGCGGCGTGTCGACAAAAAACAATGTCGGCGGTCAGCTGCCAACCACTGCCACGATCACGAACAGCACGATCGTCGGCAACACCGCTACCGGCACCGGTGCGACGGGCCTCGGTGGTGGCATCTATCACAAGTACGACAGTGGCACGAATTTCAAGAGCACCGTGCAGTTGATATACACGACCATCGCGCGCAATACCGCCTCGACGGGCGGCGGCGTGCGCAATGAGGACGCCCTTCAGTCACTCGGGACGATCATCGCCGCCAACAGTGGCGGCGACTGCTCCATTCTCGCTCCGGGCGCCATCACCTCACAGGGTTACAATCTCGACGATGACGGCTCATGCTCCCTGACGATGCCGACCGACCGACCAAACGACGCGAATCCCGGCCTTGCCCCTGCGCTCGCCGCCAATGGTAGCGCAGGCCCGCAGACGCTCGCCCTCATCGCCGGTAGCGATGCGATTGACCATGGCGGCATGAGCGCCAACGGCTGTCCCACCACCGATGAGCGGGGGATCACTCGCCCGCAAGGCGCGGCCTGCGACATCGGCGCATTCGAGGCCCCGGCGACACTGACACCGAGACCCGCTCCGCCGCCGCGCCCCGGCCCGCCCCCATTGGGCGGCCCGCCGCGCCCGATCCCGACGCCACGACCGGGGCCATCGCCATCGGGCGGGCTACCGCTCCCGCTCCCGATCCTACGGCAATAAGAAAGAGCGAGGAGCGAGACGTAGCGCGTCCGCAGCCCACAGGTGAGCGATGCGACATCGGCATCGTCGAGGGACATGACAGATCACGATGGAGACCGCGTCGAGGCGCACGGCACAAAGGGGGAAGGGTATGGCAACACTTCGACGGCTTCTCGTTCTCGTGATCCTACTCGGTCTGATGCTCGTCTCCGGCAGCCCACTCGCGCCACAGGCGTCCGCGCAGACGCCATCAGACGCGCCGGTGCGCCTCCCCGGTCACACCCTCTCCGCACTGCCGAAAGCCACGAAAGTCGCGAGGGCCGCGCATGCGGCTACCGCTGACCCACCACTCACGCTGACTGTCGTGCTCAATCGCGCCGACGAGGCGGGCTTCCAGCGCTTCCTCGCCGATGTCGAAGACCCCAAATCGGCCAACCATGGCAAGTTCAGCAGCCAAGCGGAGATCACGCGGCGCTTCGGCCCGAGCCAGCAGGCATACGATGCGACGCTCGCCTACTTGCAGCAGCAGGGATTCACGCTGGTCGAGGGATCGACCAACCGGCTGACGCTGACGGTGACGGGAGCGCGGGCGCAGGCGGAGCAAGCGTTCGCGATCCAGATTGGCGACTACCAACTCGGCAGCCGCAGTTTCTTCGCGAACGATCAGGACCCGGCGGTACCGGGGAACATCGCGAAGAACATCCAGGCGGTGGCCGGCCTCTCTAACTTGGCGCAGCCCCAGCCCAACACTCAGGGCATAAAGGGTTCAAAAGATTGTCTATATGGGAAGGACACCCCTCTTGGCGCCCAAGTAGCCTGTGGTCTCGCGTTCGGTCTTTTGCACGTCCTCTGGGGACTTCTTTGCCTTGACCCCATTAACTTTATCACCACCGGCGACTCCGGCTGCAACTATACGGTTACAGGTCCCCTTGGCATCGGTCGCGCGCGATCGGCCGCTTTCAGCACCGGGCAGAAGATCGGCCTGCTGGAGTATGACACCTTCCACCCCAGCGATGTGAGCGCCTATCTGAACCTGTTCGGCGTTTCGCCGGGCGAAATCAACCGGTTGAGCACGGTGGCCGTCAACGGCGGCGTCGCCTCGCCCGGTCCCGGCGAAGCCGAGGTACTCCTCGACATCGATACCGTCATCACCGGCGCGCCGAGGGCAAGTGTCGTCGTCTACGACGCGCCGGGCACGACCAGTTTCCAGTCGCTCTTCAACGCGATGCTCAACGACGGCGACACGGTAATCAGCAATAGTTGGAGTTACTGCGAGGATCAGACGAGCCTCGCCGACGCGCAGAGCATCGACGCCATCTTCGCCACCGGCGCCGCCAGCGGGGTAAGCATCTTCAACGCCAGCGGCGACTATGGCAGTTCCTGCCTCGACGGCAGCCCGAACACCGTCGGTGTCCCCGCCGACGCCCCGCACGCCACCGCCGTCGGCGGCACGACCGCCACTGTCGGGCCGGGCGCGACCTACGGCGGGGAGACATGGTGGGACGGGAGCCACGCCACGCCCGCGACCGGGCAGGGCGGCTTTGGCACGAGCCGCTTCTTCTCCCGCCCTTCTTACCAGGACGGCCTGACGAGCGCCCCGATGCGCTCGGTGCCGGACGTCGTCGCCGATGCCGACCCGTCCACCGGCATCACACTCTGCCAAGCGGACGCGGGTGGCTGCCCGGACGGGCAGATCCACGGCGGCACGAGCCTGGCGGCGCCGCTCTGGGCGGCGATGGCGGCCGAAATGAATCAGTCGCAGGGTCACAACCTCGGCGCGCTCAACCCGCTGCTCTATCCCCGCGCCAACACCACCTCCTTCCACACGCCCGCGAGCATGGGCAGCGACTTCGCCCACGTCGGCCTCGGCTCCCCGCGGATCTATCTCATCGACACCGCCCTCGGCGGCGTCACCGTAGGACCGGCAGATAAGGCGATATCCGGCGTGGTGGCGCTTCCCACGACCGTGGCGGCCGATGGGACGACCACGGCGACGATCCGCGTGGAGCTGGTTGACAGCAATGGCTATCTTGTCAGCGGCAAGAACGTCAGCCTGGCGGCGAGTGCGGGCAGCCACGCGACGCTCTCAGCGGCGAGCGGGCCATCCAGCGTTGACAACGGCACGGTACTATTCACGGTCAAAGACAGCACGATCGAGGATGTGACCTTCACGGCGACGGACACGACGGATGGCGTGCCGATCCAGCAGACAGCGACGGTGCATTTCGTCTCGCCACCGGCCACCACGGCCGGGATCGCCGCCTTGCCGACGACGGTGGCGGCGGACGGCGCGACACCCTCCACGATCACCGTCACGCTGCACGACGCCAACGGGCAGGGGGTGAGCGGCAAGACTGTCACCCTCTCGCAGGGGAGCGGCCACTCAATCGTCACCGGCCCGACCCCGGCGACGACGAATAGCAGCGGTCAGGTCACCTTCGCGGCGCGGGACACGGCGACGGAGACGGTGATCTACACAGCGGTGGACGTGACGGACGGCAACCTGCCCGTGCCCGGTTCCGCATCGGTCAGTTTCACGAACGGAAATCCTCCCTCATGCAGTAACGGGACGCCGACCGCAGCGTCCGGTTATGCCTTCACCAACTTCGCCACCGGCTTCAAACCGATTGGCTGTGTCAGTCCACTCGGCATCACGTTCGACGCCGCCGGTAATCTCTTCGTCATGGACGCGCAAACCGGCTTCCTGTACAAGTTCGGGCCGCAGGGCGGCATTGCCGATGCCGGCACGCAGGTCAATACGACCGCCATCCCCGGTGAACAGCGGGGGTTGGTCTTCGGCAAGGATGGCAAGTTGTACCTGGCGCGGGGCAACGCCAACGATATCGTCGAACTCGACCCCGCCACCGGCGCGATCAAACGCACGGTCGCGTCGGGTCTGAACGCGACGACCGGTCTCGTGACTGACCCGCTGAGTGGCGACCTCTTCGTCAACGTTGGCAACGCGACGAATGTGCTGCGGATCGCCAACCCGGCAAGTGCGACGCCAACCGTGACCACCTATGCCTCGCCCGGTCCAGCCGACGGACTGACCGTCGCTCCCGACGGAACCTTCTTCTCCGCGTTGCTCTTCAGCAGCAATTTCGATATCGTGCGGATCGCCGGCACCAACACCCCGCAGCCCGCCGCGACAACCGTCGTGACGAGCGTGCCGAGTGCAGACGGGATCGCGGTGGCGGCCAACGGGAACGCGCCTGCCTTCCTGTTCGTCAACCGCAATAACGGGGTCATCACCAAAGTGGACCTCACCACCACGCCCGTCGTCCTCAGTGATATCTTCACCGGCGGCTCGCGCGGCGATTTCGCAGCGGTCGGCCCCGACGGCTGCTTCTATGGCACCCAGAGCGACCGCGTCATCAAGGTGACCAATGCCGACGGCACCTGCCCCTTCGCGCCGACCAATGTCCAGCCGCAGATCGGCCTCAGCCCGTCCACCGTCACCCCCAACCCCCCGACCGGCAGCCCGGTGACCTTCACGGCGACGCTGCGTAATTTCGCCACTCCCTCTGGGACATACGTCACCTTCACGGTCACGGGCGCCAACCCGCAAACCAAACTCGTGCAGGCGGAGGCGAGCGGCGTGGTTACTTTCACCTACACCGGCGCATTCACCGGCGCCGACACGGTCACGGCGATGGCCACGGTCAGCACGACGGCCTTAACTTCGAACCCGGTTCCCGTCACCTGGGCGGCGGGCAAGGATGTGACCTTCATCAGCCTCAACCTGAGCGCGACGAGCGGGGCACAGAACGCGACGACGACCCTGACCGCCAGCCTGACCGATGTTAGCAAGAATCCTCCGATCCCGATCGGCGGAGCACCGGTAACGATCGGCATTGCCAGCCAGACCTGCACCGCGACGACCGGGAACGACGGGATCGCATCGTGCAGCATCAGCCCAAATGTCGCTCCGGGCGACTATCCACTTGTCGCGAACTATGCCGGCAGCAGCCAGTACACCGCCAGCACAGCGACCCAGTTGTTCCGTGTGAGCAACCTGGTTGCAACGATCCTCACCTACACCGGCCCGACGACACTCACGGTCGGCAGCCCCGTCACATTCACCGCCGCGCTAGCGGCGCAAGGCGGCGGGGCACTAACCGGCAAAACCGTCAGCCTCACGGTCGGCAGTGGTGGGACAACACAGAGTTGCAGCGGCACGACCGACGGCGCCGGCACGGTAAGCTGCACGATCAACGTGCTCAACCAGCCGGTCGGCTCCGGCATCATTACGGTGGCGTTTGCCGGGGACAATGTTGACGCTGCAACCACGACACCAGTCAACGTGACAATCAACCCGATACCCCCCCCGACGCCGGTGAGCATCGCCCTCACCGGCCCGAACAGCACGCCACCCCCCGCGACGCTCAAGGTCGGGCAGGCGGTGCAGATCACCGCGACGGGCGCCTACTCCAGTGGCCCGCCACAAAATATCACCGCGCAGGTCCAGTGGTCCTCCGACAACCCCGGCGTCGTGAAGGTGGACACGACGGGCAAGGTGACAGGGGAATCGCCGGGGACGGCGACGATCACGGCGACGCTGAACGGGGTGTCGCAGACGATCATGGTGACCGTCGGTGCGCCGACGCCGATTGGCATCACGGTGCAACCCGCGCCGGCGAGCAGACCGGGTGGAGCAAGCGCCCCGGCAGTGGGAGCGCCCGCACCCGCACCCATTCCCGCTGGGCGGTGAGCCACAACCGTGCGCTGATCGGTACGTTGTATGGAGGGAGACCTGCGCGGTTCGGTGCAGGCAGACCACACATCCAGGAGGATCATGTGAGCTTTGAGGAACGGGTACGGGGCTTGTCGCGGCGGGAGATGATGAAGGGGACGCTCAAGGCGGGGGTCTACGCCGCCCCGCTCGTCCTTTCCTCCGGTCGCGTCGCCGCCCAGTCCCTGCCGAGCGGGCCACCCTTCCCCGCCACCCTCGCCTTCGGGCAGGAT
>JBBRLR010000131.1:0-12515 GCA_038231255.1 Thermomicrobiales bacterium | reverse complement strand
CCCCCGCCACCACCAGGAAAACCGCACCAACTACATAAGGTCTGGCGTTATCACGCTTTCGCTTATTCGCGACTCATTTCGTCTTCCAGAGCTTCCAGGTATCCCAGTATTGCCACATGGCATTCGGGATGTATCCCTGGATGTTCTTCTTGACGAGGATCAGATCGCGCGGGAAGCCGAGCCAGAAGGCGGGCATGTCGTCCGCGATAATTTCCTGGAACTTGCCGAGCAGGTCCTTCTGCTTGGTGAGGTCCGGTTCGCGGATGATCTGCTGCAAGAGCGTATCCGCCTGTTCGTTCTTCCAGCCGCCGAAGTTGCGCCCCTGCTTGGTCTTGCGCACATCGTACTCGCTGGCATAGTACGTCAGGTCGGAGAAGCCGGCGAAGAGGATGCGGCTCGTGAAGTACAGGTCGTAGTCGAGCGAGGTTTGCCAGCGCGCCTTGAGGGCCGCCGTTTCCAGGGTCTGGATGTCCATCGCGATGCCGAGTTTCTTGAAATCCTCCTGCATCGAGACGGCGATCTTGGCGACCGGGTAACTCTGGCTGGTCGAGGTGATGGCGACGAATTTGACGGCCTTGCCGTTCTTGTCGAGCAGGTTGCCGCTGCCGTCCTTCTTGTAGCCGGCGGTTTCGAGCATGCTCTGCGCCTTCGTCTGGTCGTAGTCCGGGTTCTTCAGTTTCGTGTTGTACGCCCACGGGAAGGCGATGGAGCCGATCTTCGTTTCGTCCACGAACCCCTTGAAAATCGCCTGCGCGTAGCCCTTGCGATCAATGCCCGTCGAGAGCGCCTGCCGCACCTGCTTGTCCTTCAAAAAGTCCGCCGTGTCCGACTTCGGATTCTGGAAGTTGATCCACGCGCTCATGAACGCGACCGCGTACGCACTGTAGACAAGGCCGTCCTGCTTCGAGACCTGGTCGAGATCGGTCGCCGTCACCGGCCAGAGCTGATCTGTCTCGTTGTTCAGCCACGAGGTCAGTTGCGCATTGGCCTGGTCCACTTGCTTGAAGATGAGCTTTGCGAAGTGCGGCTTGCCCTGGAAGTACGTCGGGTTGACCTCGTACTGAATATTGGGCGGCGCGGCGCCCGGATCGTATTTGACCTGCTTCCACGCGCCGGTGCCGATCAGGTTGCTCCCGGCGTAATCGAACCCCTTCAGCGTCTTGGCGCCCTTCTCGCCCTTTGCCGAGTCGAAGTACGCGCCGAACTGCTTCTTTTGCATGATGAACTGGTTGCAGGCATTGAGAATCCAGTCGCCGGATTTGTCATCGAGATCGAAGCGGACGGTGTTGGCATCCACAACCACCGGGTCCTTCTTCATCAACGGGAAGAAACGCGCCACGCTGCTATCCGGATCGTCCCGGTAGGCAATCATCGAAAAGGCGACATCGTCCGCCGTCAGCGGCGTGCCGTCGTGCCACTTGATGTCCTTGCGCAGCGAGAAGGTGTACGACTTGCCGTCGGCGGAGATGTCCCATTTCTCGGCCAGCCAGGGTTTCGGGTCGAGGGTATACTCGTCAATCCAGACGAGCGGGTCGTAGACGAAGGTGTAGGGCGAGTAACTGTTCAGCGCCGTCGGGTTGAGGTCGGAAATATCGTCGTTGCCCCGGATGATCGTCAGCGTATCCGGGCTGTCGGTCGGCGTGCCGGTGTACTTCGGCTGCGGATCGGTGATGATCGTCAGTTTGCCGATCGTTTGATTCGCCGCTTGCGGGGTCGTGGCGCTGCTTGCCGCCTGCGTCGGGCTGACGGCGGACGCGGCGGTCGTCGTCCCTGCCGGTGCGGGCGCGCTGCTCGCCGCACGGGTCGCCGCACTGGTCGGTGCGGCGACATTCGGTGGGGCGGTCGGGTTCGGCGCGGCGAGATTGGCGGTCGGCGTCGGTGCGCTCGGGCTGCTCGCCGAATTCCCGCAGGCGGCGAGGAGCGCGCTGAGGGAGACCGCTCCGCTCACTTGCAGCAGGCGACGGCGGGCGAGATGCGCGTTCTGGAGCATCTGGACACGTTCGCGCACGTACGCGAGATCGTCCTCGGCGGGGCTGGATGTGGCATCAACCGGCTGTTCGTCTTTAGTGGTCATCATACTCCTCCATCATCGGCGGATAGATTCCGTCGCGACTCCCCTTCACGTCTTTTCCCCGGTAGTGGCGGGCTTTAGCCTGCCTCACTGTGGTAGGCTAAAGCCCGCCACCACCAGATTTCTCGTTGCAATCCCCTCTCATGTGTGTCGCATCGTTTGTCCCGCAAACCCCCTCTCGTCGCGTCGCATCGGAAACAGTCGTCGGCAGCATCACCGTGCGGTTACCGTTTCTGTCGCGGATCGAGCGCGTCGCGCAGCCCGTCGCCGAGCAGGTTGACGCACAGCACCGTGATCAGAATCAGCATGCCGGGGAAGACGGCGAGGAAGGGCGACTGGATCAGGTACCGCTGCGCCTCGGTGAGCATGTTGCCCCAACTCGGCGTCGGCGGGTGGATGCCGAGGCCGAGGAAACTGATCGTCGCCTCGGCGATCAGGTTCGTGGCGAGGATCAGTGTCGCGGTGACGACAATCGGCGCGACCGCGTTGGGCAGGATATGGACGAAGATGATCCGCGCGTTCGACGCGCCGCACGCCCGCGCCGACTCGATGAACTCGCGGTGCTTCAGGGAGACGAATTCGCCGCGTACCAGACGCGCCAGCACCGGCCAGCCGAACAAGCCGAGGATCAACACGATGCTCGTCGCCGACGGCGGCGCCACGGCGGCGGCGAGGATAAGCAATAATAGGAAGGGGAGCGTCAGGATCAGTTCGACGAAGCGATCCACGATGGCGTCGGCCACGCCGCCCGCATAGCCGCTCACGACCCCCAGCAGGACACCGATGATCGTCGTGACAATCGCCGCGACGAACGAGATGCCGAGTGAGATCCGGCCGCCATAGATCGCGCGCACGAGCGCGTCGCGCCCGAACTCGTCGCGCCCGAACCACGCGCTGCGGCTCGGCGGCGCGAAGGTCGCGGTGCGCACCTGGGCCGTCACTTTGTCGGCCGGGATGACGAGCGGCCCGACCGTGACGACCAGCGCCAGCGCGACGAGAACCACCAGCCCCGCGACCGCCAGCCGGTTCCGCGCGAACCGCCGCCAGATCGAGGGGTTGCCGATCCGCCGCGCGCCCGCCGAAGCGACCGCGCCGTCCGCCTCCACCGTGAGGACCTTGACCGCCGCTTGCTCACTCACCCTGCGCTCCCCCGGTATCGCGATGCATTCTGAACCGATTCATTACCCCTCCGCGTGCATCCGCTGTCTGTCACGACAACTGGATGCGCGGGTCAACGATACGATAGCCGATGTCGGCGAGCAGGTTGCCGATGATGATCGCCGCGCCGGACATCAGCGTCAGCGCGAGGACGACCGGCGTGTCGCGCTTGCCCGCCGACGTGACGATCAGTTGCCCCAGACCGTTCCAGCTAAAAATCTGTTCCGTCACGATCGCCCCGGCGACGAGATCGGGCAGGCTCAGGCCGAGCAGCGTGATCAGCGGCATCAACGCGTTGCGGAAGGCGTGCCGGGCGAGGACGGCGCGCGACGTCAGCCCCTTGGCGTGGGCGGTGCGGATATAGTCCTGCCGCAGCACTTCCAGCATCGAGGAGCGGATGTAGCGGGACCAGCCCGCCGTCCGAATCAATGTCAGCGTCAGGACGGGGAGGATCAGATGCTTCAGATGGTCGGTAATCGAAGCGGGCTGGCCAATCGTCTGCGCGCCCTGCGTCGGCAACCAGTGGAGGCGGACGGCGAAGAGCAGAATCAGCATCAGGGCGAGGAAAAATGAGGGAAAGGCGATGCCGACGAACGAAAGCACCGTTACGACATTGTCAATGAATGAATACTGCCGGATCGCTGAGATGATGCCAATCGGGATTGCGAGCAGGAGCGAGAAAAGGATGGACAGGGCGAGGATTTCGGCGGTGCGCGGCAATTGCTGCTTGATGATCGTCGCGACCGGCTTGCGCTGGATGATCGAGTTGCCAAAGCGTAGACGCACCCAATTGCCCGCGAGATGCGTGTACTGCCGGTACCACGGCAGATCGAGGCCCATCTCGTGGCGAAAACGTTGGACTTCCGCCTCGTTGGCGCGCTGATTGATGGCGAAATCCGCCGCGTCGCCGGGCGCGAGATAGACCATCAGGAAGACAACCACGGAAAGCAGGCCAAGCAGCACCGCGCCTTGCGCCAACCGTCGAGCGATGAATCCGGCCATCCCGCCGCATCCTCCCCAGCATCTTTGTGCCGACTCCGACTCCGATTATTCGTCCCTATCACGGTTCGGTGCGGTAATTGTTTCTGTCGCAGATTTTTCGCAGTATAGAGTGTGGACGGGTGTTCGTCAAACGACCGGGGAACCTAACCCCCCGGCCCCCTTCCCGCGAGGAAGGGGGAGGGAACTTGCTGCAAGATCGGAGCATTTGGCAAACACCACGGCATCGCGAAGAGTCACCCCTTCCTCGCGGGAAGGGGCCGGGGGTTAGGTTCCCCACCCTCGCCTAGCGCAACCCTGCCTCGCTTTCGGCGATGGTTAGGCTGTCGTCGAGGATCGCGACGATGCGGTCAATCTCCTCGCGCGTCACGACGAGCGGCGGCGCGATGTGGATCACGTCCCAGACACGGCTGAGCAGGTGGCGCTCGTTGACCAACTCGTTCATCCGCTTGACGAACGGGCTTTGCCGCTCCCACTTCTCTTTCGTTTCTTTGTCCTTGACCAATTCGATGGCGCATAGGAGGCCCAGCCCGCGTGCATCGCCGACCGTCGGGTGCGTCGTGACGAGCGATTGCAGGCCGGCGAGCAGGTAGTCGCCCATCACGGCAGCGTTCTCCACGAGGTTCTCGCGCTTCATGATCTCGATATTCGCAATCGCCGCGACCGCCGCGACCGCCTGCCCGCCAAAGGTCAGCAGGTGGTTGAAGGAGTTGTCGCCCTGCATGAAGACCTCATAAACGCTCGGCCGCACGATCGCCGCCGCGATCGGCGCGTAGCCGCTCGACAGTCCCTTCGCGATCGTCATGATGTCCGGCACGACGCCGAAGTGTTCAGTCGCGAACCACTTGCCGGTACGTCCGAAGCCGTTGATTACCTCGTCCATGATGAGCAGGACGCCGTGCCGGTCGCAAATGTCGCGCAGCAGTTGCCAGTATTTCGGCGAGGGAATCTGGACGCCATTGGCGGAAGAAATCGGCTCGCCGATCACCGCCGCGACCGTCTCCGGCCCCTGGAAGATGATCTCCTGCTCGACCCAGTTGGCGCACATGATGTCGCCCGCCTCGCCTTCCAGCCCGAAGTCGTTGCGATAGTGGTTCGGCGAGGGCACATGGACGACCCCGGCCATCAGCGGGCCGAAGAACCGCTCGACCTGGGGGCGGTTGCCGGTTGTCAGGCTCATCGCTCCGAAGGTCGCGCCGTGGTACGAGCCGCGCCGGGCGATCACCTTGTACCGCTTCGGGAAGCCGCGCAGCACCTGCACCTGCTTGGCGATCTTCAGCGCGGACTCGACCGCCTCCGAGCCGCCGGAGCAGAAGAAGACGCGATCGAGGTCGCCAGGGGTGATTTCGGCGATCATCTCGGAGAGTTGGACGGCAGGAACGGTAGTGTACGACGCGGCGGAGACATAGGCGAGCTTGCCCGCCTGCTCGGCCATCGCATCCCCGATTTCCCGGCGGCCGTGGCCCGCATTGACGACCCAGAGGCCGGCGATGCCGTCAATCCACTCCTCGCCATGCACATCGTAGAGCATGCACCCCTTACCGCGCTCGAAGACGTGCAGGCCGCGCTTCTCGGCCAGTTCGACGTAGTTGGCGCTGTGGATCCAGACGTGTTCGAGTGCCTTGCGCTCGCGGGGGTCATCGTATGCCTCGGCGTGCGCCGCCATGCTCTCTTGTGTTGCGGTCTGCGCGGTTTCAACGACCATGCTGCTCGCTCCCTTCCATTGACCCGGATACCGAACGTGTCGAGTTTTGCGCTCGCGTGCATCATCGCGCACCCCGCTTCCTTCCGCAAGCGACGGAAGAGGCCGGGGGTTAGGTTCCCCCGTTCCGTGGAATAATGGCGCTCCATCACCGCTTCTGGGAGAATGGAACGCAGCGTGTTGAACGTATCGTGTGAAGGGAATTGCCGGTGCGGATCATCGTGGCTCTCCTGGGCTTGCTCCTCGCCGTGACCGTCCTGTGGGACGCGTTCGAGACGATCATTCTGCCCCGGCGGGTCAGCCGCCAGTTCCGTCTCACTCGGTTGTTCTACCATTATACGTGGCAGGCGTGGTCGTTCGGGCCACGTCGTGGCAAGCGACGGCGGGACACGTACCTCAGCCTCTACGGGCCACTCTCGCTGCTCGTCCTGCTCGGCGTCTGGGCGGTTGGGCTGATCCTCGGCTTCGGCATCCTGCAATGGGGGTGCGGCTCGCACATTACGACGGCGAGCGGGAACCACAGTTTCGGCACCGATGTCTACATGAGCGGCACGACCTTCTTCACGCTCGGCCTCGGCGACGTGATACCGCAGACGACGCTGGCTCGCACGATCACGGTGGTCGAGGGGGGCGTCGGCTTCGGCTTTCTCGGCCTCGTGATTACCTATTTGCCGATCCTGTACCAGGCGTTCTCGCGGCGCGAGGTGCCAATCTCGCTGCTCGACGCGCGGGCCGGATCGCCGCCGCGCGCAGTCGAGTTGCTCCGCCGCCTCGGGGAGTACGACGATCTCGCCTCGCTCCGGCCACTGATGCTCGAATGGGAGCGGTGGTGCGGCGAGTTGCTGGAAAGCATGCTCTCGTACCCCTCGCTCGCCTATTTCCGCTCGCAGCACGACAACCAGTCCTGGCTGGCGGCGCTCACGGTGATGCTCGATGTGTCGGCGCTCGTTCTCGTCGGCGTGGACGGCGCGCCCACCGGTCCGGCCCGGCTCGTCTTCGCGATGGGGCGGCACGCGATCGTGGACATCTGCCAGTACCTCAACACGCCGCCGATCAAACCCACCGCCGACCGCCTGCCGCCTAGCGAGGTCGCGAACATGCGCGCGATCCTGTCGGCGAACGGCGTCCCATTGCAGGACGGCGCGGCGACCGACGCGTCTTTGCGCCGCCTCCGCCACCTCTATGAACCGTTCGTGAATGGTGCGGCGACCCGCTTGCTGCTCGCCCTCACCCCCTGGATGCCCGACCCCGATGCCAAGGACAACTGGGAAACGACCGCGTGGGACGACGTGCTGTGAGAAAACGCTGGGGTCGAAACCGGGGAGAACCGCAAAGAGCGCAAAGAGGGAAAAGGATTTTGGAAGATGCCTTCTCCCTTCTACGGGTTCGGCAGCGTGTCAGGCATGACGTAGAGCCAGCGGGCGCGGCGGTCCTTGTTCAGCGTGATCGCTCGACGAGCCTTCCCCGATCGTAGGGACGCATAGCCGTGCGCCTCTACGGACCGAGATGCCATCGCCGTCGTGAAAGAGTAGCAGTCCTATAAAAAAGCCCTGCGGTGGGGAAACCGCAGGGCGGGGAGGAGGGGAAGAAGAAACGGTGGCGGCTGGGGAACCGCCCCCGCCGAGGGATGGCGGATGCCATCCCTGATTATCTTCCTACTTTCCATAACGCATTACGCGCGCCGATTGTTCCCGGTTTCGCTACGAATATGTGGCGTTGCGGCGACGACCGGGCGCGGACGATCCGGCACGCGCGGATCGGTGGGGCGAGGCACGCGATTGGTCGGACGCTGCGGGGCGCGCGACCGGGCCGTCATCCGTCGCCAGACCTCCCAAACGTTGCCGACAAGCAGGCCCGCAAGCAGGAAATAGACCGCGCCGAGGATCACAAAGACGGCGAACCCGACAAGCGCGGCGATTAGACCGAACACTACTTGATCGCGGTAGCGCGTCGGCGAGGTCGGCGGATCGGTGAGCATGAAGAAGGCGAAGAAGAGCGCGGCGTTGACGTCCGGCGCACGAAAAACCTCCGCGACGCGCGCCGGGTCGCCCGCGTACGCGTACGCCGCGAACAGAAGGAAGTATGCACCGGTGAAGATCAGCACCATCGGCAGTTTGTTCACGCGGTCGGCGATAAACAGCCCCGTCGCGAGCAACACGAGCACGAATGGCATCGGCAGATCGGGCAGCGCGCCCCACCAATCCTGCCCGCTGGCGAACAGAAAGTATGCCGCAACAAGCGCGAGTGCGGCTGGGTTGAAGATATGCCCCTGCTTCGTCCGCAACAGATATTTCGAGGCAACGGCGAACGCGGCGGTCGCGACCGGGACGTACCACGCGACGGCCGGGCTGAGGATCAGCGCGACGATCAGGCCAGAAAGAATCGCACCGCTGGGAAAGAACCAGGCGCCGCGCCAGAGCCGGACGATAGCGACATCCACGACCATCGCCGTCGCGACCGCCCCGACCACGCCCGGCAGGAGGTGGCGCGCGCTCGCAGGCACGATTGCGATCGCGGAGAGCAGCACGAGGACCAGCAGGAGCAACCCTTTCGGCGTGCGGAAAAACCGCTGGAGGGTCGAAAAAATTATCATCGAAGATACCTCGCCAGGCCGCGCGTCGCGTGGCGCTCCAATGCAGCGGAATAGATCAGGCCGTCCACACCCTGCGCGTCGAGGAAGCGAAGGCCGCGCGTCGGGCCGAGCACAAAGGCGGCGGTCGCCAGTGCGTCGGCGACCATCGCGGTCGGCGCGACGACGGTGACGCTGGCGACGGCATCCGCCGACGCACCGGTGTGCGGATCGAGGAGATGGTGGCCGTTTCCGGTCGGGGCGCGCCGCTCGTAATCGCCCGACGTGCAGACCGCCATGTCCGAGACGTGTAACGCCTCGATCAGCGCATCATCGTGCCGGGGGTGGCGGATGCCGACGCGCCACGGCGCACCCGCCGCATTCCGTCCCCCCGCATACAGATCGCCGCCCGCCTCGACCACGACGTGCGCGAAGCCATGCATCTCCTTCGCCGCCAGATCAATGGCAAGCCCCTTCGCGACCGCGCCGAGGTCGAGCAGCAGCGGTTTCCGCAGCATGATCGTGCCCGCATCCACATCAAGGGAGACATCGCGATAATTCGTCGGGTTCGCGAGTGCATCGGCGGTCTCCATCGTCTGCCCGGTGAGATAGTGGCGATTGAAGCCACGCCGCGCTAGCGTTTGCCCGATAGTCGGATCGAATGTGCCAGCGCTCAAGCCCGCGACCGCGACGGCGAAGCGCACCGCCTCGAAAAGCAGCGGGCTGACCGACACCGGCTCTCCGACGCGCGCGCAGAGCCGCGACAGTTCGCTGTCCGGGTCGAACCGACTGCATGCCCGCTCGACCCGCTGGAACCACGCGAAGGCAGCGGTTGCCCGCTCATCGAAGCGCGCTTCCGGCCGATCGGAAACCGCCTGCACCGAAACGAGCGTGTCCATGAAGACGGCGGAGCGGCGATACGCTTGCGCCACTGAGACGGCCCCGTTCACGACGCCTTCGCCAGCGCATTTGCGACCGCATCCTTGAACGCGGTCGAACTGTCCGTCGCGCCAGAAACGTAGTCCACACTGGCCGACTGCTGCGCCACGACCTCGCCGGGCAGCGCGCTGATCATCGAGCAGGGATAGCGGGTCAGGCACTGGCTGATCTTCGCGGCGGCGATCTTGCCGCCCTGGACAGTGACTGTCACCTCGATATTGCCGTGGCGGCTGCGCCCGAGGCCGACATACGAGCCGTCCCGGTACGCCCCGGACGCATTGGCTGTTTTCGGAACGCTCGTCGCGGTGGCGGCGCTCACCGGCGTGGATGTGCCAACCGCTGTTGGCGCGAGCCTCGGCAGGGGCACGACCGTCGGTGTCGGCACCGTGATGGTTGGGCCGAGAGTGATGGGCCGGAATGGCGTGCGCGTCGCGATGGCTGCCGTGGCGGTCGCGATTTGCACCGTTGGCGGCACGCTCGTCGGGGAGACGCTCACGGTCGCGATGGGCGAGTCGAATTGGGCTTCGGCGGATTGGGTTTGTGTATATCCGGCGGCATAGACGGTGACAATCGCGGCGGAACTGAGGGCGACGAGGCCACCGGTAATCTTCTTGCCGGGCCGCTTTTTCGGCTGTGGCGATAACGACATTCGCGGTATCCTTTAGTGCGTCCGGCAGCACGCCGGGCGCATTTGCTCGCTTCGCACCGCCTCTGCCCACACCGATCCCGCTGCTATCGTATCGCGATACGCGACAGAAAGCATGAGAATTTCCTTAAATAACAGGGCGTATGTGTTGGACAATTTCGCGTCTGCTCTTGCGCAATGCGGCACATAAAGGGACAATCGCCTTTCCGGCAGGGGTGCCAATGGGGGCGAGGCAGTGCCGCATCGCCACACAGATGGAGCGCGTGAATGATCCGCCGTTCTCGCAGGGGCATAGCGCACGTCCCGTGGGCGCGATTTCACCCGCCCGCCCGCGTCATTTTCGCCGCGCTGCTGATCGCGGCAATATGGGCGTCACCGACCGAACTCGCCCGCACCGATACCGCCGCTGGCACGTACACCAATCCGCTCAGCATCGAAACGACCGCCGTGGGCCCGTTCGAGAGTTGCCCGGATCCCGCGATCATCCACGGTCAGCAGCCGGGCGATGCATTCTGGTACCTGTATTGCACGACGAATCCTCTCAATGACACGGACCGTACCGCGAATGGCAGGCTCAATGGCCACTTTCTGCCGATGCTGCGGTCGCGCGATGTGATCCACTGGGAGTATGTGGGCGACGCCTTCAGCCAGCGGCCGTCGTGGCTCGCCGGTTTCAGCGGCCTTTGGGCGCCGGACATCCAATTTTTCAATGGCCGATACTACCTGTATTACACCACCAACGGAACGCAGACCCCTGGCCGGGGCAGCGCCATCGGGGTCGCCACGAGCGACAGCCCAACCGGCCCCTGGGAGGACAGCGGCGGCCCGGTCGTGGAGCCGCAGCCCGCACCGGCCGGGATACGCTTCGGGCGCTGGGTGTACGACCCTGCGGTCGCGACCGACGACGCGGGGCAGCGCTACCTCTTCTACGGAAGCTTCGTCGGCGGCGTCTCGGCGCGCCGCCTGTCAACGGATGGTTTGCAAACCGACCCGACCAGCGACGTGCCCATCGCCGCCGCGAACCGGTACGAGGGCGTCTCGGTCGTCCGGCACGATGGCTACTATTATCTGTTCGTCTCCGCCGGCGAGTGCTGCAACGGCCCGGTCTCCGGCTACAGCGTGCTCGTCGGGCGTGCCGCGAGTATTCTCGGGCCGTACACCGATCGCGAGGGGGTGTCGTTGCTGGCGGGCCAGGTCGGCGGGACGCCCGTCCTGAGCGCGAACGGCAATCGCTGGATCGGCCCAGGGCACAACACCGTTTTCACCGACTTCGCGGGCCAGGACTGGATCCTGTATCACGCGGTGGAACGGGACGACCCGTATTTCGTGGGCACCAACATCACCAAGCGCCCGCCGCTTCTCGACCGGCTCGATTGGCATGACGGCTGGCCCGTTGTGCGCGGCGGTCTTGGCCCCTCGGACACGCCGCAACCCGCGCCCGCAGCCCAGCCGGGCGATGCGCCGCGATCGGCGCTTGCTATCCGTCAGGCGGAACGGCCCGGGCGGCTCGACCGGGCGCGTTCGGTCGAGTTTTCCGCGCTGCCGTCGGGCGCTATCGGCGCGGATTCCATGTTCCTGTCCGGCCCGTGGCAATGGGTGCGACCTCCCGTTGCAGGCGCCGTCGGCCTGATGGACGGCATGCTGCGCTTCCCGACACAAGCGGGTGGCCTCGAGGATCACGCCGCCGGGATTCTGACCGAGCCGGAACCGCCCGGAGAGTACGCGGTAGAAACGCGGGTGCGGCTCGACCTTCCCCCGGACGGCTGCTGTCAGAATTTCGTGCAGGCCGGCCTGGTGGTGTATGGCGATGACGGCAACTACCTTAAACTCGTGCATCTCTCCCGCGAGCAGACCCGGCAGGTCGTCTTCACCAAAGCGATTGATCCGGTGCCACCGCGATACGCGCGCGAGGGCGGTATGGTGGTCGGATCGGCGGGCGCCGAAACCTATCTCCGGATCGTGAAGCGCATCCGGGCGGGAGAAGGTATCTATACCGCCTTTTCAAGTCGCGATGGCATGGAGTGGACGCAGGGCGGCACATGGACCGACGCGCTGGGACGAGATGCCCGCATCGGCCTGGTGGCGATGGGCGGCGTCGGCTTCACCGCGAATTTCGACTACGTCCGCGTGTACACCCTGCCGCCACAATAATCTCCCGGCAGCCAGTCAGGCCAGATGCGTTCGGGCGAAGAACCTAACCCCCGGCCCCTTCCGTTCCTCGGCGTGGGAAGGGATGACTCATCGCAGCGCCGTGATGTTTGCCAAACGCCCTGATCTTGCAGCGAAGCCCCTCCCCCTTCCTCGCGGGAAGGCGGGTGCCCTCGTATATTAGTGATGACGGTTCGCGGCGGAAGGTGAGGACGCGGGTGCCCATGCAGCAACGACTGCGTCCCAGAGAGTGTCCCCCATCCGCCGGGGCGCGGCAAGTCTG
>JBBRLR010000130.1:0-12637 GCA_038231255.1 Thermomicrobiales bacterium | reverse complement strand
TGGACGACCTTGCCGCCCGCGTCCTGATGCTGCCCCTTGCCGGCGAAGGCGACGGACAGGATGTCCCCGTGCGCGCCCGGCTCCATCAGGTAGATGGCGGGGTACTTCATCGTCAGCTTCGAGCCGAGGTTGCCGTCCACCCACTCCATCACCGCGTCCTGATACGCGACGGCGCGCTTCGTGACGAGGTTGTAGACGTTGTAGGACCAGTTCTGGATCGTCGTGTAGCGGACGCGCGCGCCCTTCTTGACGATGATCTCCACGACCGCACTATGCAGCGATTCGGTCGCGTAGACCGGCGCGGTGCAGCCCTCGACATAGTGGACCTGCGAGCCTTCGTCCGCGATAATCAGCGTCCGCTCGAACTGCCCGGAGTTCTCCGCGTTGATGCGGAAGTAGGCCTGCAAAGGCAGGTCCACCTTGACGCCCTTCGGGACGTAGACGAACGAGCCGCCCGACCAAACCGCCGTATTGAGCGAGGCGAACTTGTTGTCGTTCGGCGGGATGATCGTGCCGAAGTATTCCTTGACAAGGTCCTCGTGCTCGCGGAGCGCGGTATCCATGTCGCAGAAGATAACACCCTTTTCTTCCCAGTCCATCGAGATGTTGTGGTAGATGGACTCGGAGTCATACTGGCCGCCGACGCCGGCGAGGAAATTCTTTTCCGCCTCCGGGATGCCGAGTTTGTCGAAGGTGTTGCGGATGTAATCCGGCACATCCTCCCAGGTGCGCGCGTTCTTGTCCGTCGCGCTCATGTAGTAGTGGATGTTCTGGAAATCAATCTCGCTCAGGTCGCCGCCCCAGGTGGGCATCGCGCGCGCCTCGAAGTAATCGAGGGACTTGTGGCGCAGCGCGCGCATCCACTCGGGTTCCTTCTTCAGTTGGCTGATCCGCTCGACGACATCGTGATCGAGGCCGCGGTCGAACTTGACCGCGTAGGTCGCCTCGCTATCGTGGAAGCCGTACTTCGTCTGGTAACTCTCGATGCCGAGGTCCGCCGCCAATTCGTCCTGCGGCAGCAATTCGCGGGTTTCCTGGATCGTCTCGTCATTCATGGATGTCACTCCTTTAGACCGCCGCGCTCGGGGCGGCGATCTCTTCCGGGGTCAATTCCTCGCCGAGTTCGGCGAGCATCGGGCCGTAGCCCTTTTCTTCCAGTTCGAGCGCCAGCTCCGGGCCGCCGTTTTTGATGATTCGGCCGCGGGCGAGGACGTGCACGAAATCGGGCTTGATGTAGTTCAAAAGGCGCTGGTAGTGCGTGATGACCAGCACGCCCATCTTGTCGCCCTCGCGCTCAATCAGCTTGTTAACGCCGTCCGCGACGATGCGCAGGGCGTCAATATCGAGGCCGGAATCCGTCTCATCGAGCACGGCAATTGTCGGCTGGAGGATCGCCATCTGGACGATCTCGTTGCGCTTCTTCTCGCCGCCGGAGAAGCCCTCGTTGACGTACCGCTTGGCGAACGAGGCATCCATCTGCAACTCGCCGAGCGTGTCCCACAACTGCATGCGAAACTCGATCGGCGTCAGGTCCGTGCCGTGCGTCGAGTTGTAGGCGAGGCGCAGGAAGTCCTCAACACGCACGCCGGGGATCTCCGTCGGGTACTGAAAGGCGAGGAAAAGACCGAGACGCGCGCGCTCATCGGTTTCGAGTTCGAGCAAATCCTGCCCCTTCAGCCACGCATGGCCACCGTCCACCGTATAGGCGGGGTTACCCATCAACGCATTGGCGAGGGTGGACTTGCCGGAGCCGTTCGGCCCCATGATCGCGTGGACTTCGCCGGGGCGCACCGTCAGGTTCAGCCCCCGGACGATCTGCCGATCCGCCACGGAGACGCGCAAGTCCTCGATCACGAGGGCATTAGCGTCTTTGTTATGTCCGTTCTGCTGCACATCCGCCATCGAGCCTGTACTCCTCCTTCTCAATATCCTGTGAGAGGTATCCGGTGCATCTGCATGCACGGAGTTTCTCTACTGTTCAGTTATAAAATATACCATATCCTCCCGCCCGCGACAAGCCAAACCTACAGTTCACGGGTCTCGGTCTTCACCGCTCTCGCCTTCCTCGCCGCCACCCGCCGTCACCTGCGCGTGGACGTTGTTGCTCAGCGATCATCGTGTCACGTTCCCTGCTTCTCCTCAGCCACCAAGCGGCTTTCCGCACGGTGATGCACTTTCCCTGGGGTTATTGTGGCACCGGATTTGCATTGCTTGACAGTGGCGGAAACGTCACGCGGCATATGCCCGGACAGGCGTCGAACCCGTAGTGAAGGAGTAGACATCATGGTTACCGAGAGTCGCAGACCGATTACCGAGCTGATCGAACCGCCCCTGATGGCGGTGGATATGCGCGTCCCCTCGATGGTTGTCCTGCGGCGGTTGGAGCAGGAAGGCAACCATATGGCGATCATCACGGACGAGGGCAAGCCGATTGGCATGATCAGCCTCGCCGTCGCCCGCGAGGAGGCGTCCGAAGAGAAACTCGTCGGCCAGTTGACCGTCGAGCCGCTGCCGATGGTTTTGCCGGACAGCGCGACAATAGACGACGCGATCCACATGAATACGGCGAACATGGACCGCGTGCCGGTCGTCAATGCGGACGGCATACTCATTGGCGAACTGCCGCGCACGAAGATCGCCGCGACGGGTCTGCATCAGGGCGACGAAGTGCCGGTCGTCGCTGAACGGGAGGGCACGGAGATGCCGATCACCGTCAAGGTGGGCCAGACCATCGTCGGCGCGGACGGCGGGCATATCGGCACCGTCAAGGATGTCGTCGTCGAGGTGAACACCGGGCGCGTCGGGCACATCGTCGTTGAGGAAGGGCTGCTCTTCAAGAAGGAGCGCAAAATCCCCGTGGACCTGATAGACCCGATGGCGGACGACGATCATGTCCATCTGAAGGTAGATAAGGCAGACGTAGATCGCCTCGGCGATATGCACGCGCGGTGAGGGAAAGAACCTCACCCCCAGCCCCTCTCCATCGCAATGGCTCCGTACGAGAGGGGCTGGGGGTGAGGTTCTCCTACTCCGCCGTCATCGCGGCGACTTCGTCGCGGATGTCCTGGAAGGCGACGGTGCTCAGATACCGCTCGCCGGTGTCCGGCAAAATGACGACGATCAGTTTGCCCGTGTTCTCGGGCCGCGCCGCGACCCGCACTGCGCCCACCGCCGCCGCCCCACAGGAGATGCCGACGAGTAGCCCTTCCTCGCGGATAATCCGGCGCATCATCGTGATTGCCTCGTCGCCGGAAACATTGAGCACCTCATCGAGCAAATCCACGCCGAGGACTTCGGGGATGAAGTTCGCGCCGATGCCCTGAATTTTATGCCCGGCGGGCTTCATCGGCTCACCCGCCAACTGCTGCTCGATGATCGGCGATTCGGTCGGCTCGACGCCGATAATCTGCAAACCCGGCTTCATCGGCTTCAACACTTCCGCGATGCCCGTTAGCGTGCCGCCAGTGCCAATCCCGCCAATGATGATGTCCACCGCGCCGTCGGTATCCTCCCAAATTTCCACGGCAGTCGTTTCGCGGTGAATTTTGGGGTTGGCGGGGTTCGTGAACTGCTGCGGCATCCAGGCATTCGGCCGCTCGGCGACGATCTGCTCCGCCCGCGCCACCGCGCCGTTCATCCCCTGCGCTGCCGGCGTGAGGATCAATTCCGCGCCGTATGCCCGCAGCAACATCCGCCGCTCCAAACTCATGCTGTCCGGCATTGTCAGGATCAGACGGTAGCCGCGCGCCGCCGATGCCCACGCGAGGCCGATCCCCGTATTGCCGCTCGTCGGCTCGACGATCAGCGTCTCCTGATTGATGATGCCGCGCTCCTCCGCGTCCGCCAGCATGCCGACGGCGATGCGGCACTTGACGCAAAACCCGGGATTGAACGACTCCAGCTTGGCGACGACGCGCCCCGGCAGCCCGGCGGTGACCTTGTTCAGTTGGACGAGCGGGGTGTTGCCGATCAGTTCCCAGGCGTCCTTGGCGATCTTCGGGCGTACGCGGCGGTGAAGTGTGGTTTGCGCCATGGTATACGGCTCCTTCTGCGGTATGCTTACGTTGCCGGAAGACCCGGCTTCGGTCGGTTGATTATTCATCGCATTCGGGCGCGAGTTTGTCAAGAATATAGGGCCGGGGGTTAGGTCTTTTATGCGCAATCTCCTCGTTTTCCAGTCCGGTGGGGTGACGGCGGTGATCAATGCGAGCATGGTCGGCGTCGTGCGCGAGGGGATGGCGCAGGACGCGGTCGGGGAGATCATTGGGGCGCGGTCGGGGATTCGCGGGCTTCTGGACGACGACCTCCTCGACCTGCGCCGCCAACCTACTGCCACGCTCGCCCGCGTGCGCAACACACCCTCCGCCGCGCTCGGCAGCACACGCCACAAACCGACGGATGACGACATCGCGCGCGCCCTCGACGCACTCCAGCGATTAAACGTCGGCTATGTCTGCCCCATCGGGGGTAACGATTCGGCGGACACGGCGCACCGCCTCCATCGGGCGGCGCACGCGACAGGGCTGGACATCCATTTCGTCACGGTGCCGAAGACAATTGACAACGACCTGCCGCACACGGATCACACGCCGGGCTACGCCTCCGTCGCGCGGGCAGTGGCGCGAATGGCACGCGAAACGGCATACGATACCGAAGCGCTCCCGCTCTTCCCCGTCAAGCTGCTCGAAGTGATGGGGCGGGACGCGGGCTGGGTCGCCGCCGCCACCGCCCTCGCGCACGAAGGGCCGGACGACGCCCCGCACCTCATCTATCTCCCTGAGCGTCCGCCGACCGCAGCGCAGATCCTCGACGAGATCGCGGCGGTCGTCGCGCGCGTCGGCTGGTGTGTCGCGGTCGTGCCGGAAACGCTGCGCGACCCGGACGGCAAGCCGATTGGCGGTCTCGGAACCTACGTTGACCCCTTCGGCCACGCCTACGCCGCGAGCCCCGTCGCCGCGCTCGCCGCGACGCTCGAACGGGAGCGCGGTCTACGCGCCCGCTACGACAAGCCGGGCACCCTCGCCCGGATGATGCCCGCCCCCCTGGATTTGGATGAAGCGGAAGCGTGCGGCCGGGAGGCGGTGCGTCGCGCCGTAGCAGGCGAGAGCGACCGGATGGTGACGATCGAGCGCATCGCCGACGACCCCTACGCCATCCGCCACGGCGTCACCCCGCTCAGCGGTATCGCGAACATCGTCCGCAACCTGCCGGACGAATTCATCACACCCGATGGCCGGGGCGTTACCAACGCCTTCCGCCGCTACGCCCTGCCCCTCCTCGGCTCCGATCCTTTCCCGCCCTTCGGCCGATTGGAACGACATCCCCTGCGAATTTGAACATTGCTAATGTCGTGAGGCAATGACGGTGACGACAAAGCGTAGTTCCGTGCCCGCGACGTTGCCGGTCACTTCCCAGCAGCCCGTCGTTGGGAATTCCAATCCGCTCACTTGAAAACCGGTATCTCCATAACCGGATGGGATGCTCGCTGCGAGCAGTGGCGAGGGTGCATCCAACCGCCGCCCCTCAATCGTCAGTTGGCCCGGCGCGGTACGCCACCAGCCGAATTTTCCGCCCCACGTCATTCCATCATTCCGCAATATCACCCAGAGCGCATCGGTCCCGTACCAGAAGCCGTAAGGTCCGGTCTTCGTTCCAAGGGACTCGGGCGGTGTGAGCGGCGGGTCCGACGGTCGTGTCACCGGGCAGCCGGAAACATTTGCGCGCTCCTGTGGCGCGATGCAGGGTGTCGGGGTCGCGCGGGGATTTGGGTCACGCATGGTGGATGAGATACAGCCACTGGGATACACAAAGAAGATCGCGTCGAGCGTTTGTGTGCCCGCGACGGCGCGAATATGCCAGCAACCGGACAGCGCGAATTCCACACCATAGATAGAGCCGCCCGAGGTGAGGCCAAGGTTTTGCACCGTCATCGGCGGGGCCGCCGCATCAATCCGCTCGCCGGTAATCGTCGGGCGGGCGTCGTCCCGCACCTGCCACATCACCTTGTTGCCGCCCGCATAAAAGACTGCAGTCGCATTTCCGAGCGCGATTCCGTTTCCGTCGTACCAGTACGCGGGGAAGTCCCGCCGTTTTTCGAGGCCATGGAGCGCGACCGCCGCGCAAGAGGCGGGCGCCGGGAACGGAACCCAGCCCTCCTCCCGAATTGCGGCTGTTCGTGTTGCTGCGGAGTCAGCGGCATCGAGCGTGGGGGTGGGAATCATTGTTGCGGGGAGAGCCGTCGCGGCAATCGTCGGCGGTGAGGTCCGTCGCGGCGGGATTGTCGTTGGTTCGCCTCCGCCTGTGCATGCGGAGAGCAGGGCGCCAAAGAAGACGACGAGCATGATGCGCGTATACGAACGATGGGACATGTGCGGCCTCCTGCGTGAAACACATTCTACCCCTATACAACGCTCCACCAGGATTGGTTCCCAGCACCCGATACCGCTGATATTCCTGTGCTAGAATCGCGGTGCGGACGCGGCCCGTAGCATGTCGTGGCTCGCGTTGTGCCGCACTATGCGACAGCGAATCAAGGTCATGCGGCGCGGGGATACACGCGGTTCCCCAGAATAATTCAGGAGGGGCGAGATGCAGGTTCAGGAGAATGTCGCGGGGCTGATGCGCGCGCTCGGCAGCGCGGTTGTCATCAATGACGACGCCTCCAGTGTCACCGTGAAGGACCGGGGCGCGGTGCGTGGCGACCTGATGGACACGCTCGCCTGGAATGCCGCGTTCGGGTCAAACGGCGTCAAGGAGGCGGCGATCTGGCTGATCCGCGCGATTGGCGAGCAGGTCGGCGTCGTCCCCGCCTCGATCCACGACTATTACATGGCCGCCGGGCGCGGCGAGTTCGCCAATGTTACCGTCCCCGCCTGCAATATCCGCGGCATGACCTACGACACCTCCCGCGCCGCCCGCCGCGCCGCGCAATCGCTCGACGCGAAAGCCCTGATCTATGAAATCGCCCGATCCGAACTCGGCTACACCGGGCAGGGGCCGGAGGAGTTCGCCGCCCAGGTGCTCGCCGCGAGCATCCGCGAGGGATACGAAGGGCCGGTCTTCATCCAGGGCGATCATGTGCAAGTCAACGCGAAGAACTATGCGAAGGACCCGGATGGCGAGATCGCCGCGATGCACGATCTGATCGAGCGCGAGATGGCGGCCGGTTTCTACAACATTGACATTGATACCTCGACGCTCGTGGACCTCGATAAGGGGGCGCTGGACGAGCAACAGAACGTCAACTACACCCTCGCCGCCTCGTTTACCCATTACATTCGCGGCCTCCAGTTCGGCGATCTGACTGTCTCCGTCGGCGGCGAGATCGGCGAGGTCGGCGGCAAGAACAGCACTGTCGAGGAGTTGCACGCCTTCATGCAGGGATATGAGCGCGCCCTGAAGATGCTCGATCCGCGCGCGGTCGGTATCTCCAAGATCAGCGTCCAGACCGGCACGTCGCACGGCGGCATCGTGATGCCGGACGGGACGGTCAAGGAAGTGAGCGTTGACTTCGCGACGCTCGGCGCACTTTCCACAGTGGCGAAGCGCGATTACGGCCTCGGCGGCGCGGTGCAGCACGGCGCGAGCACGCTGCCGAAGGAGGCGTTCAACGAGTTCGCGAAGTCGGACGCGATCGAGGTGCATCTCGCGACGGGCTTCCAGAATCTCATCTTCGACCACCCCGCGATGCCCGCTGATATCAAGGAGCAGGTGTACACCTGGCTGCGCGAAAATCGGCAGGAGGAGCGCAAAGAAGGCATGACCGACGAGCAGTTCTACTACACCACCCGCAAGCGCGGCTGGGGCCCTCCCGGCATCAAGGAGGCGTGGTGGAACATGCCGACAGAGAACAAGCGGGCGATCATGACCGATCTGCAGGAGGAGTTCCGCGTCATCTTCGACCGCCTCGGCATCGCCAACACCGCCGCGACGGTGGACGCGACCGTCCGCCCCGTCAAATCCGCCCAACCAATGCCCGACTCGATGCGCGCGACGGTGTAACGAAAGGCTGAGGGCTGAGCCTCTTTCACCGTTGCCATGCCATGGTTATCCGACGGAACATCGCTGTGCACCCCTACCAACACCATGCTCTCGTCATTCGGAACGCATTCCACGGCTCTCGCTCCGTCACGTTGCTCCCGGCCCGCGCACGAATTTACCGGGTGTGGCGTTCGTGTGCGCGCCGTCGGCGAGGACCCGCGTGCCGTTCACCCAAACATCGCGCACGCCGACCGAGAGTTGATGCGGAGCGGTGAAGGTGGCGCGGTCGCCGACCGTTTCGGGATCGAAAATGATGACATCCGCGTAATGGCCGTCCCGCAAGAGGCCACGGTCGCGCAGAAACAGGCGATCCGCGACAGCGGAGGACATCTTGCGGATCGCGTCTTCGAGCGGAATGACTTTTTCCTCGCGCACGTACTTGCCGAGGACGCGCGTGTAGGTGCCGTAGGCGCGCGGGTGGACAAGCCCGGTCGCATGTGCCGGGTCAATGCCGCCCGCGTCGGTGGAAATCTTGATCCACGGCTGCCGCAGTTGGAGGGCGAGGTTGTCTTCCGTCATCATGAAATAGATCGTCGAGATGGACTGCTCCTCGCTCAGGATCAGGTCAATCAGCGTGTCAATCCACTCCTCCTCGCGCACGCGCGCGATCTCGGAAAGGCGCATCCCGGCGTATTGCAAATTCTCGGGCTTGCGGAAGCCGATTGGCATGACGCGATCCGGCCCGGCGAGATTGACGCGCGCCTCGAAGGCGTCGCCCGGATTAATCACCGACTCGCGAATTTTCGCGCGCATTGCCGGATCGCGCAGGTTGTTGAACAGTTTGCCTTCCGCCGCAGCCCACGGGGGCAGGCACGCAGTCAGGCCGGTGCCGGAGGCGATGTACGGGTACATGTCCGCCGTGATGTCCAATCCCTCGGCGCGCGCCCGCTCAATCCGCGCGATCACCGCCGCCATCTTGTGCCAGTTGCGCGGCGCGGTTGCCTTGAGGTGATACACCTCGACGGCGCACTTGCCCTTCGTACCGATCTCGATCGCTTCTTCCAGCGCCTCCAGAAAACGGTCGCCCTCGGAGCGCAGATGGGTGATGTAGACGCCGTTGTACCGCCCGATTACCTTCGCGATTTCGACCAGTTCGTCGGTGCCGGCGAAGGCGCCGGGCGGGTAAATGAGGGCCGTCGCGACACCGAACGCGCCGTCCTCCATCGCTTCCGCCGTCACCCGGCACATCGCGGCCAGTTCATCGGCATTCGGCGGGCCGAGTTCCTGCGCCTTGCCGTACTCGCGCACCGTCGCCCCACCGATGAATGAGCCGACATTGACCGAAACGCCGCGCGATTCGAGGTCCTCCAGCCAGTGGCGGAAGCGCGTCCACTCCCGCGCTTTTGTGTCCCACTCCTCTTCACCCCCGAAGAAGCTGGTGCGGAAGGGCGACTCGATCCGCCCACCGAACGGTGCGGGCGTCCACGCCTCGCCCATGATTTCCGTCGTCACGCCCTGCGTGACCTTGGAAAGCGAGCGCGTATCGGTGAAGAAGGGCAAGATCGAATGGCTCTGGATGTCTATAAACCCCGGCGCAACGACCATCCCCGCCGCGTCCACGACCGTCCCCGCCGATGCGGGATCCATCCTGCCCGGCGGCGCAATCGCGACGATCCGCTCCCCCTCGATCGCCAGATCGCCGTAAAACCACGGATTGCCGGTGCCGTCAACGATCCGCCCGTTGGTGATTAGTGTGTCCATCCTACCTACCCCCGGCCCCTCCCGACACGGGAGGGGTGACTCAATGCGATCATCCGACTGTTCCGCCTAACGCCCTGGTCTCAAAGAGACTCGCTCCCCCTTCCCCCGTGGGGAAGGGGGTTGGGGGGTTAGGCCGTTCCCAGTTCGCGCGTCGCCTCCCGGAGCGCCCAGATCGCGCGGTTGCGGGCGCGGACGAGCGAGGTGCGGGCGACGCCCGCCGTGTGGCTGTCGTCCGGTGATTCAGTGAGGGCGGTAACGGCCGCCGCGAGGTCCGGGAGGGCCGGGACATCGAGGGCGGGTTCCTGCCGGAACCAGCCGCGTTGCGCGAAGTTTAGGCCGGTCAGTTCCCGGCCCGCGCGCAGCAGGCGACGGTTCGCTTCCTGCCCGGCGGCGGGATCGCCCGCACTCGGCGCGAACGCCGACGCAGCGACAATGAATGCATCTGCCGCCGCAGTGGCCTCGCCGAGGTCGAAGCGGTCGCCAAGCGCCTGCTGGTAGTGATTCAGGCTTCCCTTGATGTCCTCGCCCGCTGCCGCGAGATCAAGCGGTAGCACCGGCGCGTTCGCCAGCCGCCAGACGACCCCGCCGTAGACCTTGATGTCCCGCGCCAGATTGTCGCGATCGGCGATTTCCAGCGTGTCGTCCACGGTGTGCCAGGCGATGTTGCCGCCGCAGCCGCCGACGGCGTAGTAGTTGTGCTCGTCCGCGACGGACTGCGGCATCGTCGAGGAGAGCATCAGGGTGCCGGAGATGCCGAGGTTATTGAACGAGTAATCGCCCGCGCGTGGCGGCCGCTCGCCCTCCGCCGTGAGGCCGGTGATGTCCCGGATCACCGCCTGCGTGAACGCGCCGAGTTCGGGCGTGTACGACAGATTGCGGTACTCCGTCGCCCAGCGGCAGCCGGGCGAGTCGCAGTTCACCTGCGCGACGCAGTGCTCGATCAAGTCCAATCCGAAGGCGTCCGCGTACCAGGTGCTGCCCGCGTACCGACCGTGCGAGTGGCCGCTCCACCAGGCGATCCGCACGCTACGCGCCAAATTCTGTCGGTTTGCGTGCAAGGCGCGGGCGAGTTCGAGCAGCGTCGCGTCGCCCGTCGCGTTGTCACCGATCCCCTCACCCCACGAATCGAGGTGTCCGTGGACGAGCACGAACTCCTCCGGTGCAACCATGCCCCGGATTTCCGCGACCGTGACGGGGATTTCGCGCCAGCGCGTTTCGAGATTCGCCTGCACCGTCACCTCGCGCACCATGCCGCCCCGCACCTGCTCCATCAGCCAGGTGCCGTCCGGCTTGTTCACTTCCGCGATGCTCAAGGTCGGCATCGTGCCGACGGTATCGAGGTCCGGCGTGCCCCAGATTGGCGTGCAGATACCCTCGTGGACATTCGTGCCAGGGCTGGTGAAGACGGCGGCGGCAACACCCGCTTGTGTCAAATCGCCGATCCGCGCGGGGAAGGGCATCCCTCCCAACACGACGATTTTGCCGGTGAGGTCCTGCCCTTCCAGCGCATTGCCAAGGCCGGAGGTGAAGATCGTGTTGACGCTCGACGCGTGTGCTGCCTCCACGACGACCGCCTGCCCGGTAATGCCCCCGTCGCCCGTCGGGATGGCGAAGCCGGGCGTCGTGCCGCGCAGCGTGCGCGCCGTGCCGTCCGTCAGCGCGACAGTCACCGTCGCGCCGCGCGGCAGGCTGATGAAGCAGCGCGGATGATGGACGGTGTGCGCAATGCCCCACTCCGTCAGCCGCCGCGTGATCGCCTCCACCGCCTGCCGCTCGCCCTCGGTACCGGACTCGCGCACGTAATTTGAAAACTCGTGAATCAACTCCCACGGCATCTCCGTGCTCAACGTCCCCAGAAACGCCGTCTCCGCCTCACCACCCCGCCATTCCGTCGTCGCCGGTGCCATCACATTCCCCTCCTTCATGAATTCTTTTGAACCGCCAAGCCGCCAAGGACGCCAAGAGAGAAAGGGGACGGAGCACAGAGAGCACAGAGAACGCTGAGGACACTGAGAAGAATAAAGAAACCCTCTCTGTGTTCTCTGTGTCCTCCGTGTCATCAGTGCTTCGTCTCTTTTCTCTCTTGGCGTCCTTGGCGGCTTGGCTGTTCAAACTTTCCTCTCTACCATTTGTCCCAATGGACCGTGGATGTGAGCGGTTCGCGCGGGGCGGGCTTGAAGTCGGTGCCCCTAGTGTAGGCGACCGGGGTGAGCGCGACCTGCATCACGGTGTCGTACGGAATGCCGAGTACGTCGGCGGTCTCCCTCTCGTGCATCAGGTGGATCGTCGTCCAGCAGGTGCCGAGGCCGCGCGCGCGGGCGGCGAGCATGAAACTCCACGCCGCCGGGAGGATCGAGCCGAAGACGCCGCTCTGCGCATTCGCCGGCTGCCCGTCCTTCCGCCCCGTGATGCAGGGGATGAGGAAGACGGGCGCTTCGTGGAAGTGGTCCGCAAGGTACTGCGCCGAATCGCTGACCCGCGCCTGCGTCGCGGCCCGATTCGGGTCGTCGTACGTCGGTCGCCCGGCGTTGCGGTACCGCTCCCACCCCTTGCGGTAAAGATCGGCAATTGCCAGTCGCTTCGCCGCGTCCGTCACGACGACGAACTGCCAGCCCTGGCGATTGCTCCCCGTCGGCGCCTGCTGCGCGATCCGCAGGCATTCCTCCACGACTTCCCGCTCCACCGGTCGGGAAAAATCGAGCCGTTTCCGTACCGAGCGGGTCGTCGTCAATACCTCGTCGGCAGTCAGTGGCAACAGTGTCATGATGTACCTACCCCCTGCCCCCTCCCTAAAAGGAGGGGGTGACTTTTCTCAGTATCCGAATATTCCGCGTAACGCCCTGCTCTCCCGGGAGGGCGCACTGCTGTGCGCCCCTACCTTCCCTTCCCCCTTCCT
>JBBRLR010000129.1:0-12725 GCA_038231255.1 Thermomicrobiales bacterium | reverse complement strand
GGGTGCCCGCCGGTGCGGGATCCGGCATCGGCCTCGCGGGAGAAGCGCTCGTCAATGGTGCGGAAGAGGTCGGGGTCGCCGATCAGTGAGCGCTTGATGACCTTGATCGCGACGCGACGGGGGAGACGGGTATCGGCGGCCCGGTAGACCGTGCCCAGGCCGCCCTCGCCGAGGACGCCTTCCACGCGATACCGCCCGAGGAGCAATCCGGGAGTCGGTCCCGCATCCACGTCGCTTGCTACCCTTTCCCACATCGCCGCATCAATTCCTCTACCGATTATAGCGCGCGGCGGGAGGATTCCGTGACGGCGCATCCCGTCGGTCGGTGTAGTGGGAGCATATCCGATACCTTCGACAATGAGCAGGGTCGCTCGTCGCGAAGGATTCCTCTTGAAACAAACTCGATATAGTCGCGTTCTCGCACCGGACGAACTAGCAATCGCGGCAGCCCTGCGGGAGGCTATTTAGCCTCCCGCACGTTCTCAGATCGTGGTCAGACAGGTTGAAGTGATCACAATTCCAGAACGCGCTTTCTCTGCACCGCGCCTTTCACACGAAAGATGTCCATCTCGCGATTAATCCCGCGCCAGTTCTTGTCGCAGCGCGTGCGACGGTGTTCGTCGCGCCTCGTGTCACCGTCGCTGCAGTCATTGCAGCGGGAGTACCAATCTCAACTACGAACGAGCCTGTTGATAACCGCGGAGCTCGCACTGTAGCATTACTCTCTTGTCTCACACAGGGAGGTGCGCCATGCTCGGTCCGGCGAAGGCCTGTGACCTCGACCGCTTCGTCCTGATCGCCATCGAGCCTTACGTGCCGAAGGGTCACTTCTATCGCTATCTCTATGATCTCCTCGATCTTTCGTTCGTGCGCGATCTCGTCGCGGATCGCTACGCAGTTGGTGGTCGTCCCTCGATTGATCCCGAGGTCTTCTTCCGCCTCCAACTCGCCATGTTCTTCGAGGGGATCCGCTCGGAGCGTAAATCGAGAACATCCGGGCGTTGGAGGGCGAGGAGGGCATCCGGGCCTACGTGCCGCTGCCCGATTGGGAACACCAGCGCGCCTCGGCCAATGCCAGTTCACCTACGATGCCGAGCGCGACGTCTATGTCTGCCCGCAAGGAATGCCGTTGCGCCCGTGTCGGCGGGAACGGAGAGTGGAGAAGGTGGAATACCAGGCGAAGACGACGATCTGCAATACCTGCCCGCGCAAAGCTGCCCCGTATCGTCTCTGGTTGCTCACTTTTTCGCCTCTCGTTTGCGCTGGCTCCCTTGCAGTATGGGCGAATCTCCCGGCAAGGGTCTACTCGTCGTGTTCGCCAGTATCATCCCGCCCTAGCGCCCGCAGGATCGCCCCGGCCAGCAACCGCCGCCCGCGCGGCGACGGGTGGATGTCGCAAGTGCTTGATGACAGCCGGATGAGCAGATCTGCGGCGCAGGAGTCGCCGCCGGAATGCAACGCGACGCGGCGGAACGCGTCGAATCCATCGGCGACCACCCCGTCGTACTGCCGGGTGACGCGCGCGATCACCTGATTGGCGGCGGAGATGGTCGCCACTGCCGCAGGGTCGCTGTAATTCGTGACGTAATAGGTCAAGGCGACGAGTTCGCCCTGATAGTGGCCCTGCGTGCGGATGCGACCATAGATCGTCGCGAGGTCCGCAGCCAGCGTGTTCAGGACTGCGGGCAGCCCGGCCGTGATGCACTGCTGGATCGCCGCCGCATCGCCGGGATGCGCCGTCGTGCATCCCTTCTGCAGGACAAAGAGGTCGTTGGCGCCGATGTCGATGCTCACCAGTTCGGTGTGCGGGTGATCGCGCAAGAAGGCGACGGCGAAATCGAGCTGCGCGGTGGTGTAGGCGGTGTGGAGTGGGAATGCCGCTCGGTAGGGTCGGCAGCTATTGTCGCTGCCCGTCAGCGAGATGAAACCGGCGCTGGTCTCACCCGGGCAGGCGGCGTTGGTCAGATGGAGGTCGAGCGCAGTCGCCACCGTACTCGGATAGCCGATGAAGTTGGCGGCATTGTGCGGGTCCACCAGCGGGTTGTAGCCGAAGGCGACCGAGTCACCCAGGGCAAGATACGCGGAGTCGCCGCCCCGAGCAGCGGCAGGCGCCGCAGTCAGCAGGGTCAGCAGCAGTGTCACGGCCGCGATGAGCCGGAGCGCCGCATGTCGCGAGCAGATCGCGCCCTTCCAGAGATTCATCGGCCCTTCCCTTCTCCATTCCCCTGCGGGGCGACCTGCCCCAGTGTGGATAATCAGACGATAAAACCTCCATGCGAGCATGTCAATTGCACGGTTTCCCCGTCGTCCGGGAAGCGTCGCCATGGAGAGCGCGACACCCCAACGCGCGGCGAGGCGAACGTAGTGACCTGCTACCCAAAGTGTATCCAGGCATTTTGTGAGACTTTCGCATGCCACACGGCGTAGGCATAGACCGCTGGTGCTTGATTGCCCAAGGTACTATGCGGCTGCGTCGTAGTGTACTCCTCCTCCCACGTCGCGATGATCCGTCGCGCATCATCCAGGCTCATGAACCAATGTAGGTTCAGGCATTCATCGCGGAACTTGCCGTTGAAACTCTCCTGATAGCCGGTTTGCATCGGCTTGCCCGGGTCGATGTAGTCGAGTTGGACACCATTTCGGTACGCCCAGGCGTCGAGCGCCTGACCCGTGAACTCCAGCCCATTGTCCACCGTGATCTGCTTCAGTTGATTGACAATGGGCGGACAGTGCCCTATGATCGCTTTACAGTTGGTAGGACAACTAGACCACTTTGCCGAAGGGGAGCCTGACGATGCAATTCGTAGCCGTGACCGTGACGCGCTCGTACGAGCACGTCGCGCGGCAGATACAAGAGCAGATCCTGCGCGGCGATCTCGCGCAGGGCCAGAAGCTGCCCACCGAGCGCGCGATGGGCGAGCGTTTCGGCGTCAGTCGCGGCGTCGTGCGGGAAGCGATCAAGGTGCTTAGTACGATGGGGATGGTGGAATCCCGACAGGGAAGCGGCAGTTACGTCCGCAACAACCCGATTCCCTCGATCTCACGCGCGCTGACGCTGTCAGTGACACCGGAAAAGGAATCCGTCCTCGGTCTCTTTGAGTTTCGGGAAGGGCTGGAAATGATCGCGGCACGGCTCGCGGCGACACACGGTTCCAAAGAAGACCTGCAAACGATCGCGGTCGCACGCGCCGCCAATCAACGAGCGATCGCAGCGGACGACTGGGACGGCTTCAGCGAGACGGATCAGGATCTGCACTGCGCGATCGCGGACGCGGCGGCGAACCCCTATCTCTACGCCGTCTTCAGCGCGACCCGGCAGATGCAGCGGGATATCATGGACCTCCTCGCGCGGCATTCCGGCGCGCTTGCCGTCGCGGACCTTCACCATGCACGGATCGTCGCGGCCATCGCGGCACGAGACCCGGATGAAGCAGCCCGCGCGATGCAGGAGCATATGCGCTACTCCGCGACCTCCGCGCGTGCTGTAATCGAAAAGGCGCGAGAACCGGGCAGGCATGAAGGAAATGAGCGGCAGCGATGAGCACCAAATCGGCGCTGCAACCCCAGTCATCGTTGCGGACCGAGCGCGCCCGCCCGTTATCGTCGAACCGCGTCCTCGCGCTTCTGGAGGGGCGATTGTGGGCGTACATCCTTCTCTTTCCGAGCGTGCTCCTCCTGCTCGCGGTGATTGTCTACCCGATCGGTTCGGGCATCGTACTCAGTTTCCGCGAGATGCGGCTCACCCGCGCCGATCTCGGCACGCCCTTCATCGGGTTCCGGCACTACCGCGAGCTGCTTGAGGACTCGGTCTTCCGCACCGCCATTAAGAACACCGTGCTCTGGGTCGCCATCGGGGCGAGTAGCCAGTTCATCCTCGGCCTGGTTACCGCGCTCGCCTTGAACCGCCAGGTGCGGGGGAGCGTGGTGATGCGCATCATCATCCTCATCCCGTGGTTCCTCCCCTCGGTCGTGGCGGGGCATATGTGGGCGCTCATGCTCGATGCGCGTCTTGGCGTCATCAACGACCTGCTCGTGCGCGTCGGGCTGCTGGAACACTATCGTGCGTGGTTCGTGGACCCGAAAACCTCGCTGCTGGCGGTGCTGCTCGTCGAACTCTGGCGCAGCTTCCCCTTCTTCACGCTTTTCCTCCTGGCGGGGATACAGGCGATTCCTGACGAGCTCTACGAAGCGGCGGTCACGGACGGCGCGAGCCATATACAGCAGTTCCGCTATATCACCTTGCCGTTGCTCTCCCCGGTGATCGTCGCGACGATCGTCCTCCGCGTGATCGGCCTCGTCAACTCCCCAGATTTGCTCATCGTGCTGACAAATGGCGGGCCGGGCAACGCGACACAAGTGCTCTCCCTCTACGCTTTCCAGACCGCCTATACCGTCTTCAATTTCGGGTACGCGGCGGCGATTTCCGTCGTCATGCTCCTGCTACTCATGGCTTTCACGGTGGTCTATGTGCGTGCCTCGGGTGCAACGAAGGAGTAAGAGCGCAATGTTTCACTCGCGCCGCCAAGCGAATCGGGTGCTGAACGGGCTCACTTATACCGTGCTGATCGGGGTATCGCTCTTCTCACTCGCCCCGATCCTCTGGGCGGTGCTCACCTCGTTTAAGCGCGAGGAAGACATTATCACGACGCACATCCAATACGTGCCGCAGCACTTCACGCTCGTCAATTACTCGACGCTCTGGCGGCGCTCCGGCTTCGCCCACTTGATCGGCAATAGCGCGATCGTCGCCGTCATGACGGTAACGATCTGCCTCCTACTCGGGTCGTTCGCCGCGTATAGCATCTCCCGCAACCGCTTCGCCGGGCGCAGCCAGTTGCTGCTCTTCTTCCTCGTCTCACGCATGTTCCCGGTCGTCCTGCTACTTATCCCGTTCTTCATCATGCTGCGCCGCATTGGGCTGCTGGACACGCATCTTGGGTTGGCGCTCGCCTATTCGTCCTTCCTTCTTCCTTTGACAATCTGGATGCTCAAGGGATTCTTCGATGCAATTCCGACCGACCTCGAAGACTCCGCCCGCATCGATGGCTGCACGCGCATCGGCACGCTCTTCCGCATCATTCTCCCCCTCGCGCGACCGGGGTTAGCGGCAACCGCAATTTTTGTTGCCGTCAGTGCGTGGAACGAGTTTCTCCTGGCGTTGATGCTCACGACCAGTCAAGGCTCGCGTACATGGCCGGTCGGGCTGCAACTGATGGTGGGCGAGTTCCAGCTTCCGTGGGGACAGCTCTGCGCCGGGGGCGTTATCAGTATCGTCCCGATCATCATCTTCTTCAGCCTGATCCAGAAATCGCTCATTCGCGGACTGACGGCGGGCGCAGTCAAAGGATAACGCCACCGAGGAAGCGGACGCACGCCGCGCGTGCGTGCTTCCGGGCCATGGAGAAAGGAGATCGCCGGGGTTGCGCATACGTTCAAAACGGGGATTGTGCGAAAAGATGGATACCAATGGGATGACTCGGAAGGGATTACTGCGATGAATGAGACACCGAAACGCCTGAGCCGCCGCGACTTCCTCGCGGCGGCAACCGCCGCGACCGGGGCCGCCATTCTTGCCGCTTGCGGTGGGAGTAGCGCGACCGAAACCCCGAAGGCCGCCGCAACAGTCGCAGGGGTAGCAGCCACGATAGCCCCGGTGGCAACAGCGGGGGGCGCGGCGGCGACCACCGCCCCGGCGTCGGCAGCGAGCGCCGCCGGAGGTGCGAGCGCGACGACGACCACGAACACCGCCGTCGGAGGGAAAGCGCCGACCGGCGCGATCAACTACTGGCACCACTTCACGAGCGACACCGAGATGAAGGGACTTGAACGGATCACGACGACTTTCAAAACGCAGTATCCCGGCGTGACGGTCACACAGGAGAACATCCCGAACGCGAGTTACATGCAGAAATTCACCGCCGCAGTGCAGGCGAAAAGTCTGCCGGACACGGTGATGGTCTCTGCGGAGCGGGTAAACGACATGGTCGCGATGAACGGGCTGAAAGACCTCACGGAGCGCATCAACAACTCGACCCTCAAGAAAGATTTGCCGGACAATCGCTGGACAGCGGCGACCGTCAACGGCAAGACTTACGGTGTCCCTGCGTTCATGTTCGTCAACTGGATGTACTACCGCGCGGACTGGTTCAAGGAGGCGGGCATTACCGCGCCACCGAAGACGTGGGCGGAGTTCCAGGATATCGCGGTCAAGCTGACCGACCCTGCCAAGAACCGCTTCGGCTTCGGGCTGCGCGGCGGCGATGGCGGGGAGGGTTGGGTAGAGATGCTGCTGCGCGCTTTCGGTTCCCCCATCGTGGATGACAAGGGGAAACCGGCGATGGATGTCGCGAAAGCGACCGAGGGCCTGAAGTACTATACCGAGCTCTTCACCAAATACAAGGTCGCGCCACCGAGCGCACCGAACGACAGCTACGCGCAGGTCATGACTGCCTTCAAGACGGGGCAAACGGGTATGGTTCTCCACCACACCGGCTCGCTCAAAGAGGTCAAGGACGCGCTCGGTGACAAATTCATGACCGCTCCCTATCCGGCCGGCCCTGCCGCCCACATCGCCGATGTGACGCCACTCTATAATGGCCTCAGCCAGACGATCAAAGACGACCGTGGGGACGCGGGGTGGGCATGGATCACGCAGTGGACGACGCCCGATGCAGAGATCGCGTTGCTTGAAGAGACGGGATACTTTCCCGCTTCAATCGCCGCCGCGAACGATTCACGCGTGACGGGCAACCCGCTCTATAAAGCCGCGACGGACACGCTGACATTCGGCACCCTGCCACCGCAATTCAACGGCGGTTCGGGCTGGTTGAAGCAGTCGGTCCTCCCGACCTTCCAGAAGGTTTTGCTCGGGCAGGCAACCCCGGCGCAGGGCGTCGATCAGATGAACGCGGACTTGAAGAAGGCGACCAGCTAACGTGCAGCCCGCGCCGCTCCCTCCTCGCATCTCCGCACAGAAGGCGAGGATACAGAGGGGGAGTGGGTCTGTGCTCCGATGAGCATCCGTTTTCATGGCGCATCGCCGCATCGCGCGATCAATGGCGGACATACTGAGCGAGGGCGTGAGAAGGGAGGATGGATCCGATGAAAATTACGGCGGTCGAAACGGAAGTGATCGAGTCGCAGGGGCCGGTCTACCGCTGGCGGCAGGGTTTGCCGGGCGGCGACGGCATGCGCGTGAGCACGAAACTGACGATCAAGACCGACGTGGGCGTCGATGGCATCGCCTATAGCCCGCGCGGCGCAATCACCGTCGACCTCGTCGAGCGCCGATTGCGTGACATCCTCATCGGCGCGGACCCGCTGATGAAGGAAGAGCTCTGGCACCGCGTCTGGGAGATCGACCGGATTGAGGAGTTCCCGATCTACTTTCTCGGTGTCGCGGACATTGCCCTCTGGGATATCACCGCAAAGGTAGCGGGCCTGCCACTCTACAAGGTCGTCGGTGGCTACCGCGACCGTATCCCCGCCTACGCGAGCACGGTTACCTTCGGGAGCATCGAAGAATTCCTGGAGGTCGCCGATCAGTGCCTTGAGGCAGGGTTCCGGGCGATCAAGCTCCACGCATGGGGCGACGCGCGGCGTGACGCACGCCTCGGTGAGGCGCTCCGGGCGCATGTCGGCGACGATATCGACCTGATGTACGACGGCTCGGCGGGCTTCGATTTCGTGGACGCCCTGTATCTCGGTAAGGCGCTCGAGGCGGTCGGTTTCCTCTGGTATGAAGAACCGATGCGTGAGTTCTCTATCGGCGCCTACCGCCGCCTCGCGACGGACTTGACGATCCCCCTGCTTTCCGGCGAAACGTCGGACGGCGCGCACTACAACATCGCGGACTTCATCACCTTCGGTGCGGCGGACATGGTCCGCACGAGCACGGGCCTGCGAGGCGGCGTAACGGGCGCGTTGCGGATCGCACATCTCGCGGAGGCGCACCATATGCGCGCCGAAGTCCACGGTGGCGGCCTGCCCAACCTCCATGTCTGCTGCGCCATCCCGAACACGACCTACTACGAATCCCTCGTCTACACGAACCCGATCGTCGTCGAAGCGGGTATCGGCTCGGATGGCTGCATTGCACCGCCCAATGCCCCCGGCATCGGCTGGGAGACGGAGAAGGCGAGCGGCATGTAACGGGTAAGGGCCTGTGCGGGCGGCGTTACTGCTCCATTCGTCGCAAAAACCGCGCCGTCTTGACAGCGCTGCCATCGCGGGCACGCTTGCCGCCGGGGGAATGCGTCACCGCTGGTTGCGCGATGGGAGAAGTAACGGATGCTTGGCATTTTGGCCGCGACGATGGCCTCGCTCGGCTGGGGTACGGACGCGGTGCTGGCGCGGCAAGGGCTGCGGCAGATTCCGCCCGCGCTCGGCACCTGCCTCTCGCTCTGCGCGGGCCTCGTCGCCTGCCTGGTCCTTCTCTTCGTCATTGATCCGGGCGGGCTGGCGCACTATCCGCGCGCCGGGTTCGCGTGGTTCGCGATGGTCGGTGTGATTAACTTCCTCGTCGGGCGGCAATGCAACTACAACGCGACGAAACGGCTCGGCGCGACACGGGCCGTCTCGATTTTCGCCTGCTCGCCGCTCATCTCGATCCTGCTCGCGGTGCTTTTCACGGGCGAAACGATCCACGCGCTGCAACTGGTCGGCGTCGCGCTGATCGTCGGGGGTGTCGTGCTGGTGGTGACGAGTTGAGCGTCGCACGGCCGTCGGAGCGGGTCGGCTACCTGATCGCCTGCGGCGCCGCCGTCGCGTACGGCACGAACGCCGTGCTCACCCGGCGGGGATTGGCGCACTACGGCTCGCCGCTGCGCGCCATCGTCATCGCGCTGACGACGGGTGTGCTCGTCCTCGCACCGCTGGCCGTTCGGGCCTATCGGGCGCAGGGCGATGGGTGGCGACCCGAGCGGCGCGCCCTGCTCTTCATCATCTTCTCCGGCCTTGCAGCGATCCTCGGCTACTGCTCGAATGTCCTCGCGCTTTCCGTGCTGCCGGTGGTCGTCGTCGCGCCGATCAGTTCCACCTATCCGCTCGTCACCGTTTTCCTCGTCCGCCTCTTCCTGCGCGGACACGAAGAAGTGAATCTCCGCACGGCGCTCGGCGCGGTCTGTGTCGTGGCGGGCGTGATATTGGTGACGGTCTTCCGATAAGTAGTCGGTAGCCAGTACCCAGTGGTCATGGCAACTCCGGTTACCGACTACTGGCTACTGCCGACCGTTTGCGCCGCGCACCACGCCGCCCTATGATAAATCCTATCGGGCGAAGCAGCGGAACGGAAAGGGAATCAGGCATGGTAGCGACGGCAACGGAGACCTATCAGCACATCCTCGTCGCGACGGACGGGCCGGTGGCGACGATCACGATGAATCGCCCGGAGCGGCGCAATGCCCTTTCGCTCGCGCACATGGAAGAGTTGATCCACTGCTTCAAGGCGGTCGGGCAGAACGCCACGGCGGCGGTCGTCATCCTGCGCGGCAATGGACCGGCATTCTGCGCCGGGCACGATCTCGGCGAGATCGTTGGAGTCGGACAGGAACCGGGCGCGTACCGGCACATCTTCGCGGTTTGCTGCGATTTGATGGAGACGATCCAGTCCATCCCGCAGCCGGTGATCGCGCAGGTACACGGCATCGCCACCGCCGCCGGGTGTCAGTTGGTCGCGACGTGCGATCTCGCCATCGCCGCCGAGGAGGCGCGCTTCGCCACGCCGGGCGTCAAAATCGGCCTCTTCTGCTCGACGCCGATGGTCGCACTGAGCCGCGCGGTGAGCCGGAAAAAGGCGATGGAGATGCTCCTGACGGGCGACTTGATCCCCGCGCGTGAGGCGCTCGTCGCCGGGCTGGTGAACAGCGTCGTCCCCGCCGCCGAACTGGAAAGCGCGACGCACGCCCTCGCCGCGAAGATCGCGGCGGCGAGCCAACTGGTCGTCGGCATCGGCAAGCAGGCATTCTATCGCCAGTTAGCGATGCCGCAGCATCAGGCGTACGACTACGCGATGGAAGTGATGTCCTTCAACGCCACCTTCGCCGACGCGCAGGAAGGCATGTGTGCCTTCCTCGAAAAGCGGCGCCCAGAGTGGAAGGGACGGTAAGCGGAAGCCGGAATCGAAACCGGGGATGAACCGCAAAGACGCAAAGGACACAGAGGACGCAAAGAAAGAAACGAGCATGGAATCAGTCGAGCCATTTCGGTGGTAGCAGAATCTGGAAAGCGATCTCCAGCGATCAGCGCGAAGTGCTGGAGCGTCGAGCGTACATCAAGCCAGCCATCGGGGCGAGTTATCAGGCGGCGGTCGAGCATCGCGCGGTAATCGGCGTCAGCGTCGAGTCCCGTCATGTCACGGCTTCTTCGCGTGATAGCCGGCGGCATCGGCATCGGCGGGGCTAATGAAGCAAATCTCCGGTTTCGCGCCGAAATAGGTCGGGCTACCGGGAATGTCGTAGGTCTTTGTGCCGCTCTGCGTCAGGCCTTTGACCGGATAGATAATCGGGCAGGATGCCGCGTTGGTCGGTGCAACGCCGGGGCGGATCGGCGCGGCGGTCGCACTCGGATTGGTCGGCGGTGTCGTGGCGGTCGCGGTCGCGGTGGCTGATTGTAGCGGTATTGCGGATGGCAACGTCGCTCCTCCCGGCCCGTATCGCCATTGGTAATAGTGTTGCCCGATATTGCCCATTTCCACCTGAAACGCAGCCGGATTGTCGGCGGTGTAAGTGAGGACACGCCGCTCGAAAACCTCGATTAGCACCCCTCGCGGCGTTCCTGCTACCTTCACCATCGCGACGAACGGCTCGCTGATCGCGTAGCCAATCGCCCCAAGGCCGACGCGCGCGCGATAGTCCGCGAACGTTCGAGCGACATTGTGTTTCGTCGCGCCATCGTAGAGGGTGAAGGCGTATGCGGGTGGCTGACTGCCCGATTTCGGGTTGACGATCACCTCGCCGCTCGCGGAAAGTGCGAGCGAGACCGCACCACCGTTCGTGGTATCCGGGGTGGGCGCGAGCAGTTGCTGCCCCTTCGTCGCGAGCGCCGCATACGTCGTGCCGCTGGTATCCGGGTCGCCCGCAATCGGGATGGCGGGCGGAGCGCTCTGCTCGAAGGTGGCGTCGCCGCGTTGGATGCGCCCGGTGACGATCTCGGTGGCGAGGAGGCCATTGGTGATCGCGCCGCGCGTGGTCTCCATCCGCCCCTTGTCGAAGTATTGGGCGGTGCGCTGGCCGTCCGTCGCTTCTTTGTACGGCTCTTGCTTCGCCTCTGTCGCGTTGGCGAGCGGCCCCCAGAAGTTCGGCGTGATCGCCTCCCCTGCCTCCCATTGCTGTTTGAATGCCGGAAGGGCGAAGGAAGAAGCTGCCTGTGTCGCGGGGAGCGTCCCTCCCAGCCCAATGAGGAGCAACGCTAATCCCACGAACAGCCCCGACCTTTTCCGCATCTTCCACGACCTTCCCCTCGTTTCCTCACGATAGCCCGCCAGAGATAGAAACGAGCGACCGAGGAAACGGGTTCACAATCTGCGATCTATCGCTGGTACACTGGCAAGGAAATGGGTCGGAATATCGCGTGTTCGGAGGACAGATGAAGGTCTATCTCGCGTCACCGCTCGGCTTCGCGGCTTCCACAAAGCCGTACATGGAGGAACTGGAACGGGCGCTCGTCGGCACGGGCATCATCGTCATCAACCCGTGGAAGAGCGACTTCGGCGCGGCATTCCAGCGCGCGAACGCGATTGCCGATTACGCCGAACGCGTTGCCGCGCTTGGGCGGATCAACACCGAAGTCGCACGCAAAAATGAGGAGTCCATCCGCGCCGCCGACGCGGTGCTCGCCGTCCTCGATGGCGTGGACGTGGATTCCGGCACGGCGAGCGAGATGGGTTTCGCCTTCGCCCTCAACAAGCGCGTCCACGGCCTCCGCACGGACACCCGCTTAATCGGCGACAACGAAGGCAGCGTTATCAACCTGCAAGTCCAATACTGGATCGAGGCGAGCGGCGGCAAACTCGTGCGGACACTGGAAGAGGCCGTGGCGATCTTCCAACCCACCCCCTAACCCCCCTCCCGACGCGAGAGGAGGACTGGATGCACGTCGTGCGCTCCTATCTTTCCCGCATTGTTCCCCCTCTCCATCGCAATGGAGAGGGGTCGGGCGGTGAGGTTTATCTGCGTCGCAGGCGCGGGTCGAGGGCGTCGCGGAGGCCGTCACCCATCAGGTTGAAGGCGAGGACGGTGATGAAGATCGCCAAGCCGGGGAAGAGCGTCAGCCACCACGCGCCGTTCAGCAGTTCCGTTTGGCCTTGCTGGAGCATGTTGCCCCACGAGGGCGTCGGAATCTGCACGCCGAGGCCGAGATACGAGAGCGCCGCTTCCAGCAGGATCGCGTAGGAGAGCCAGAGCGTCGCCTCGACGATGATCACGGCGAGTGTATTCGGGAAGAGATGCCGCCGGATGATCTGCGCCGGCGTCGCGCCGATCGCCCGCGCCGCCGTGACGAACTCCTGATTGCGCAGCGAAAGGAACTGCCCGCGCACGAGCCGCGCCGCGCCCGGCCACGAGGTGAGGCCGATGACAATCACCGTCGTCTGCAAACTCGCTGTGAAGAGCGCGGCGGCGGAAATGAGCAGCAGAATCTGCGGGATGGACAAAAGGATGTCCGTGAAGCGCATGATCAGCGCGTCCACCCAGCCGCCGAAAAAGCCGGCGATCGCGCCGAGCGCCGTG
>JBBRLR010000128.1:0-12750 GCA_038231255.1 Thermomicrobiales bacterium | reverse complement strand
TCCCCTCATGGTGCCGCACCTCGGCCTCCGGCACATAACGAACGCGCCAGCCCGCGCGCCGGACGCGCCAGCACCATTCCGGTTCCTCGGCATAGAGGAAGAGCCGTTCATCGAGCAGCCCGACCGCCGCAAATACCGACCGCCGCACGAGCAGGCACGCGCCGACGAGCCAGTCCACGTCTTGCGCCACGTCGTCGGGCAGATCGGCACGGTAGTAGTGGGCGAGGGCGGGGTGATCCGGCCACCATTCCTGCACCAGCGTGCTTTCGACGAGTGCGGTCGCCAGCGTCGGAAAGCGACGGCGGGACGGTTGGACGCTCCCATCCGGGTAACGCAGCCGGGGGCCGACGACACCGACCGTCGAATCGGCGTGGAGCGCGCGGTGGAGCGCCGCGAGCGCGCCAACGGTCAACTCGGTATCGGGATTGAGGAGCAGGATCGCCCCGCCCCGCGCCCGCCGGATGCCGAGGTTATTGCCGCGCGCGAAGCCGGTATTCTCGCCCGGTTCGAGGACGATGACCGCCGGGAACATTTCGCGCACCATCGCAGCGCTGCCGTCGCGCGAATCGCTGTCCACGACGATCGTCTCGACTGCGAACCCGCCGCGTTGCTCATGGATCGAGCAGAGGCAGACACGCAACAACTCCCGCGTGTCGCGGCTGACGATGATGATGGAAATATCCGGCATTGCTTCCACTGTTGCACGCTGTCCCGCTCAACCGCACGGGCAACCGTTGCCCCTACCTTGGCGCTATCGTACCACGCGGCACGATGTGGGCAGGCGCTACTACCAGCAGGCTGGCGACCGCCGTGGCTGGAGCGGAACAGGTTGCCGGGCTACCGATGGGTGGGCCGCGCCTCCTATGACGGCTGAAGCGCCTGCCATTCCTCGCGCAGCAAACCCATGATGATCGTCTCGTAGTAGACACCCTCGACCAGTTCGGCGCGGCGCAGTCGCCCCTCAATCCGGTAGCCGCACGAGGCATACGAGCGGATCGCGCGCTCGTTGCCGCTCCATGTTTCGAGTTCGACGCGCTGGAAACCGAGGTCGGTGAAAAGGTGGGCAAGCAGGAGGCGCATCGCCTCGCGCTCATATCCCGCGCCCCAGTACGCCTTCTCGCCGATGCCGATACCGACCTCGACCGTGCCGATGCGCCGGTCCGCGTTGAAATAGCCGATGAAGCCGATCACCGTCTCCGGCCGCGCGACAATCGTGAAGTGATCCGCCTCGCCTGCCTTGCCGGTCGGCGGGGCGTAGTGGGCCTTGTATTGCTCGAACGTCAAATTCGGCGGCGCGTAGTCGCCCTGCGCCCAATACTGCATCTCGGGGTCGCGCTCCCACCGATAGCCGTGCCGATAATCCGCGTCCACTGTCGGCCGCAAGGTGACGCGCTCACCGTGCAGCGTCGGTAGTGTAGGATAATCTGACGCGCCGCCGTTCATCGCGCGGCGGGTTCGGCGGGGCGCGACCACGAGCGCGCCTCGACCTCGACTTCGACTTCGACCATCGCGCACGGGCCACCGGCAATTACCTCGAGGCCGAGCGCCGCCGCATGGGCGATCACCTCCGGCGATTCCGCGCCCGGTTGCAGCCAGATGCGCGTAATCCCCGCCGCCTTCGCCTGATCGAGCACGGGTGGCACGCGCTGCGGCGGGATGACGATGTCCAGCACCTCCACTCCCACCGGGAGCGACGCGATGTCCGGGTATGCCGGATCGCCCTCCACGGTCGCGAGTGTCGGGTTAACCGGATAGACCATGTAGCCGCGCTCCCGCAGCACCCGGTAGATCCGGTTGCCGAACTTCGCCCGATTATCGCTCGCCCCCACAACGGCCCACGTCCGCCGTCCTACCCAGTCCGCAATCCGTGCCTGTGTTTCCATCATTAACTCCTCACTGAAAGGGGAAGATACAGAGGCGACAAAGAGAAGGGGAGATAACGCAGAGATCACAGAGTCCGCCGAGTAAATTCTTGTTTCCCTCTCTGTGTCCTCTGCGATCTCTGCGTTATCTCTCCGTTCCTTCTTGTAGGAATGGTACGACGGCTTGTACAAACACGTCTGGTTTGCGGGCATGGAGGCTGTGGCCCGCGCCCGGAATCTGGACGGCGCGACCGTCCGGGAGGAGATCGAGGTACAACGCGGCGTCGGCGTCGGAAACGAAGCCGCCAGATGCCGTGTCGCCATAGACGAGCAAGACTGGGCAGCGCACCAGCGTGACCGATGCATCGAGCGTGTACGGCTCCTCCCCCGCGAGGTAGGATTCGAGGACACCCGCCGCCGTACTCTGCGCCGCCTGGGCCACCGCGCGCACCCGCTCGTCGCTCCAGCCGCTGTTGACGCGGCGGAAATGCGCCTCGACCTCCGCCACCGGCATGGCGAGCATCTTCACATACCCTTTCGCCAGCAGCACGACGCGGGCATCGGCCCGGTCGAGGCGTGGCGGCGTATCCTCGATGACGATTCGCCGCGCCCAACCGGGGTAACGCGCCTCGGCGATCCGCGCGACCGAGCCGCCAAGCGAGTGGCCGATGACGTTTGGCCGCAACCAGCCCAGCAACTCGGTCAGCGCAACCACATCCACCGCGTAATCCGACAGTTTGTATTCATCCTCCGGGTGATCCGACGCACCGTGGCCGCGCAGATCAACGGCGGCAATCGAGAAGTGTTGCGCGAGTGCGGGAATAACGGGCAGCCACGCATCCCACGTCTGCGTCATCGCGGGCAGGAGCAGTAGCGGCGGCAGGTCCGACACCCACCGCGCGACATGGAGCGCGACCGGGCCGACGGTGATCCGCTCATGGGTCGGCATGTTGTCCGGTCGGTGCCTATCCATCATTCCCGCTTCCCACACCGTTTCGACGTAGGCCGTACGCAGTATATCGCCTCCCGATGCTGTCGGCATCGTTCCTGCAAGCACAATAGTGTCATTGAAGTGACTCGGTTCCTTTGACGTCGTGAGATGCAGTGCCCTGGCGTTTCTTGACAGTTTTACAACATCGTACGATGATCTTGATATGCGAATATGATGAAAAGCGATTGTCGGAGGTGACGCGAGAAGACGATTATTCGATCAGGTATTTGACATACGAATGGAATACCGACACAATTCCATTCGGCGCCGTTGATTATTCGTCAAGCGAGCGGAGGCGTCACGCTCGTAGTGGACACTGAAGCGACCGATGGCTCGCGCCGCAGAGTAGCTTAAGGAGTATGGCTCATGGAACAAGGAATGTGGCAGAAACGACTCAGTCGCCGCGCGATGATCGGCGGTATCGCGGGGAGCGCGGCGGCGGCGATCCTCGCCGCGTGCGGCGGCAGCAAGGCGACCGATACGCCAGCAAGCAAGGCGACGACGGCTCCTACCACTGGGGCAACGACATCGGCGGGTACTGTAGCTGCTCCTACTGCCCCGGCGGCGGCGACCACATCCGCCAGTAGTGCGGTGACTGGTACGACTGCGGTGGGAACGACCGCGTCGAGTACCACGGCTGCGGGCACATCCACAACGGGCACAACGGCTACGGCAGGCAATGCCTTTTCACCCGTCGGCACGAAGTCTTCGAACTTCGCCTCGACGCAGGCACTGCGTGTTGTGCTGGCTGGCGATCCAAAGACGCTCGACCCCGCGATTGCCCAGTTTAATGCGGATGTCGGACTGATTCACATCCTGTACGATGACTTGTTGACCTTCGATGACAAGGGAAGTCTCGTTCCCCGCGCGGCGATGGAAGTGCCGACGCAGCAGAATGGTGGCATCTCCTCGGACGGCAAGACCTATACCGTCAAGTTGCGGCCGGGTCAGAAGTTCTCAGATGGATCGCCCGTCACCGCGAAGGATTACGTCTATGCGATCAAGCGCTTCATCAGCCCGGTAACGGCGTCGAATTATGCCTCCTTCGTCTCTGATATTGCCGGATACAAGGAGCTCTACCTCCCTGAGAATGTGAAGAAGAGCGCCCAGGAGTTACAACCCCTGCTCGACAAGATCGGCGTTGCCGCCAAGGATGACAATACGCTCATCTTCACACTCGCGAATGTCCAGCCGGTCTTCGCACAGATTCTCGCCCTCTGGGGTCTCGCGCCGCTCAAACAGAGCGTGATCGAGAAGGGCGGCGCGGACTGGTGGAAGGACCCGAAAAACCATGTCACCAACGGCGCGTGGGTCCTCGATTCCTTCACCAGCAACCAGAGCCTGGTCTTCAAACCGAACCCGAACTATACGGGGAGCGAGAAGCCGTACCTCACCGAGGTACAGATGAAGATTATCAAGGACCCGGCACAGATCTGGAATGCTTACCAGAACAACGAGATTGATATGGTCAGTGTCCCGACCGCGAACCGGCAGCAGGTGTTGAGCGATGCGTCGTTCAAGGACCAAATCTTTCGTAAACCGAACCTGACGACCTTTGCGCTCTCCTTCAATTCCAAGGTGGCGCCCTTTGATAAAGCCCCCGTGCGGAAGGCCTTCGCCACCGCCATTGATCGCGATGCGTTCGTCCGCGATGTCCTGAAGGGCGTCGGCAAGCCGACGACGACATGGGTTGCGCCGGGCGAGCCGGGCTACAACGCAGACATCGGAGCGCAGTACAAGTTCGATGCGGCGAAGGCTAAGAAGACCCTCAGCGACGCGAGCATTGACCCGAAGAGCATCTCGGTCAAGATCACGCACACCAACGCGGGCGATGGCCCAATCATCGCGCAGTTCTTCCAGGCGCAACTGCGTCAGAACCTCGGTGTGGAAACCCAACTCGATCCGCAGGAACCGAAGATCTACGCAAAACTTGTCGCGGATGACAAGAATTACCAGATGACGACGGGCGGGTGGAACGCGGACTACCCGGACCCGCAGAACTGGTTACCCGAACTCTTCGGGACGAGCGGCGGCAACAACTCGTACAACTACTCCAACCCGAAGGTGGATGACCTCTTCAAGCAAGCCGCCGCCGAGCAGGATACTACGAAACGGCTGGCGCTTTACGCGCAGGCGGAGAAAATCATCATTGATGATGACGCCGCAATCGGTCCGCTCTACAACTCGGAAACGTTCTACGTCCACAAGACGAATCTGATGATCCCCGCGACGACGCCGATGGACTCCGCATTCATCGGCACGCAGCATGCCTTCGCCGGGTTCCAGTTCATCAAGAAGTAACCTTCCGTGACGACGGGGGACGATCTGCGGACCGTCCCCCGTCGTCTCCCGGAGCGATCGTTCCCCTTGCACATTCGTGAGGATAGCGCCGTGTATCGGTACATTATCCGCCGTCTTTTGCAACTGATGCCGACGATTCTGGGTGTCGCGGCGATTACGTTCATCGTGATGAAGGCGACACCCGGCGGCCCATTCGATGGTGCGGACCTGGGCAGGCGGGTCTCACCGGCAGTCGTCGCGCGGCAGAACGCGAAATACGGTCTCGATAAGCCAGCGCCCGTGCAGTTTGTCCGCTACATCGGAAACGCGCTCCGTGGCGATTTCGGCGTCTCCGTCTCCCTCCAGCAGGACACCGCCGTTTCGCAGATCATTAAGCAGGGCTTGGGAAAAACGATCGTGCTCGGCCTGCTCGCGCTCGTGGTGATTCTGGTCGTGGCGATCCCACTCGGCATGATCGCCGCCCTGCGACAGAACCGGCTCGCGGACTATGTCTCGTTGCTCTTCGCCACTGCGGGCGCGAGTGTGCCGAATTTCGTCCTCGCGATCATCCTTGTCATCCTCTTCTCCGTGCGGCTCCACTGGATACCGACGCAAGGATGGGGAACGCCGAAACAAGCGATCCTGCCCGTCATCACGCTCGCATTCACGCCGATGGCATTCCTCACGCGCATTACCCGCTCTTCGATGCTCGACGCGATCAACCAGGAGTACGTGCAGACCGCGCGGGCTAAGGGGCTCCCGGAGCGGTCGGTGATTTTTCGCCACATCTTGCGAAATGCGCTCATCCCCGTCGCGACGATCGCCGGCCCGCTTACTGCCGGGTTGCTGGTCGGCTCATTCATCATCGAAAATGTCTTCAGCATCCCGGGCATTGGCCGCCTGTATGTCGAGGCGATCCAGCAACGCGATTATCCGATCATCATGGCGACAACACTGCTGTATTCAGTAATCCTCGTGCTCGCCAATCTGACCGTGGATCTCCTCTATGGTCTCATTGACCCTCGTGTTCGCTACAGTTAGGGAGCGGCTGAATCGTGGCACGTAACAAACATGATACTCCCATACACATCGAAGGCGCCGCAGTCAGCACAATCGCGGCGGGGGCGACGCCCGTCGGGGCGCTCGCACCACCAGGACGAAACCGCAGCCTTTGGAGTGATGCATGGCGGCGTCTGCGGAAAAACAGACTGGCGGTTGCGGGGCTGGTCGTGATCGGACTGCTCACGCTGATCGCGATCTTCGCGTCCGTCCTCGCACCCTATAATTACCGCGATGTCGTTCATAGCGGCCTCACGAACGCCGGCCCCGGTGCGGCGGGGCTGCTCGGCGCGGACAATCTTGGCCGGGATATTCTGTCGCGCTTGCTCTATGGCGCGCGGATTTCCCTTTCCGTCGGGTTGGTCGTCCAATTCGTCGTCGTCTTTATCGGCGTGCCACTTGGCGCGATCGCGGGGTTCTTCGGCGGCTGGGTGGACACGCTAATCAGCCGGTTGATTGATATCATGTATGCCTTTCCATCTTTGCTGCTGATTGTTTTGCTCTCCTCCGCGCTCCGCGAGAGTCCAATCAAGCGCTTTCTCGGCGGTCTCTTCATCATCTTTATCGCGATCGGGCTTTCCTCATGGGTCGGGGATGCACGGCTGATGCGCGGGCAGATTATTAGCCTGAAGAGTCGGGAATATGTGGAGGCGGCCCGCGCCATGGGCGCAACATCGGGACGGATTGTCTGGAAACATCTCATCCCGAATGCGCTCGGCCCGATCCTCGTTTCCGTGACGTTCGGCATCCCCGGCGCGATCTTCGCGGAGGCGGCCCTCTCGTATCTCGGTATCGGCGTCACGCCACCGACTCCCTCATGGGGTGCGATGATCAACGAAGGGTATCCGGCGATCTCCTACTCGCCGACGCAGGTGCTATTGCCTGGCCTTGCCATCGCGATCACGATGCTCTCCTTCACCTTCCTCGGCGACGGACTGCGCGATGCCCTTGACCCGCGCGGCAAGCGGGGGACATAGCAATGAGCAATGAGTGGGGAGTAGTTTCCTCATTGCTCATTGCTGCGTTTATGCCGGTCGCATTGCGCCGCTCTCGACGAGCGCCCGCCGCTCCTCGTGCGCGCGGCGGACGCGGCGCGGCCAGTAGGTGAGGAAGATCGTCATCGCCACTGCGTATGCGAGTACGTAGAGGAAATGGACGGGCCGGTAGCCGAAATGGACGATCAAGATGCCGCCGACCCACGAAGAGAAGGCCAGCCCGCCGTTCCACGCCGCGGACCGCATCCCGAACAGCGAAACGCGGTTGCGCGGGTCAATGACATTACCAATGGTGCTCGATTCAATCGGCCACGACAGGCTCGTACCGATCGTACGGATCGCGTAGAGCGCGCCAGCGAACGGCAAGCCGGAGAATCCGAGGCCGACGATCAGCGCCATCGGCACCGAGATCGAGCGAAGGACGGCGACCGCGGGCAGCGGCGGCAGGCGACGGGCGATCAGCGGCGCGCCGAGCGAAGCCACGCCACCGATCAGCGAACTGACCGAGAAAAGCGTCCCGACCGCCCCCGGCGACGCGCCGAGCGACGTCAGGTAGACATTGTAGAAGGGGATCAACATCCCTGTGCCGAGCGCCATGAAGCCGCCGACGAGCGCGAACGCCGTGTTATCCCGTCGGCATTGCCGCCGCTCCGTCGGTTTCATCAGCGTCCGCGCGCCCCGGTTCGGCGCATCCGGTTGCTCCCGCGCGGTGCGGAGAATAAACAGTGGCACGAGGCTGCATAGCGTGAGCGCGATGCTGACCGCCATTGTGATGCGGAAGTTCCGCAACGTGTCGCCACCGAGCAATGCGGGTAATGCGCCGCCCATGAACGCGCCCGCCGCCGTCGAGAGCGCAATCGCCGAGAAGACGAATGCCTGCGCCTGCGTGCGCCGCTCCGGCGGGATGAGCGTGAAGACATACGGGGTGGACGGCACCATCATCGCCGCATTCGCGAACCCGAGCGCGAAGGCGATGCCGAGCAACGCGAACGGCGCGGTCGTGACCACTTGCAGCGCCGCGACAACGGTGAACAGATACACGCCGCCGATCAGGATTGCCCGCGCGCCGATCCGCCTGCTCAATGGCCCGACGACGAGCGCGCCCGCCGCCCACGTCAGCGTCGAGAGCGCGTTGAACAGGCCGATGAAATCCTCGCGCAGACCAAGTTTGCGCAGATACAGGTTAAACAGCAGTGTGAAGACGCCGAGGCCGAAGTTGCTGAGGAACTGGTAGCAGACGTAGATCGCCAGCACCCGGTTCACTTGCCGTCGCGTTGGAATCATCCGAAACCTTACCCCCACTGCCCAAAGGGCACCCGCTCTCCATTGCGATGGAGAGGAGTGTCTCATCTGAAGTCCCGTGGTGCTCCCCATACGCCTCGATCTCGCGGAGGTCGCTCCCCTCTCCATCGCAATGGAGAGGGGTCAGGGGTGAGGTTCCCATTCTACCCGCCACCAGGGACATTGGCGCTCGTACCGCCGAATTTGCAACCAGATTTCGCTCATTGCCGACGACCTGCTCTCGCCATGTATAGGCGCGGCAATTCTGTCATCGCGCCAGCTTGTGCATCTGTACACGAATGGAATTGCACTGATGTGACGGGTGGCTGGCAGGAAATCCTACATAATTTGCATCTATTGCGCGCCCGTGTTACCGTGCGCAGCGTTGCAAAGCTCGTTCCCAAAGATCGGCGCGGGGAAAGCCGATGGGAACGCGCCAGATGGCCCATTGGGGAGCGCTGCCACACATCGTTGTTCCGTGTGGTGGTGCGCGTTGGGGAGGTAGGGATGCGGATCGTCCGCAAAAGGCGCGAATCCGGGACTCGCATCGTTCGCCTGATGCTCGTTACCCTCGCGGCTGTGGCCAGCGGCGTTCCTTCGCTTTTGGCACATCCTGTCGCGGCAGCGCCCGCGCATCCGTCGAGCGCATCGCCCACGGGTGTCGCTGAGAGCGCGTCGAGCGTCACGTTCCGCGTCTACGCGACGCGCGAAGGTTTGGTCGGCGGGACGACTTCGTCGGGGCACGTCATCACCACAAATGACCATTTCGTCGCCCTCCCCTCGGTCAAAGCGCTCAATAAGAGCGTCAAGATCAGCTACAAAGGCAAGAGCGCGACCGCGCCGGTGCTCGACATCGGGCCATGGAACAACGACGACGATTACTGGAATCCGAGCGATGTGCGCACCTACAAAGGCATTACGCGTGGCGTCCCGCAGGCAAAAGCGGCGTACGACAGCGGCCACAACGGCGGTAAGAGCGGCACGGGCCTAACAGTTTCCGCTCCCGGCGGGATAGACATCGGCGACGGCACCTATGCCGATCTCGGCATGGGCAATCCCGACTATGTGGACGTCACCTTCCTCTGGATGGTGGACGATGGATCGGCCAGCAGCGCCGCGTCGCAACCCGCACCGGCGGCGAAAACAGTCAGCGCGCCGAAGCCCGGCCTCGATCTGAGCAACGCACCCGTCCTTGGCGTTGCGGTGTCGCCCCCGCTCGACCGCGCGACGGACCTCGGCCTCGGCTACACCTTCGTCGCGCAGACCGGGCACAATATGCCCGACGTAATCGCGAAATACTGGAACGCGAAGGGCGGCGTTCTGACGCTCGGCTACCCACTCTCCGAATTGTTCATCCGCAAGGCGGACGACGGGCAGCATGTCTACCAATACTTCGAGCGCGTCCTCATCGAATACTTGCCGGACAGCAACAGCGTCAGCCTCGCGCCGCTCGGCGCATGGTTCGCCGAAGCCAGCGGGCCGTACCCGACCGTTGCGTCCTTCGACAGCACCACGAAGAAGCGATTCGTGGCCGCTACCGGGCACGGTATCGCGGGCGGTATCCTCCAGTGGTACGCCGCAAACGGTGACAGCGATGTCTTTGGTGCACCGCTCGCAGAAGAAGGCCCCTACACGACCAAAGATGGCCGCAAAGTGACCGCGCAACTCTTCGAGCGCGCCCGCGTCGAGATGGACGCGAGCGGAAACGTCACTCTCGGCCGCCTCGGCGCGGAATGGCTTGCCCAACGAGGATGGCTCTAAAAACGAGTGCCGAGTGAAAAGTGCCGAGTGCTGAGAAGGAGCGAATCCAACTCAGCACTCGGCACTTTAGCGCTATGCGCCTATCAGAGCGCGGAAGCGGCTGTCGTCTTCGTACGGGCCGACGATGGCGAGGTTGAGGCGTTCGGGGAGGAAGAGGTCGCGGGCGAGGGCTTGCACATCCTCGATCGTCACGGCGTTGTAGTGGGCGACGACATCTTCCGGCGTCAGGATGTCCCCGAGCAGCAATTCCCGCATCCCGATCCACGATGCGACGGGCGCGCTGCCTTCGAGTCCCATCAGCAGGCTGCCGGTCACGTAGCGGCGGGCGCGCTCGAATTCGGTCTGCGTCACCGGTTCCGTCCGCAGGCGGACGAGTTCGTCGAGAATCGCGCTGACCGTCTGTTCGGCACGGTCGGGATCCACACCCGCGTAGATCGTCCCCCACCCGACATCCGCGAGCGTCGGGAAATATGATCCGACATTGTAGGCGAGGCCGAGGTCTTCGCGAATGCGCAGAAAGAGGCGACTGCTCATCGTGCCGCCGAGGATGATATGCAGCAGATACTGCGCGTATTTGCGCGGGTCCGAGTAGGAAATCGCCTGTACCGCGAGGCTGAGATTTGCCTGTTCGATCTCACGGCCGACAAGCGCGACGCGCGGCTTCGTCTGCGCCGACGGTATGAACGGCGCTTCGGGCGGCACGGCTCCCCTGGCAAGGTCACCGAAGGCGGCGTGCGCGAGCGCGACGACTTCCTCGTGCGTGACTTTGCCCGCCGCCGAGATCACCAACCGCTCCGGCGCATAGCGTGTCGCCTGAAACGCGGTCAGGTCGTCGCGGCTGAGGCGGGCGACGGTCTGCTCGGAACCGGCAATCGGTCGGCCAACCGGGGCGCCATCCCAGACGAGTTGGTCAATCAACTCGCCGACGACCTCGTCCGGGATGTCATTGATGCCGCGAATTTCCTCGGTGATGACCTCGCGCTCCTTCTCGACATCCTCCTCGCGGAAGAGTGAGCCGCGCAGCATGTCGGCCAGCACATCGAAGCCGATCTGGAGCGCATCGTACGGCACGCGGACGGAATAGGAAGTCGTCTCACGGCTCGTACCGGCGTCTATGTTGCCGCCAAGCCCTTCGATCTCCTCGGTAATCGCGCTCGATTGTGGGCGGCGCGCCGTCCCCTTGAACACCATATGCTCGATGAAGTGGGCGATGCCGGCCAGTTCATCCGTCTCATCCCGCGAGCCAACGCGATAGTTGACATGCAACGTCGCGGAGCGCACATGCTCCATGCTGCTCGTGACGACGCGGACGCCGTTCGGGAGCGTCGTCTTACGGTACATCGGTTGGCTGCTCAATGGAGCTCCTCAAGATAGGTGCGAACGAGGCGGAGCGCCGCCTCAGCGGATGCCGTGATGTTTTCCAGCCGATCGCCGGCCCAGAGGTAGCGTCGGCATCGCTCCACCCCGTCGGCGGCGAGGGCGACATAGACGAGGCCGACGGGTTTTGTCGGTGTCGCGCCACTCGGCCCGGCAATCCCGGTCGTGGCGATGCCGATGTCCGTCCCGATCTTTCGCCGCACGCCGCGCGCCATCGCGAGCGCGACATCCACGCTCACCGCGCCGTACCGTTCGAGCATCAGATCGGGCACGCCGAGCAGCCGGTGCTTCGCCGCATTGGAGTACGAGACGATGCCGCCGAGGAAGTACGCGCTGCTGCCCCCAACACCGACGATCCGCGCCGCGACGAGCCCGCCTGTGCAGGACTCGGCGGTAGCAATCGTGCATCCATGATGGGCCAGGAGCGCGCCGACACCCGCGTCAATCGCATCGCCATCGGGCGACATGTCGGCTGTCTCGGCGGTATACCCATACAAAGCGCGGATCGTATCCATGACGGCAGAGTATAGCATCCCGGCGCGCGGGGTGCCGAAGGGGCCAGGGATTAGGTTCCCCACCCGAATATCGGCCGCGTGCAAATATTGTCATGCTGGCGGTTGTCGAGTATGCTCCGCAAAGGTGGGGAACAATTGTTCCAGTGCGGCCTGGTTTCCACGGAAAGGATACTGGATTGATCCGTGTTCGCCTCCGAAGCACGGCGTTCATTATGTTCGTGCTCGTTTTCGGTATGCTTTTTCCTGCCGTTGCCCTGGCGGACGCGGCCAGGCCATCTCCCAACGTCCTTGAGGCGCTCGACCTGTTCGCGCGCGATCATGTGCCGGGGTCGCTGCTCGTCGCGCTCAATGACACGACCGCACACCGGGTGCAACTGAGCGACGCCGACACACTCGTCCACCTCCAAGCGGCGCAGAGTTACGAGGAGCGCACCAGCCCAACCGAGGAGCGTGAAACGTATGCCCGCCTGCTCGCCGATCCACGCGTCGCGTCGGTCGAACCGGATTACCGCATACACGCCATGCTGGTGCCGAACGATCCCTTTTATGCGCGCGAATACTGGACCCGCAGCGTCAACCTCGAACCCGCGTGGGACATCACCACCGGCTCGCCGAATGTGATCATCGGC
>JBBRLR010000127.1:0-12772 GCA_038231255.1 Thermomicrobiales bacterium | reverse complement strand
GTCGCACCGGCCGTCGGCTGCAGGGCGCTCGTGCCGCCCCCGGTCGTCGTTGGAGTGACCACTGGCGGCCTGTCTGTCGCCGCTCCACCGCCGCATGCGGCGAGCAGGAGTGGCAAAACGAGCAGAAGCGCCACAAAAGGCGCCCATCGCCCGCGTTGCCCCATCGAAATGCGCCCTGTCCCCTGCATCTGTGACTCCCTTCATGCTTCCAGAACGATCCATCGACGCCCGGTCGGCGCTATTCCTATCGAGACGTTGGGGCGGGGGCGCCGCCCCCGCGACGGGTGCCATAGTCACCTCGCAGGACGGACAATGCCAGGCGGGCGCCCATCTTGGGCCGGGAGCCCTCCTGTTCGTGCCCCTGCTGACGGATGAACCAGGCGAATGCGACGATCGCCTCGATCTGCTCCGCCGTCAGCCACGGGGGCAGCCGCGCCGCGATGCTGGCGCCCGCCTCGGGGACCGCCACGTCCCCCTCGCGCAGCCCGTATGCGACGATGCGCGCCAGCCGCGCGCGGTCGATCTCGAGGACGGTCGCCCATCGCGCGAGGTGCTCCGCGCCGATGCACTTCGCCCGCCCCGACTCCCAGTAGCTGATGGTGTTGCGTGACTTGCCGATCAGACGCCCGAATCCGCCCTGGTCGAGGCCGAGTTCGTACCGTCGCGCGCGAATCAGGATGCCGAGGTCGCGGGTGCTCATCGGGGATACTCCGCCCATATGCGAAGGGGGACGCGCGGCGGGGCGGCACGCGCCGCCTCGAACATTCGTACGCCGCATGGTATGGTGCATCATGACGCGTGGGAAATGATTTAGGAATTACGAAATCGTCAAACCGGTGGCGGGCGCGGCCTCACCGCCGGAACAGTCCGCAGGAAAGAATTTTCCGAAGAAAGAATGGATACCGGTGCTTCGCCTCCATCTCGCCCCCGAAGACTTCGGCCAGATACGTTTCGCATGCAGCCCCCTTTGGGAGGCGGTGCTGAGTTTTCTCGTCCTGAAAAACCCCAGCAACCGCACGCTCCAGCTTCCCTGGGTCCCCATGGCGCGACAGGCCCTCTGCGGCGTCGATCTCTCGACGCTCGATGCCTTGCTTGGCCCCGACGCGTTGCACTTCCCGGACTTCCTCACGCCACCGCCGACAAGTCCGCTGCCGGAGTTCGCGATGGAACTCGAACTCCTGCGCGCCACCCCCGCCGCGATTGTCCGCGATGAAGTCCTCTCCCTCTCCCGGAAATGTGCGTCGCCCCCGGCAAACCTCCACTGTTTCCTCGACGAACCGGAGCGGGCGCTCGCGCAGCTCGCCGAGACACTCGCGCGCTATTGGGACTGCGCGCTCGCGATGCACTGGCCGCAGATCCGCCAACTCCTCGAAGCCGATATTCTCGGACACGCCCAGCGGCTGGCATTCTCCGGCCCGGAAGCGCTGTTCGCCGATCTCCACCCTGCGGTGCGCTATCGGGACGGGATCGTGGAAGTCGGGCAGCGGCCACCGGTGCGGGAGATGACCTTGGACGGGCGCGGCCTCCTGCTCGTCCCGGTGACTTTCGCCTGGCCAAATGTGTACGTGATCGTCGAGCCGCCGTGGCCAGCCGCGCTGCTCTACAGCCCGCGCGGCGTGGCGAACCTCTGGTCGAGCGCACCAGCTGCGCCCGACGCGCTACGGCATCTCGTCGGGGACGGGCGGGCGCGGGTGCTCTCCACTCTCGTCATCCCGCGCACGACGACCGAACTCGCCCGCCAGCTGGGCCTGACTGCGGGCGCGATCTCGCAACACCTCGCGCGCTTGCAGCGGGCGGGGGTGGTCGCACCCCGGCGCAGCGGTCGCCGGGTGTACTACGGTCTGACCGCGCGGGGCGGCTCGCTGCTCGACCAGTTCGACCTTCCGGACGAGGCGATCGCCTCCGCATTGCCGCACACGTAATCCCCACCGAACCCTCGATACGAGATGCGGGGCGCGAGCCGCCTGGTCGGCATCCCCAGCGTCATCGCCTCCCCGCCCGCGATGCGGCCGGGTAGCGTGCGGACGCGCGCACCACCACGCCACTCGTGAGGATTGCGAGGATCGCCAGCGCCGCCAGGAGCATCGTGTAGCCGATGGCGCTGGACAGGAGCGCCAGGAGATACGGGACGGCGAAGCCGACATACGTGGCCGCGAGATAGAGTGCGGTCAACCCGCCGAGCTCCCACGGCGGCGCGATGCGCTGCACCTCCACAAGCCCCGCGATGAAACACGCGCCGTTGCCCACCCCGAACAGCACCGCAGCCACGGCGACGAGCGGGGGCCACTGATTCGCGTAGGCGACCGCGCCGACCAGCATCCCGGCGGCGATCACCCAGAGCCCGTAGGTCGCCGCGCGGATGCCGCCGTGGCGACGCGCGAGCGGTTGGATCGAGAACGCGGCGAGGCCCGCGAGCGCCGTCAACGCGCCGCTGAACCCGGGAGATGTGCCGCGCGCGTGGTCGCCGACGATGCTCGGCAGCAGGGCGAAGCCGACGGTCGGCGCGGCGAAGACCCACGGGGCCATCGGGAGGACGGCACGCAGGAAGCGGGGATCGCCGGCGCTTGGGACGAGCACGGTACGCCGTGACAATGGCATCAGTTCACGGTTCGAGGCTGACTCAGGCAGACGCCAAACGAGGGGCAGGACCACCGCGACAATGAGAAGGTGCGGGACGTACGGGAGCGCCTGCGGATAGACTCCCGACTGTGCGACGAGCCCGGCGATCAGGGGGCCGAGCCCGAAGCCTGCCGTCATGGCGAGCGCGCCGCGGAGCGCGCCGCTGCCGTCTGCGCTGGCGGCGAAGGGTGGCGCCGACAATTCCTTCACCCACGCCGTCCCCGCGCTGAACGCGCCGCCGCTCGCCGCGCCGGCAAGCAGCCGCCCGACGAATAAGGGTGCGACCCCGAACGTCCCCGCCATCAGGACAACGCTGGCGAGCAGCGAGCAGAGCACCGCCGTGCGCACGATCGCGCGGCGACCGTGACGATCCGAAAGCGGGCCACCGACGACGAGGCCCGGGATGAGGCCGAACGCATAGACGCCGAAGACCGCCTGCGCGGTCGCGGTGTCTACATGCTGCACCGCGCGGTAGACGAGCAGGAGCGGCGCGAACTGGTTGGCCCCCCAAGCAACGCTGAAGAGCGCCGCAGCGGCGCCGAGCCACGGCTCCTCCACCCATGCGTGCGTGTCCCGGCTCACCCCTTGACCCTGCGCACGGATACAGGCCGCACCCGTGGCAGCCGCCCGCTCAACGCCCCGCACGGTAGTTAGCCGTCCCTTGCGCCGCCAAGTCTAGCCTCATCACCCCACTCTCCTTCCGCTCACCATCGGCTGCGATGCGCCCGTCAGTAGCGGGTGACGTGAGCCGAGACGGCGAGCCAGCGCCCACCCCGGCGCGCCCACACATCCGTATAGCGCCCGGCCCACGGCGAACCATCCCGCGTGGTAAAGGTGGTGCGCGCGTGAATGATCGCGAAGTCCCCCATGAGGCGAACGTTGACATCGTGCGCCGCGAGGTTCGCGATCGTGGCGGGGCGCACGGTCTGCTCCAGGAATGCGGCGCGGTCGATGAGCGTTCCGTCTGGATTGCTGCAAAGGAAGTCGTCGGCGAGGATTTCATCGAACCGGCGGACGTCGGACTCCTGCACCGAGCGGATGTAGTCGCGGTTCAGATCGTGCAGGGTGTCGAGATCGGTGGTGACTGCGGTGTCGGTCTGCATGTAATGTCCCTCCCGTGTCTATCGAGCATCAGAATAGCGAAGATCATTGACACGGTAGCACAGAGAACCTGCCACTATGGTGTCAGGGTTTCCGGCTATGATGAACACCGTGCGATGGTGACGTGCGACGGGAGTGCGTATCAATGCGGCGCTGGGATCGTGTGCTCGGGATTCTGCTTCAACTCAGCGGCGGTATCACCGTCTCCGCAGTGACGCTGGCGGCACGATTCGAGGTGTCGCTGCGCACGATCTACCGCGACGTGGAGGCGCTGAGCGCGCTTGGAGTGCCAATTTCCGCCCGGCAGGGGCGCGGTGGCGGGTTCCGGTTGTTGGCGGGCTACCTCCTGCCCCCGGTCATGTTCTCGGAGGAGGAGACGGTCTCGCTAATGGTGGGGCTCGCCGCGCTGCGCGCCGTGCGCACCCAGCCGTTCGCGCGCGAACTGGCGGTCACCGAGGCGAAGTTGCTCGCCGCCGTGCCCCGGCGGTTGCGGGAAACGCTTGCCGACGTCCCGCGCATCGTCGGCTTCGAGCGGGCGGCGCCCTCGGCATTCCATCTGCGGCCGTCCGACAGCCACGAGATGAATACGGAATCGGCGTGCGCGCAAGAACGGGAGGCGATCGATGCCTTCCTGCAGGCGATCCTGCGCCGCACGGACGTTGCGTTCGACTACTGGTCACCTACACGCCTGGAGGTCCGAACCGCCATCGTCGAGCCGGTGGGCATGTTCGCGGATCGCAACCGCTGGTACCTCCTCGGTCATCGTGCGGATGATGATCGCGAGGTACGGACGTGGCGCGCGGATCGCGTGCTGGCGATCCGCTCCTTCGGCGTCGGGCGGCGGGACCGCCCGCCCTTCGATGTGCGCGGCTTTCTGGATCGCGCATGGCTCACGACGGCAATCGCCGCCTGGTCGCGCGAGCGCTCGGTGCGCATCGCCATGACGCCGCAGCAGGCGGTGCGCCTCCAACTCGACTGGTACTATCAGCACGCGCTGTTCACCGAGGAGGGCGATGGGCGCGTGACGATGACCGTCGGCCAATCGCGCCAGGACATTGTGGTCGAGCTCCTCCACTGGCTGGGGCCGGGGGCCGAGCTGATCGAGCCGGCGGAGTGGCGCACGGCGCTGGCGGAAGAGCTGGAGCGGATGCTCGCCGTGTATGCCGCGCGCGTGCGGGGAACAAACAATCGCGACTGAGCGCGGAGCAAGCCGGGGCGATCGGATAAAGATACAACCGAGCCACCTCGCCGATCGAGAGACGCCCGCGAGTTCGCTCGTGTGGTAATCATCGAGGAGCCACCGAACCGACGCGACTCTCGGTCACGCGCGATCGGTCAGGGATACGAGCAGCCGGCGGGCCGCCCCGCTCAAGTAGCCGTTGCGGCGATGGATAACCGTGACAGGCACGGCGGTTTCGAGGGCCGCGATGGAGAGGACGCGCAATGTCCCCAGGCGAATCTCTTCCTCGACGCCGCTTGCCGGCAGCAGGCCGACGCCGAAATCCGCCTCGATCAGCCGCTTCTGCGCGGTGAGGCTGTCGATCGCAATGTACTCCGCCTCGCCCATCCCGCAGCGAAGCATCTGCCGCTCCACCGCCCGCGCGAACGGCTCCCCCGATACCGGCACCCCGCGCGGGAAGCCCACCCACGGCACGCCGACGAGTGCCCGCACATCGGTGGCGGCGGGATCCACGAGCCGGGACTGGCCCGCGCAGACTACCCGCAACGGCTCGTCGGCGATGGGCTGCGCGACCAAGTCGCGGTCGGGGCCCGCGAAGTAGCGCAGGCCGAGTTGGGCATCGCCCCGCTGCACCATCGCGCTCACCTCGTCGCTCCGCGCGGTGTGCATCAGCAGGCGAACCCCCGGATACTCGCCCCGGAAATCCCGGAGCCGCGCCGTGAGCCCCGTGCTCGCGAGTGTCCCGACCAGGGCGAGCGTGACCGTGCCCCGCTCCTCGGCTTCCAATGCCCGCGCCGCCTCCGCGCCGTCCTGTGCCGCCGCCAATACTTGCTGCGCATACGGCAGGAACGCCGTCCCGGCATCCGTCAGGCGCACGCCGCTCGGCACCCGGTCGAAGAGCGGCACGCCGATCTCCCGCTCCAGCAAGTCAATGCGCCGGCTCATCGCCGGCTGCGAGAGGTGCAGCGCCACGGCCGCGCGGGAAACGCTGCCCGCTCGCACGATCGCCACGAATGCCTCGATCTCGATCATCTCCATGGATATCAGTATAACTGATGACTGGGCAAATATCTATCTATTCGACAAATGTGCCCGAGCGGCGTAGGCTCGAGACATGAGGGGTCACGGGAGTATTGGTAAGTGAACCGATAGTCAGGGGGTTGCCGGTGTTCGCCGTCATTTTCGAGGTCGAACCGAAACGCGAGGAATGGGACACCTATCTCGATCTCGCGAAGTTCCTGAGGCCGGAACTTGAACAGATCGAGGGTTTTATCGCCAACGAGCGATTCGCCAGCCAGCGGACCGAGGGGCGTATCTTGTCGCTCTCGTTCTGGCGCGACGAGAAGGCTCTGATCCGCTGGCGCACCCTCGCCGTCCACCACGATGTGCAGGAGCGCGGCCGCTCCGAGGTTTTCGCGGACTATCACCTGCGCGTAGGCGAGATCACCGCCGATACGCAGGCGCCGGAAGGGCAGAGCCTCCGGCAGGAGCGGTTCGACACGACAGCGGTTGGGGAAGCCCGCGTCGTCGTGATCACCGAAGCGCCGCCGGGCGCCGTCGCGCCATCGCCGGACGCGTACGACGGCGCCGACGATCTCGTTGATGTGGAGCGGTATGAGGGCATCACCGTGCCCGGCAAGGCGCTCCTCTTGGCGTCGTGGCGAGATGAGGCGGCGCTCGCGGCGTGGCACGAGCACCGACCACAGCCCTCATCGGCGGCGCCGAGCCCGCCGATCCGCCATCGGGCGGCACGCATCATCCGCGATTACGGCATGCGCGACCGCTACGAAGCGCCGCAGTACTATCCCCCGGTCGCGCCGACCGCGCCGTCGGTACGCGCCACGCGCGAAGGGAGGGCCGAACGATGATCGCATTCCCCGCCGATCCGATCGCCGCAGTGACGCACGCCAATCCCTACCCCTACTATGCCGACTTGGTGGCGCGCAAGCCGCTCTATCACGATACGGCGCTGAATCTCTGGGTGGCTTCGAGCGCCGACGCCGTGACCGCCGCCCTCACCAGCGACCTCTGCCGGGTGCGGCCGCCGATGGAGCCGATCCCCGCCGCGCTGCGCGGGACACCGGCCGGGGCCATCTGCCAGCATCTGGTCCGATTCAATGACGGCGCGGACCATTGCCCGTTCAAGGGTGCGGTATCCGCCGCGCTGGGGGAGATTGCCGCGACCCGTGCCGTCGAGCGGAGCGCCGCATGGGCGCGGTCCCTCGCGGGCGAGATCGAGCCGACGCGCGACCCCGGTCGCCTCTCCCGCTTCGCATTCCACCTGCCGATCTACGTCGCGGCGAGCCTGCTCGGCATTCCCGACGACCTACTCCCCCGGACTGCGGCATGGGCAGGCGATTTCGCGCGCTGCCTCGCGCCGGGCAGCAGCTCTGCGCAGGCCGCGCGGGGCACCGTTGCGGCGGGCCACCTGCTGGCACTGTTCCGCGACCTCACGCCGCCGCGCATGGACGAATCGGCGGGCAATCTCTTGGCAATCATTGCGCGCGAGGCGCGCCGTGTCGGGCGCGACGACGCGGAGACCGTCGTCGCGAACGGGATCGGCTTCCTGTTCCAGGCATACGACGCGACGGCGGGCCTGATCGGGAATACCCTTCTGGCGCTGGCGTCCCACCCCGATGCGCATGCCCGGCTCGTCGCCGACCCCGGCCTCCTCCCGGGTGTGATCAAGGAAGTCCTCCGGTACGACCCCCCGACCCAGAACACGCGCCGCTTCCTCGCCCGCGACGGGGTGATCGCGGAGAGGGAAATGAACGAGGGTGATGCGATCCTCGTTCTCCTCGCTGCGGCGAATCGCGACCCATCGGCCAATCCGCACCCCGATCGCTTCGACACCTCCCGTGTGGGAAGGCGGCTGTTCACATTCGGCGTCGGCATGCACGCCTGCCCCGGCGAATCCCTCGCCACGGCCATCGCGGAGGCGGCGATTGCGCAACTGCTCGCGTCGAGGGTCGATCCAGGGCGGCTGACGACGCCGACGACCTATCGTCCGTCGCATAACGTCCGTATCGCCCTCTCCCCGATAGGGGGCGACGAATGAGGGTGTGCCCTTACGACTCCGGTACTTCGTAGGTATCGTGCGTCCCGTCGCTCACAATCGGAAAGGAACATATGCATGAAGAAGACCATCGGAGCGCCCACCGCCATCGGCCTCCCGTATTCCGCCGGGGTGGTCGCTGGTGGCCTCTGCTTCGTCGCAGGCCAGTTCGGCACCGACGCGGATGATCTCCCGGTGGGCGCGATCGAGGAGCAGACGGCGTTGGCTCTCGACCATGTCGAGGCCGTGCTCGCGCAAGCCGGGAGCGGTCTCGCCCACGTCGTGCGCACGACCGTCTGGCTGCGCTCGCTGGACGATTTCGCTGGGATGAACATCGCCTATCGCGCGCGCTTCGCCCAAGATCCGCCCGCCCGCGTCACCATCCAAGTGGCGGACTTGCTCTTCGGTGCCGCCGTCGAGATCGACGCCATCGCGGTCGTCCCCTAAAGCCTAATGGCCTGCCTCGGATCGGGACACTCAGGAGGTTGCTCGGAGCCGCAGCGGCGGAAGGGGCCGTCGAGGTGACACATCCGCGTGGGTGCGAGTCGTCCAGCTGCGTATATGGCGCGCAGCCCAGACACTCATCTGTTGAAAGCGTGAGATCCGGGCGTATCTCTTCGGTTAGCGCGGGCCCCACGTTCGCGGTGGATCGAGTAGCTCGATCTGGCTCATCGCCATCCGCTCCGCTGGCAGCCGGAACTGGTCGGGGAGTGGGACGCGCAGCGGCTCGAACGGGTGATCGAGAACCTGCTCTCCAATGCGTGCAAGTACAGCCCCGAGGGGAGCGCCGTCGCCGTCACGCTCGGGCGCGAGAGGGCGCATGGGCGACGCTGATCGTCGCGGACAGGGGCATCGGCATCCCCGCCGCCGACCTGCCGCGTATCACCGAGCGCTTCTACCGGGCCGCGAACGCGATCGGCGTCGCGGACGGGGCGGGCATCGGCCTGGCGGGCGCGAAGCAGATCGTTGAGCAGCAGGGGGGAACCCTCGCCATCGCCAGCGAAGAGGGACAGGGCACGACGGTTACTGTGCGTATCCCTCTCATCACCATCGCCGGCTAAGGGGTGGGCACGCACCTCGATTGGGAGTACGATGGGGTCGGCAGCCAGGAACTGTTTCTTCGAGAAGATCTGCAACGTGACGGGCGGTGCTACCGACTGCTCGAACGGCTCGCGGCGGAGAAACGGCCGCTGATCGCGGTGGCCTAGAGGAGGGATCGAATGCGCATCCTCTTCGCGATGTTCCACGGCGATGGCAATGTCCCCCTGATCACCCCCATCGTCGCCGCCCTCGTCGCCCGCGGCCACGCCGTGCGCGTCCTCGCCGGCCCCGGTGTGCGCGCCACCCGGTTGCCGGTCGGCGACCGCTTCCTCGCCCGCATCGCGGCGACGGGCGCGACGCACGTCCCCTTCACGATGCCCGCGACGCATCCATTCGATGATGCACCCGCGCCCCGCGGCCTCCTGCGCGGGTGGACGCCCAAGCGACTGACCGCTGCGACCAGCACCGCCCCCACGCTCGTCTGGTCCCCCGCCTGGGCAGAGAACGTGGCGGCGGAACTGGACCGGGAGCATGCGGATGTCGTGGCGGCCGACTTCGTCCTGCTCGGCGCGCTCGCCGCCGCCGAGGCCGCCGGGGTGCCCGCCGCTGCGCTGGTACACGGCACCTACAAGCATCGCCCCGCCCCCGGCGTGCCCGGCTACGGCACGGGCGGGATGCCTGCTCATGGCCCGCTGGGCGAGCTGCGCGACGCGCTCTACCACGCGGGCATCGCGCGCATCTACCGGCGCGACGGCCTGCCCGCCCTCAATCGCGCCCGTCAGGGTCTCGGCCTCTCACCCCTGCGCTCGTCGTTCGATCAGTACGACCGCGCGGCGCGGGTGCTGATCCTCGCCAGCGGTGCGCCGTCTCCCGCCCAACGTCCGCTACGTCGGCGCGCCGACCGACGACGCGGGCGCGGCGTGGGACGAGGGCTGGCTGGCCGGGGACGACCGGCCGCTGGTCGTCGCCAGCCTGAGCACGCTCGCCCAGGGGCAGGCGCCGGTGCTCCGGCGCGTCCTCGCCGCGCTGGACGGCATGCCGGTTCGGGCGCTGGTGACGACCGGGCCAGCGCTCGACCCGGGGCAGTTCCGCGCCCCGGCGAACGTCCGGTTGGAGGCATTCGTGCCGCACGGGGCGGTGCTGCCGCAGGCGGCGGCGCTGGTGACGCAGTGCGGGATGAGCACGGTGGGGAAGGCCTTGGCGCTGGGGGTGCCGATGGTCTGCATCCCGCTGATCGGGGACCAGCCCGATAACGCCGCCCGCGTGGTGGCACGCGGGGCGGGGATCCGCCTCGGGCGCGACGCCTCGCCGGAGCGGATCCGCGGGACGATCCGGCGCGTACTGGACGAGCCACGGTATCGCGAAGGGGCACGACGCCTGGCGGCGGTGCTGGCGACGGAAGATGGGGCAGCGGCGGGGGCCGCTGAGATCGAGGGCGTGGTGATTCACCAGACGCCTGGCGTGATACGCTGATCGTCGTGGAGAAATCTACTGATCAATGCGGACATAACCTTGACCACATACTGGCGCGGTACATCGAACCGGGCGCGACGCCACCTCTCATGTTTCACGGTCTTTCGGTATTATGCCAAGTTCACAAAGGAATCGAACGTTTCACACCCTCAGCGGCTCACCCTCGCTGAGGAAGAACCGGCAAGCTTTGGCTTAGTGTGTTAGACGTGTGCTCGAATGTGATCGGTACGCGCCGGATAATAGCAGACGGGCGCGCTGCATCTATACCTCGTGGGGCGTTTCGACCAGCTAGATATACCCGTAGACCAACTGTATCGGGGTACTGCCGTACTCCTTTTGTGGATCATCAGTATCAGGTCGAGCGCGGTTGACGGAGTCCCGCAATGAGCAGCGCGACCATGCGGCGAGCGTTGTAGCGCGGGTCGTTGTCGGCACCAACGCAGAGGCTGCCGATGCCGCGCATCAGTTCGATGGCTTCTATATCGGAGTTAATCTCGCCTGCTTCCGCTGCGGCGTCGAGCAACTGCGCACACACAGGTACGAGGCGGTCGAGGAAGTAGGCATGCAGCGCGTCGAAGCCGACATTGTCGTTTTGCAGCGCGGCGGCGAGCCCATGCTTGGTGACAAGGAAATCAACGAAGAGATTGACCCACCGACCGAGTGCAGCGTGCGGAGTCGCGCTGCTCGCAAGTAGGACCGGGCCGGCCTCGGCGCACGCCTCGACTTGGTGGCGGTAGACGGCGACGATGAGATCTGCTCGCGTCGGAAAATGGCGGTAGATCGTCCCCATCCCGACGCCGGCCTTGGCTGCGATGGCACGTACCGGCGCCTCGACACCGGACGTGACGAACACTGCGGCTGCAGCGTCGAGCAATGTCTGCTCGTTGCGCCGCGCGTCGGCCCGCTTCGGCCGGGCTGGTTGCGTCGTTCGCTCGTCGATGGTGGTCACAGCGTCATTCCCCTAATCAAAGCTTGACAAGCGGATCGTTGCTCCGTATAGTTATCGGAGCGATGCTCCACTTCGGCATTGTACCAAAGCGGAGGGCTGGCGACCATGCCAGGCGGAACTCGCGTGGCGACGACGCTAGCACGAAGATCAATGGACGGAAACGAAAGGACGAACGCCCCATGTCGCACCCAACCCGGCCTCGTTTCGGCATCATGACCCCTCCATCGCAGGTCGACTACAACGACATCCTGCGGGTCTGGCGCGAGGCGGACACCATCCCAGAGATCGAACATGCATGGCTGTTCGATCACCTCATGCCGATCGGCGGCGACCCGAACGGGCCGATCTTCGAAGGCTGGACCCTACTCTCCGCCCTCGCCGCGCAGACCGAACGGCTGCGCCTCGGCCTGCTCGTGACCAGCAACCGCTTCCGACCGCCCGCGATGCTGGCCAAGATCGCCGCGACCGTCGATATCGTCTCCGGCGGGCGGCTCGAGTTCGGCATCGGCGCAGGCTCACGACCCAGCCACCCTTTGGCCCGGCGTGAGTACGAGGCGCACGGCCTGCCTTTCCACGACTCCGCCCACGCCGTGGGCAGCCTCGCCGAAGCGTGCACGATCATCCGGCGGTTGTGGACCGAGACCGAACCGTTCGACTTCCATGGCACCTACCACCACCTCACCGGAGCATTTTGCAACCCCAAACCCCTCCAGCGTCCCCGTCCGCCGATCCTCATCGGCGGACGCGCTGCGAGCACACTGCGTGTGGTTGCCGAGCATGCCGACCTATGGAACATCCCCGGCGGCGATATCACCGATGCTGTCTCTCGCAGCGCACTACTGGATCGCTACTGCGCGGAGATTGGTCGCGATCCCGCCTCGATCACTCGCTCGATCTACCTGCCCGTCTCCTACGACCAGCCCAGTACCACCCGGGAGGCAATCGGCGAAGCGACCGACGCCGGCTTCCAGCACATCGTCCTCGGACTGCCAGCACCCTACCCCGCCAACGTTGCACGGTGGATCACCAATGAGATCATCACCACGTCAGCCTAAAAGTGCGTTTCCTACCCGCGTGAGGGTGCTGAGGCAGAGCGGGGTGCAGCGTCGGATTCGAGTGCGGGGCACGGATCCGAGAACTGGGAGACCGGTGAGACCGACAATCTAACCTTCGCTACGGGGCCTTCCTCGCGGACCCCCATCATCGGTTCAACACGGCATCGACGATGCCGCCATCGCCACCGCCGTCAGCGTGCTGCAGATCGCCACCGAGCGGCTCGATACTCTTTCGCGGAAAGGAACTGACCGATGACGGTCTTGGTCACCGGTGTCACCGGGCTGGTGGGAGCCCGACT
>JBBRLR010000126.1:0-12789 GCA_038231255.1 Thermomicrobiales bacterium | reverse complement strand
TGCAACGCCTCCAATGTCTCCGACCACCGCGCGATGGTGTCCGATTCGGCCCGTGTACGCTCCGCAACCATGCGCCCCTCCTCCGCTATTGCTATGCGAGAGAAGGGTACCGCGGTTCATCCCGAAGTGTCCCTGTAGGGTTTCCTTATCGTGATCGGATTGGGGCACCATCGCTGGTGCCCCGTGCGATATCGCGCCCTCAACTGGCCGTGACGGTCAGCGGCCCGGCCACCGTCGGCCCGCCGCAGTCGGTCGTGTGTAGCGAGTAGCTAATCGGCCCTGTGGTGTCCACGCTCGTCGCGTTGCCCGCCCCATTTTGCGAGAAACTAACCAGCCCGCCGAACTGCGTGCACAGCGCCGCCGGCTGCCCACTGCCCGTGTCGAAGGTCAGCGGTACCGGCTTACCCACCATCGTCGCGACATTGGGCGAGGGACCGCCCGCCGTCGTGCCGTTGGGGCTGCTGATCTGCGCCGTCGTCGCCACCGTCGCCGTGTCGACCACCACCCCGTTCTTCACCAGGGTGAAGACGTACTTGCCCGAGAAGATCCACGGCGCGATCACCGTACCGAACTGCGAGGCAGTGAAGAGTTGCGGCGTGCTGCCATTGACCGAGAGCATCACCTGGCCGACCGAGCCGTCCCCCGTGTCGAAGGTGATCGTCGAGGAGCGGACGAGTTGGGCGGTGCTGGTGGCGAAGGAGAGGGTGGCGGGGGTGGCGAGGATGCCGGGGCCGGTCGTCCCTTTCGGATTGAGCTTGGTCACCGTCGTCGTGGCGAGGGAGGCACCGGCGCAGGTTGCTCCCGCATGGAGGGTGAAGAGATAGGCACCGCTATTGATGAAGGCCGCATGAGGGCTGCCGCTGGCACCACCGGCGAAGGGGAACTCGGCGCCGCCGTTCGGGCTGACGCAGACCGTGCCCTGCGAGCCATCGGCGGTGGCGAAGGTGATGGTGGTGGCGTTCTGCCCGAAGGGGACCTGGGCCGGATTGGCCGAGAGACTTGCCGCTTTCGCCTCGTACGCGCCGATGTCACATGCCGGGCCCTGAGGGCGCGCCACACCGCGTTGATCGGTCGCGGGACAAACCGCCCCAGTGGCCGGGATTTTGTCGATGGCGGGACTGCCGGCGAGGAGCGCATGGGTGGACGTGGGGCCGCCATTGTTGGCGAGTGGACCGATTGCGGCCACCGTATTGGCGAGGTCATGGGTTTGCGACAGGCTGCACGAGGCATCGGCACTCAAGTTGTAGTCTTGCGAAGTGATGCCGCTCCCGATGCAGTCCGCGTACGGGGACGGGTTGGCGAGCAATGTGCCGCGGAGCTCGACCGTGCCGCGCTGAAGGCTCGCGATGCCCGTCTGATTATTGTTCGCCACCGTCACATCCAGGAGCTGCACATCGGCCTGCGCCCCCGAAAAGATACCGCCACCGTAGCCGCCGGAGGTATTTCCGCTGATCGTACTGTTCGTCAGGTGGAGCTTCGGCGACTGCTGATATTTTCCCGCTTCGGCGGCGAGTCCGCCGCCGTTTCCTGTCGCGTGGTTGCCGCTGATTGTCGTGCCAGTAATCGTCTGCGTGCCGTCAGCCTCAATGTAAACCCCGCCGCCGTCCTCCGTCGCGGTATTGGCGCTCACCACGCTGTCGACGATCGTTGCGACTGCGGAGTAGCCCACGTAGATGCCCGCGCCGGTGGGTCCGGTATTGGAGGTCACAACGCTGTTCTTCAGGGTCAGGGCACCGGCACTGCTCACGTAAATGCCGCCACCGCCGAAGATGTCGGCCCTGCTAAAGGTCACGCTGACGTTTGTGAGGGTGACATTGCCGCCCACCGAGATCCCGCCCCCAAAGCCAATCGTATGGCCGTTCGTGACAGTGAGACCGGTAATCGAGGTAGAGTTTCCCGACACCGAAAGCACCCTATCGAGGGCATTTCCATCGATCGTCGCGCCCGTTGCATTGACCGTCGTGCTACTACCGAGAAAGAGGCCTCTGCATTGGGTGCAGTAGGTGTAGTCGCGGGTCAGGCGGTACGTCCCGGCGGGGATATTGATCGTGCTGCCGGTGTTCGCGGTCGCAAAGATCATCGCGTCGCGCACCGAGCATGGGCTTGCCGGGGCCGAACAGCCGCCGCCGTCGAACGTGTCGTCGGTCATATTGACGTTGATTGTCGGTCCCGCAGCGGATACTGCGGACGATGTGACACCGAGCGCGAGCTGCCCCACGAGAAGGAGCATGATGGCGATACGAGCGGTTCGGTGGACGAAGCAACGAGGCATGAGTGTAGTCCTTTCCACGACGTAACAGCATTGCCCAGCATGTCAAACATGACATAAACGCTCAACTTGTAGATTACTTACTCAGCTACAGCTGTTACAACGTGGGTGAGTGGGCGGTTGTGACGGCCGACCGTGGACGATCCCTTTTACGCGTGAGGAAGGCGAGGCTTCGGGGGCATCCGCTTGCGTTTTTGGGTCCCCCGTCGCTAATCGCCTGGCTTGGCTATCAAGCCGGGGGCGGGCAGTCCACCGCCTACCGTCGTCGCTCCTTCCGGGTCACCATGGTCCACGGGGTGTCTGTGTGACTGCCGCACTGCATTAAGGATAATCGCAACGTGGTCTTTTGTTAACATCTGTTGAGGTGGATGTCGGGGCTGGGATGCCAGCGTTTAACATCGTCGGTTTGCCGGACGCCGCCGTGCAGGAGGCGAAGGAGCGGGTGCGCGCCGCGATCCGCAACAGCGGCGGCCGCTTCCCGACCGGGCGCGTCACCGTCAACCTCGCCCCGGCGGATATTCGCAAAGAAGGCGCGTCGTACGATCTGCCCATCGCCCTCGGCATCCTGCTCGCCTCGATGCAAATTGACATCCCGAACGAGGCGATTGCCAGATCGCTGGTCGTCGGCGAACTCTCGCTCGACGGCTCCGTGCGTCATGTGGACGGCGTGCTGGCGATTGCGGACACGGCGATGGTCAACGGCTTCCCGACGCTGCTCGTCGCCGCCGAAGACGCCGCCGAGGCCGCGCTGGTGCCGGGCGTGACGGTCTATCCCATCGAAACGCTCGTCGCGCTCGTCCGCCACCTTGTCGGCGAGGAACTGATCGCGCCGCAGCCGCCCTCGACGATTGACACGGACGTTGAGGAGACGATCACCGGCGCGGACCTCGCCGAGGTGCGCGGGCAGGAGCACGCGAAGCGCGGGCTGGAAGTCGCGGCGGCGGGCGGGCACAATGTCATCATGTGCGGGCCGCCGGGGAGTGGCAAGACGCTGCTCGCCCGTGCGCTGCCGTCTATCCTCCCCCGCCTCTCGTCGGCGGAAGCGCTCGATGTGACGCGCATCTACAGCGTCGGCGGGCTGCTGGGGCGGGATATGGCATTCGTGCGCGACCGCCCGTTTCGGTCGCCGCATCACACCGTCTCGTATGCCGGGCTGGTCGGCGGCGGTCAGTGGCCCCGGCCCGGCGAAATCTCGCTCGCACACCGGGGCGTCTTGTTTTTGGATGAGCTGCCGGAGTTCAACGGCGCGGTGCTGGAAGTATTGCGCCAGCCATTGGAGGACAAAGTCGTCAGCATCAGCCGCGCCTCCGGCTCGCTCACCTTCCCCGCCAATGTAATGCTCGTCGCGGCGATGAACCCGTGCCCCTGCGGCTACGCGGGCGACCGCGAGCGCGCCTGTACCTGCTCGTCGCAGGCGATCAGCCGCTACACAAAGCGGATCAGCGGCCCGCTGCTCGACCGCATTGACATCCACCTCGATGTGCCGCGCGTCTCCTCCGAGAAGTTGACCGCCATCGGCCCAACGGAATCGTCGGCCACCGTGCGGAGGCGCGTCGAAGCTGCTCGCGCCCAACAATGCACGCGCTTTTTGGGCACGACGAGCATCACGAACGCCGACATGGGCCCCGGCGAGGTGCGCCAATACTGCCCGCTCGATGCGGCGGGCGAGCAACTGATGCGCGCCGCCTCTCGCCAGATGCACCTTTCCGCCCGCTCCCACCACCGCATCATCAAACTCGCCCGCACCATCGCCGACCTCGCCGCTGCGGACGAAATCACCGCCTCCCACATCGCCGAAGCCTTGCAGTACCGCCCGCGCGATTTGACGGTGTGATGCAGTCCGTGCGAACAATCACCTGCAATCTTGTCCGCTCTTTCTTGCTAAGCAATAATGCTATACTGCTTAGCAGATGAGCAACGAAGGAGGTTTGTATGGTGCTCCGAGTCAAAGTGAGTAACAAGCATCAGATTGCCGTTCCTGCCGCAGTACGAAAAGAACTCCATATCGAGCCAGGAGATCATCTGCTTGTGGAAGTTCGGGATGGTCACATCGTGCTCATGCCCGAACCAAGCAATTACAGCCAGCATCTACGCGGTTTGCATCGTGAAATCTGGGAAGGTGTCGAACCGCAAGAATATGTGCAGCGGGAGCGCGAGGCTTGGACGGAATAGCGGTAATTCTCCGTCACCATGAATGCGTTGGACTGGATACTTCTCCGTTTATCTATCACATCGAAGGGGCTTCACGGTACGCAACCGCAGTTGGCATCGTGTTCGATGAACTTGTCCGAGGCACGTTTGGCGGTGTGACATCGATACTCACACTCATGGAACTGACCGTGAAGCCGCTGCAACTCGGCTTTGCCGATGTCGCGGACGAATACGAGATGGTTCTATCCACGTATCCAAATCTGACGATTGCGGGATTCGACCGAGCGACGGCACGCCGCGCCGCTGAACTCCGCGCCATCTACCGACTCCGCCCCGCCGATGCATTGCAAGTGGCCGCCTGTCTGCAAAGTGGGGCAACAGCATTTCTCACCAACGACAAAGGACTCCGGCGCGTCACTGAAGAAATACATGTGATGGTCTTGGATGACTTCGTTGAGCAGTGATGCAGTGTGATTCGGCGCGGACACGAAGCGAATCACTGCCTCCCAAATCGCCGAAGCCTTGCAAGTACCGCCCGCGCGAGTAGACGGTATGATACGCTCCCGACAATGAGCATTGGAGGGGAATCGTGGCACTCCGAGTCCAGATGAACAGCAAACATCGAATCATCATTCCCGCTGCGGTGCGGAAAGAACTCCACCTTGAGCGTGGCGACTATCTCCTGTCGGACTGGATACATCTCCGTTGCAATCTGGCGTTATTCCTGTCGCGGACGAGTATAAAACAGCTCTTCCCACGTATCCAAGCCTAACGATTGCAGGGTTCGAGGTGGCGTAGGAGATGAGTGAATGGCGGGCATAAAGCAGATTTCGCGACGCGGCGTGGTCCGCACGCTAGCGCGTGTAGGAGCCGCGCTGGCCGTGGTCCCACTCCTGTCTACCTGTGGCGGGGGGCGCAGTGTCTCCACGCCGATCAGTTTACCGCTGCCTACCGGTGTACCGCCCGGTAGTTCTCCCCCCAGCACCGCCGATTTCATCATGCTGATCCGCCATGCCGAGAAGCCGACTGGGGCCGGGTCGCCCACTGGTGTGACTGCAGACGGTCGGGAAAGCGCGGGATCACTAACCGTGTCCGGCTGGACGCGCGCAGGCGCGTTAGTTGGGCTATTTGCCCCCGCGCATGGGGAGCCGCCCCCAGGACTCGTGCGACCAACTGCGGTCTGGGCAGCGGATCCCCGTGGGGATGAGGGGCAGCGACCGCAGCAGACCGTGACACCACTCGCAGCCCGGCTCGGTGTGGCGGTCAACACGCGGTTCGGGAAGGGACAGGAGGCGGACCTCGCCACGCAACTAATGGCCGGCCAGGGGAACGTGCTTGTCGCGTGGCAGCATCAGGAGATTCCCGCGATCATCGCGCATCTAGGGCAGGTCACGCCCATGCCGCCACCGAAATGGCCGAGCGAGCGCTACGACCTTGTCTGGGTCTTCGCACGCAACGGATCGGTCTGGTCCTTTACCCAGGTGCCGCAGCTGCTCCTGGCCGGTGACCGACCCGACAGCATTGTGTGAGATCGTCAACGTCGCGTCTTGCTCAGGCGCGGCTATACATGGCACGATAAACCGCGCAGGAAAGCATCATTCGCCATTCGGAGGGATGTCGCCGTTATGCCAGTCTCGATGAAGAATTCACAACTGATCTACGACGCGCTGAAGTCGTGCGATGTGCGGATGATGTCGGCGCTGCCGGAGACGTGGCTGGTGCATCTGATTCGTATGGCGGAGGATGACCCGGCGGTGACGCTCGTCCGGCTGGCGAAGGAGGAGGAAGGGGTTGGCATCTCGGCGGGGGCGCATCTGGCGGGCGTCAAGTCGGCGATGATGATGCAGAACCACGGATTTTTGCAGAGCATTAACGGCATCGTCTCACTCGCGCACCTGTACAAGATTCCCCTCCTGATGCTGATCTCCTATCGTGGCGAGTTCGGGGAGCGCGACCCGTGGCAGACGCAGGGCGGCGGCGTGACGGAAGCGATCTTGCGCACCCTCGGCATCCCGTACCAGATGCTCGACCACCCCGATCATGTCGCGTCGCGCATCCGCAAGGGGCAGGCGCTCGCCGAATCGGCCCTGAAGCCCGTCGCGCTCCTGTTGTGCCGCGACCTGATGTGGGAGGAGTGACGACGATGCTCCGAATTGATGCGATCACCGCGATCTACCCCGAACTGGAACAGTGTGTCGTCGTGACGATCATGGGCGCGGTCGCCGCCGAGGTGCAGTCCATCGGCCACCGCCCGAATTTCTTTTACTTGCAGCACGCGATGGGCCTCGCCTCCTCGATGGGGCTGGGCATCGCTCTCAGCCGGCCGGAACTGCCGGTCGTCGTGCTCGACGGCGATGGCTCAATCCTGATGAATCTCGGCAGCCTGACGACGATGGCGCGCTATCACCCGAAGAACCTCATCCACATCGTCTTCGATAACGAGAGTCTGCTGAGTGTCGGCGGCTTCCTGACCGCCACCGCGACGGGTAGCGACATCGCCGGTATGGCGACTGCCGCCGGGATCGCCCACACTGCACAGGCTCGCACCGTCGAGGAGTTCGCCGCTGCCTTCCGCACCGCCCTCGCTTCGGGCGAAATGACGACGATCGTCGCCAAAGTCGAAGCCATCGGCCCGAAGGCCTTCGTCACCGATCTGCCCTTGCTGGAAAACCGCTTCCAGTTCCAGCGCCATCTGCGCGAAATCCGCAGCCGGGAGTGAGAGAAACCGGGGAGAACCGCAAAGGACGCATTTGCGCCTGTGCGGTTCTCCCCAGTTTCCTTTCTACGTTGTCGCGATGCCGCCGACCTGCTACGCTGCCCACACGCGAGCTATGCGAATGACGACAGGAGGCAGGGGTGGCAACCGCGACGATAACCGATGAACTTTCCACACCCGGCGCTGAGATCAACGACATTCTGACCGCCGATGAGTATCTGGAAAGCCTCAAGGATGGCCGGCAGGTCTACATCTACGGCGAGCGCGTCGCAGATGTGACGACGCACCCCGCGTTCCGCAATTCGGCGCGCTCGATCACCCGGCTCTACGATTCGCTCCACGATCCGGCGCAGCGCGATCTGCTGACGAAGGTGGACGACTACGGCATCCGCACGCACAAGTTCTTCCAGCCGAGCAAGACGGCGCAGGAATTGCTCGACGCGCGGGAGGCAATCGCGGCGTGGGCGCGCCTCAGTTACGGCTTCATGGGCCGCACGCCGGACTACAAAGCCGCCTTCATGGCGAGCCTCGGCGCGAACCCGGACTTCTACGCTCCGTTCGGCGCTAATGCCCTCGCGTGGTACAAGAAGTACGCGTCGCGCGGCCTTTTCCTCAATCATGTGCTCGTCAATCCGCCGGTGGACCGCAAGAAGCCGATCCACGAGGTTGCGGACGTCTTCATCCACCTCGTCAAGGAGCGGGACGACGGTATTATCATCAGCGGCGCGAAGATGCTGGCGACCGGTTCGGCGATCACGCACGCCACGTTTGTCGCGCAGAATAGTTCCGCCAACCTCGAAAAGGGCAAGGCGGAGGATTTCGCGCTCGTCTTCATCGCAGATATGGACACCAAAGGCGCAACACTGCTTTGTCGCAACTCGTACGAGGACAAAGCGATCAGCCCCTTCGACCACCCGCTTTCCAGCCGCTTCGACGAGAATGACGCGGTGTTGATCTTCGACAACGCCTTCATCCCGTGGGAGAACGTGCTCGTCTACCGCGATGTCGTCAAGGCGAATGCGTTCTATCGCGAGTCCGGTTTTTTCAGCCGCTACAACCTCCAATCCGGCGTGCGGCTCGGCACGAAACTGGACTTCATGGCCGGGTTGTTCGCCAAGGGAATCGCGGCGAACGGCACGGACGAGTTTCGCGGCGTGCAGGTCGCGCTCGGCGAGGTGATTGGCTGGCGTAACCTGATCTGGGCCCTCACCACTGCGATGTGCGCCGACCCGATGCCCGGCCCCGGCGACTCGGTGATCCCGAAAGTCGAGAATGCGGCGACGCTCCGCCTCTTCTCACACCAATGCTGGGCGGCGATCCACCTGCTCTTCGAGACCTACCTTGGCGGCAGCCCGCTCGTCGCGCCATCGAGTTACAAGGATTTGCAGAATCCGGAACTGCGGCCGCTCATTGACAAATATTATCGCGGTTCCGAAACGACCGCCGAGGAGCGCGTTAAGCTTTTCAAACTCGTCTGGGACGCCATCGGCACCGAGTTCGGCGCGCGCCACGAACTCTACGAGCGCAACTATTCCGGCAACAACGAGCAGATCCGCATTGACCTGATGAACTTCGCTCGCACACGCGGCCACTTGGATTCCTTCAAATCCTTCGCGGACCAATGCATGAGCGAGTACGATCTGAACGGCTGGACCGTCCCGCCGTGGATATGGGGAAGCAATGAGCAATGAGCAATGAGACGAGGGATTGCCCCTCATTGCTCATTGCTGAAGGAGCGACGATGGAGCCATTTCCTGAGCGGCAGATTGATGACGACAAGTTGGATGAGTACCGGGACTTTTACACGGGATTGATCGGTTTCGTGCCGCCGCGTATTCAGGCGCGCACCGACCTGCTGGCGCGGCTCGACCCCGACCTGCTGCGGATGCAGGAGGAGATGCGGGCGCGGGCGATGTACCCCGAGTGCTTCGACGTGAAGACCTCACAACTGATGCTTTTCGGCATCCTGCTCGGCCTGCTGTCGGACGCGACGCGCCTCCACGCCATCGCCGCCCGCCGCGCCGGGGCGACGTGGGAGGAGATGAGCGCGGTCGTCAACCTCGCCTTCCTCTTCCGCGGCCTGCCCGCCGCCAATCTCGGCGCGCAGATCATCCAGGAAATTGCCAAGAGCGAGAGCAACGAGCAATGAGCAATGAGGAGTGAATCCCCGTCTCATTGCTCATTGCTGAAGGAGCGAAGCGACGATGACCGAACCCATCCGCGACATCGCCCATTTGGGTCATGTCGAACTGCTGACGCCGAAACCGGAGGAAAGCCTGCGGTTCTTCCGCGATGTGCTCGGCATGGAGGAGACGGCGCGGCAGGGGCAGTCGGTCTTTCTGCGCGGCTGGGGCGATTACGAGCGGCACACGCTGAAACTGACCGAGGCGGCGCACGGCGGCGCGGGCCACACGGCGTGGCGCGCCGTCAGCCCCGAAGCACTCGAACGGCGCGCAAAGGCGCTGGAAGCGAGCGGACAAGGGCGTGGCTGGATCGCGGGCGACATTGGCCACGGTCCCGCCTACCAGTTCACCGACCCGGACGGTCACCTGATGGAGGTCTACTACGAAGCCGAGAAGTACCGCGCGCCGGACGACTTGCGCCCCGCGCTAAAAAACCAGCCGCAGCGGTACACTGGGCGGGGCGTCGGCGTGCGGCGGCTCGATCACATCAACGTACTCTGTAAGGAAGTGACGCCGAACCGGGAATTCATGGCGGAGCGGTTGGGCTTCCAGACCCGCGAACACGTCATCCTCGACGACGGCACCGAGGCAGGCGCGTGGATTTCCGTCACGCCGCTCGTCCATGACATCGCCTACACGCTCGACGCGACGCGGTCGCGCGGCCGCCTTCACCACCTCGCCTACTGGCTCGATAACCGCGAGGATATTTTGCGCGCGGCGGATCTATTTCTGGAAAACGGCATTGCCATCGAAACCGGCCCGTCGAAGCACGCCGTCACGCACGGCTTTTTCCTCTACTGCTTCGAGCCGGGCGGCAACCGCATTGAGGTCTTTTCCGGCGGCTACCTGATCTTCGCGCCCGACTGGGAGCCGATCGTCTGGACGCAGGCCGAGCGTGCGAAGGGGCAAGCGTGGGGCCTCCGGCTGCCCGAAAGTTTCCATTCCTACGGCACGCCGGACGTGCATGTTCCGAAGGAGGACCATCGGCACGTCCCGGTCTTCGACCCGCTGTAGCGGTGGTAGCGCAGGCTTCAGCCCGCGCCACCAGGGAGCGACGCAGGCTGAAGTCTACGCCACTGCCAAAATCGCGCAGAAAAAGACGCCCCCGCAATAAGCCGAAGGCGTCGTATCGGGCGAAGGGATGAAGCTTACCGAGTGGTGGATGGCCGGGCTACCGTGTCAAACATGCAGCGCCCGCCAACCGACTCCTGTACCATGCGTCCCTTCGTGATTCAGTCGTTCCCTATCTCAGTCTACGCAAATGTCGTCGTTCCCGGATCACTCACCGCGCTGCAAAAAGCGGCGCGTTCGCTTTGCTTCGGCCCGTACGCGTTGCCGTTGCGCCGTTGCGAGCCGGTCGGCATCTATCGCCTTGCCGACTATCATGCACACAAACGCCTCGTTTCCGTACATCATTATCCGTTCCTTCTTGACCGCGTCCCGCATTTCCTGCCATCAGTATGCCGGTTCGCGCCACGCGACACATCGGCACAAAGGACAGCGCGGTACTGTCTTTAAGGGAAGGTTGAGGGAGTTCGAGGTTCGAGGTTCGAGGTTCGGAGTTCGGAGGCGATACGAAAGGCGTTATGGCGATGCGGTGTGGCGCGCCAGCGCCTCGGGGTTGAGGGGGAAGGGTACGGGGCGATCATCAAGGTAAGCGAGGATGTTTTCGACGACGCCCTCGATGAAAACGCGATAACTGTCTTCCGCGATCCAGCCGATGTGTGGCGTGAGAACGACATTCGGCAGGCTCCGCAAGGGATGGCTCGGCGGCAGCGGCTCCTTCGCGAAAACATCGAGCGCCGCGCCCCACAGCCGTCCGTCTTGCAGCATCTCGACCAGCGCCTTCTCATCCACGAGCGCGGCGCGAGCGGTGTTGACGAATAAGGCGCTCGGCTTCATCAGCGCGAGTTTCTCGCGGGAGAGAATACCCCGGCTTTCCGGCGTCAGGCGCAGATGCACCGCGACGACATCCGCCACCGCCAGCAGCGTTTCGAGGTCCTGATACGATGCGCCGATCGCCGCCGCGCGTCGCTCTGTCAGCGTCGGGCTCCACGCCTGCACGCTCATGCCGAGCGCGACACAGACGCGCGCAACCTGGCTGCCGATCCGGCCCAGTCCAACGATCCCCAGCCGCTTGCCAGCCAGTTCCCGCCCGACGAACTGCGACCACCGCCCGGCGCGCAGTTCGGCATCGCCGTACGGAATGCGCCGTATCGCCGCGAGCATGAGCGCGACCGTCAGTTCGGCGGTGGATGCACTCGCGCCGCTCGTGCCCGTAACGAGGATGCCGCGCTCCGTCGCCGCCGCGAGGTCGAGGTGGCTACCGCCACCCGCTGTCTGCGCGATCATTTCAAGGCGCGGCAGCCGGTCCAGGAGCGGCGCTTTGAGCGGGATGCGCTCCCGGTTCGCGACCGCAATCGTCGCGTCCTTTAGCCGTTCCACCCACTGATCGAGCGAGGTCGGCATCGTCGTATGGATCGTCACCGATGCCCGCTCGCGCAGACACTCCACAGCAGGCGCAGTCTCGTAGACATCGTTGTAGTCGTCCGCCACCACGATCCGTGCCCGCTCATCCATCCTCCGCCTCCTTGAAAACGAACCACCAAGACATCAGGACGAGAGAGTAGCGCAGAGGACACAGAGGCCGCAGAGATCACAGAGATTGTTTCTTATTTTCTCTCCTCTGTGTCCTCTGCGCTACTCCCCTCCCTGACACCCGAGTAATTCAATCCCCCGGTTTGTCAGGTTTCTCCTCGCGGTTGACGCCGTGGAAGGAGCGATCTGGGATGAAACCCGCCGCGCTGGCGACCCGGTTGTTGAAGTTATAGATCGCCGCCGTGTTGATGATGTCGTAGATGTCCTCGGTCGAGAAGCCATGCGGCCGGAGCGCTTCGATGTCCGCCTCGCTGCATTCGACGGGCGTGCGGGTGATCTTGACGACGTAGTCGGCCATCGCCCGCTCTCGCGGCGAGAGTCCGGCGCGGCGGTAGTCCTGCGCGATCCGCTCGACCTTGACGGGGTCTCCGGTCAGGCGCCGCAACTCGGCGCCGTGATTGGTTAGTCACAACATGCAGCGGTTCTCGGCGGAGACGACCACGCCGATCATCTCGCGCTCGATCCGGCTCAAACCGGACGGGCCGCGATTGATGTAGTCGTATAGTTCGAGCCAGCGGAGCATCGTTTCCGGTCGCCACGAATGGACGCGGACGACATTGTTCGGCGCGCCGAGTTTCTCCCGCTGCCGCCGCACGAGATCGGCGATGCGCGGGTCGAGATCCTTTTCTTCCGGGATCGGGAACCAACTGATCCGCTCCATCGGCATCCAGTCCGATGCCGGTGCGGCCTCCTCCGCGCCCTGATCGTTGTTTGTTGGCGACGCTTTTTCTGCGTCCATCATTCGCTCCTTCCAGTATCGTCTCGGGGTTGTACGGGTAGGAGCGTAGCAGCGGCATCTCCGAGCGTCAATC
>JBBRLR010000125.1:0-12913 GCA_038231255.1 Thermomicrobiales bacterium | reverse complement strand
GCGACAAGGTACGGGAGCGGGTCAATGCCAATCCGCGTCACGACCGAGTAGACAATTGGCGTCAGGACGATGATCGTCACATCGAGTGAGAGAAGCGCCGTAATCGCCGCGCCCAACCCGAAGACACTCAGGAGGAGCAGGTGGCCGCTGCCGCGCGCCGATCGCGCCGCCCGTTCGGCGAGCGCCCCGAAAACGCCCGCATGCTCGGCGATGCCGGTAACAATCATCATGCCGAGCAGGAAGGCCAGCACATTGGCTGTTTGCCGCGCGATGTCGCGGATATCGGAGAAGGAAACCAATCGTAGGAGGATACAGGCGACCGCGCCGCTCCCCGCACCGATTGCCTCACTCAGCCCGCGCGGTCGTACGAGGATGAGACCAAGCGTCAAAAGGAGAATGATTGCGCTCGTGTTTTCGGCCGTCACGCCGTACTACGGCCGCGTGACGGTGGCGACAACGTACCGGGAAGCATGTTACGGCTTCTGCACGGGTGTCGGGAGCCGGTTCGCGGGCGGTGCGTTCGGTTGTTGTGGCTGTCGTGTTGGTTGCGACACGATGATCGCGGTCGCCTGACCGGCCGCTCCGGGTGCTTGCGTCACGCGGGGCTTTCCGGGCGGAGCAGTCCCGCTCGGCAGCGTTGCTTCGGGAACGGTGACGGGTTGCTGCCGCGGACTCGGGTTCGAGTTCGGGTTCGGGTTGTAGTACCCCGCATTCTTCGGTCGGTACTTGGCGTCAACCGCAGCGAGGTAGGTGTTCAGTTTGCTCGATCCTGTCCCGGTATAGTGCCCGTATTCCGTCTTCTTGACGGTCGAGCCGGGAGCAGGCGTCGGCTCTGCCGACGGGTTGTGGGTCAGGTCGGCCCACGCCTCCGCGAGTTCGCGCGTCTCGCGCGCGTCGAGTTCGCCGCAGTCGCGTGTCGGCTCTTTGCCCTTGACGAACAGGTCCTTGACATTCGATCCGTACTTGACAGGCTTGTGCCCGGTCGCGGCGCACGACTCGCCATCCACGACGGAAGCGGGGCGATAAAAATCTTTGGCGGGCAGATTGCCGTCCGGCCCCACGAGAAGTTGCGGCGCTTTTTCGTGATCGTGAATGAGGCGCATAAATTCGTTCCAAATCGGGCCGGCATTCTCCACGCCGTCCACGTTGCGCATCGGGTGATTGTCATTGTTCCCCACCCAGACGCCGACCGCGACCTGGGTCGAGTACCCGACCGTCCACCCGTCGCGGAAGTCATTCGTGGTGCCCGTTTTCGCCGCGACCGGTCGGTCACGCAAGATCAGCGGACTCGACGCGCCGAAGATCGGGGTGCGCGCCTTGTTATCCGTTAGTACGGACGTCATTAGAAAGGCGTTGCCCGGATCCATTATCTGCTGGCCCTGCGGCACGGTCTTGCTGTTGTCTACTTCTTTGCCCGTTTTCTGGTCCTTGAAGGTTGTCCCGTCCGATTTGGTGATGCGGACAATCGGCGTCGCCTCGATATACTTCCCCAGGTTCGCCATGGTGGCGTAGGCATTCGTTAGTTGCAGCGGCGAAACTTCGCCTCCGCCGAGCGCGAGGGAGATACCGAGGCCGTAATCTGCCGGGGGCCGGTTGAAACTATCCTTGAGACCCATCGCGTGCGCGAAATCAATGAAGTTTTGCAGGCCCTCGTGCTGCCCCCACTTCGTGCCGTCCTTTGTGAAGTCATACTCCATCGCTTTGAGCGCGGGGATATTGAGCGATTGCTGGAGCGCGTCGCGCATCGTCACCGCGCCGTTATGGAGTTGATTGAAGTTGTTCGGGGTGTACCCCTTTTCTGTGCCGTCATCCCACGTCTTGTGATAGTCGAGGATGACGTATGAGGGATACCAGCCTTTTTCGAGCGCCTCGGCGTACGCGATCGGCTTGATCGAACTACCCGGTTGCCGCGGATTGACGGCAACATTGAACTCGCCATTGTTCGCTTTGTCGTTGAAATCGGCGCTACCGACCATGCAGAGGATTTGCCCACTCCACGGCACGACCGCAACGAGCGCGCCGTTCGAGACGTCGTACCCGGCGCGCGATTCCTTCGCGACGCCGTTGCGAACGACGTCTTCGGCGAGTCTCTGGATATCCATGTCAATCGTCGTGTAGATTTTCAGTCCACCCTGATACAGCGCTTCGGAGCCGTAATGGGACTCGACGTACTGCCGCACGTAGTTGACGAAGTGGGGCGCGCCGGATGGGCGATCATCGCGGAACTTCAGGTATTTACTCGCGTCCGCCGACTTGGCATAGGCGTCATCCTTCTGGGCGTCGGTGATATACCCCTGGTCAACCATTTGGCCGAGGACATACAACTGCCGACGGCGCGCTTTATCGAGGCTGACGGTTGGATCATAGACCGAGGGCGCCTGCGGCAAACCGGCGAGAAGGGACGCCTGCCAGAGTTCCAGGTCCTTCGCATCTTTATTGAAGTAGTTATGCGCGGCGGCCTGGATGCCGTACGAACGGTTACCGTACGGGATTTGGTTGAGATAGAAGGTGAGAACTTCTTCCTTCGAATACTTCTGCGCGACGCCGTAGGCGAGGAAAACCTGCCGCACTTTGTCTTCCTTCGTCGGATCGGTGTACCGTTCGGGGAATGCCTGCTTGACGACTTGCATCGTGATCGTTGAGCCGCCGGAGTTGCCGTAGCTCGAGTCCACAAAGGTATTGCGAACCGCACGACCAATCGCTTGCGGATCAATACCCTTGTTCGTCCAGAAGGTCTTATCCTCGGCGGAAATTGTCGCGTTGACGAGATAGGGCGAAATCTGGGCGAGCGACACCTCGAAGCGGTTTCCCGCCTGGGGATCGGAGACTTCCTCAATTAGGTTGCCGTAGCGGTCGTAGATTCGGGACGTTTCGAATTGATGGAGCGTGCCGGGATCGAACTGCGGCAGGTCGCTCGTGAAGTAGGCGTACGCGCCGCCGACCGCCGCAAACCCGGCGATGACTACGACGCCACAGATCGCGAACAATGCGCCGACGACGGTGACGATGACGGCCAACGGTCCGGCGGCAACAGCGGCGACCGGCGCCGACACCCGTTTGCGGCCACGGACCGCGAAAGGTGGCGCTTTGCGTCGGGCGCGAACACTCACACCGCTCGGTACGCGATGTCGGGTTCGTCTGGGAGGGGGAGGAAGTGCCACGCCGTAAAGCCTCCTGAGCCGGGGAATGCCGCGCCCGCAGTGTATCACACTTGCGATAGGCGTTTCGTTGACCGTGATCGCGCCGCCGCGTACACTTACCTCATCGGAATGCTCGGGCCGATGGCGATCGCGCCACGGCGTGGGGAGAATGCCCATCGCAATGATGATGACACGAATCTTCGCGCTCGCCACTCATCGCACCGCATGGCGCACACTGCTCTTCGCCGTGATCTTTCTCACGGGCTGCTCCGTGGGCGGCGGACAACCGGGAACCCCAACGCCCCCAACGCCTGCATCGGCGACGCCGACGGCGGTGTCTGGTCTGCCCGCGCCAACGGTGGCCACGATCCGCTCAACGGCGACGACCACTCCGGCGCCGACACCCATTCCAACCGGCACGCCGCGACCGCCGATGCCGACGCCAACCCCGGTGTCGGGCGCGAAACCGACGCCGAAGGGCGCGCAAACCCTGACGCTCGCCGGCCCGGATCAGTTGCCCGACACGCTCGATCCGGCGCTGATTCGCGATTCGGGTACCGCATTCATCGCGCGCCAGGTCTTTCGTGGCCTCGTGCGGCTGGACGACGCGCTCAATGTCGTGCCCGACGTGGCGGCCGATTACCAGAAGTCCCCGGATAGCCGATCCTTCACATTCTTCCTCCGTTCGACCGCGAAGTTTCAGAATGGCCGGGCGATCACCGCCGATGATGTCGCCTTTTCGCTGCGCCGCGCGTGCGATCCGAGTACCGCTTCGGACGGCCAGCCGCAGAACCTGCCCGCCGCCGCCGGGCTGAATGATGTGATCGGCTGCCTCGACCACATCAATGGACGCTCGCCCGATGTTGCCGGTGTCCGCGTGCTCGATCCGCTGACGATTATGCTCGTTCTCGATGCGCCGAAGGCGTATTTCCTGCAAAAGCTGACATTGCCGGACGCCGCGATTATTGATCGGAACGATCTGGCGCGCGGGCCGCGTTGGTCCACCCAACCCAATGGCAGTGGCCCGTTCCGCGTCACCGGATGGAAAGCGGATGAGATCACGCTCGCGAAGTTCGATCAATTCTACGATCAGATCGCGACCCTCGATACCGTGACGATTCTCATCGGTGCGCGGGCCGCCAATCCGCTCAATTTGTACGACGGCAACAAACTCGATGTCGCGACCGTGCCGGTTCAGGCCGTTGATCGCGTCAGCAATACTGCCTCATCGTTGAAAAACGAGTTGCGCGTCATCCCAACGCTTGCGACGACGTATATCGGCGTCAACACCAAAATTGCGCCGCTCGACATGTTCAATGTCCGCGCCGCACTGATCCGCACGATTGATCGTCAGAAGGTTGACGTAGTCGAACTCGCCGGCAAGGTGACGGAGGCGCATGGCATCGTGCCGCCCGCCATTCCCGGCGGCAAGTGGGACGCGACGATCCCCGTCGTGGATGCTAAGACGGCGAAGGACCTCCTACCACCGGCAACGGCGAAGGCCCTGCCCGCGATCACCTTCGGGACCGGCGGCTCGCGCCTCGGCGAGACGGTGAAGGCAGTTGCGGAGCGCGATCTCGGCGTGCGCGTGGATGTCGAGGAGTCGCGATTCGGCGATTATCTGGGCGAGTTGGACGCACATACCTACGGATTGTTCGTCGTCAATTGGGTCGCAGACTATCCCGATCCCGAAAACTTCCTCGATGTGCTCTTCCACACCGGCTCCCCGCGCAACTACAGCAATTACAGCAATCCGAAAGTGGACATACTGCTCGATCAGGCGAACGTGGAGCAGGACGCGACGAAGCGGACAGATTTGTACCGGCAGGCGCAGCAACAAATCCTCGACGATGTCGCCGTTATCCCCCTCTACCACGGCACCGATTACGCATTGGTGAAGCCGGCGGTGAAGGGGCTGGCGATCACCGCGATGGGCATTCTGCGCCTCGAAACGGTCTGGGTCGAGCGATGACGGCCCCGCCCGCGCTCCGCGTGCAACCGCTCACGGCGGACGATGTCCGGTCGCTGTACTTGCCGTGGAGCAGCCCGTTTGAGAGCCGGTCGCTCGCGCAGCATCTCCGTACCCATCCATCCCGCGCCTTCTGGCTGCCCGAAACAGGAGAATACATCGTCGGCGAGCCGTGGCGGCACCGAGAGGAGATCACGGCGGTCGCGGACATCTCGGCGCGCCACAACGGCACGGCGCTGCTGGAACGCTTGCGCCGACCGCACGGCGTGCAGCACGAACTGATCGTGATGACGGACTTCGCGGGTGCGCGCCAGCCGTCGTTCTACACCGGGCTGGGGCTGGGGCTGATGCAGGAAGTACTCTGCTACGAGTTGCGCACGATCCCCCCGGAGCCTCCGCGCGGGTTGCTGACCTTTTCTGTCGCCTCGCCCGAACGTTTGGATGACTTGGCGACCCTGATCGCTGTGGATCATGCCTCGTTTCCGTGGCTCTGGTGGAACAGCCCCGCCGAGTTCTCCGCCTATCAAGCGGTGCCGGGCGTCGCGTTGTATGTCGGGGCGGACGCGGCCGGCACGCCGCTCGCTTATGTCGGGATCACCCATTTTCGCGGCTGGGGGCACTTGGACCGCATCGGTGTGGTGCCCGGCCATCAGGGCGCGGGGTATGGGCTGGAGGCGTTGCGGTTCGCAGCGCGGATGCTGGCACGCGGCGGCGCGACGCGTATCGGCTTGTCCACACAGGCGAACAACACGCGCTCGCAGCAACTCTATCACCGGTTCGGTTTCCAGCGGACGTACCAAAATGACTACCACATCTACGGCGCCTGGGTGAACCCGAATCGCGCGGCGACGGCATGGCAGCCCGAAATCGCGGAAGGGCGGGACGGTTGAACGGCAATTCCTTCGGGCAGGTCTTTCGCATCACGACATTCGGCGAGTCGCACGGGCGCGCGGTCGGCGTGACGATTGACGGTTGCCCGGCTGGGCTGGCGGTCACGACCGAGATGGTGCAGGCGGAATTGAACCGACGGCGGACGGGCCAGTCGCATGTCACAACCCCGCGGCTGGAGAAAGACCGCGTCGAAATACTCAGCGGCCTGTTCGAGGGCGAGACGACGGGCATGCCGCTGACGATGATGGTCTGGAACGAGGACGCGGATTCGAGCAAATACGAGCGCATCCGTGAATTGTACCGCCCCGGCCACGCCGATTTCACGTATATAGCAAAGTATGGTCGGCGGGATCATCGCGGCGGCGGGCGGTCGAGCGCGCGCGAGACGATCGGGCGCGTCGCGGCGGGCGCCGTGGCGAAGGCGCTGCTCGCGCGCGCGGGCGTCACGATCACCGGTTACACGGTGCAGGTCGGCGATGTCGTCGCGCGAGACTACGACCCGTCGGTGATCGAGCGCAACATCGTCCGCGCCGCCGATTTGGAGGCGTCCGAACGAATGGTCGCGGTGATCGAGGCCGCGAAGGCGGCGGGCGACAGCGTCGGCAGTACCGTCGAGGTGCGCGCGGACGGCGTGCCGCCGGGGTTGGGGGAACCCGTCTTCGACAAACTTGATGCCGACATCGCCAAGGGGATGATGAGTGTCCCGGCGACCAAGGCGTTCGAGATCGGCGATGGGTTCGATGTGGTGGACCGGCGCGGCTCGGAGAACAACGATCCGTTCGTGATGGACCGCAGCGGCACGGTGCGCACGACGACCAATCACGCGGGCGGCATCCTCGGCGGCATCTCGACGGGCGAACCGATCATCGTCCGCGTGGCGATCAAGCCGCCGTCATCCATCACCAAGGAACAGATGACGATTGATCGCGCGGGTAACCCCCAGCCGATCAGCGTCGAGGGGCGGCATGACCCGTGCCTCGCGCCGCGTGCCGTGCCCGTCCTCGAAGCGATGCTCGCCCTCGTTCTCGCCGATCACTTGCTGCGCCAACGCCTCGCCCGCGTCGTGTGGGACGACTAAACAAACCTAACGCAGAGTACGCAGAGGGCGCAGAGAGCGCAGAGAAGAGACCAATCAGGACGTACGAGTTGGGGGCAATTTCTTGGTGGTGGCAGGCTAAAGCTCGCCACCACTGGGTTGCTCTCGCGAACTGCGTGACTCCTACCAATAAAAAGGCCTCTCTGCGTCCTCTGCGCTCAATCCCATTTCCCTTCTTGGCATCAGTGTCGGTTCATTCATTCGTTCTCGAGCCGCGTGAAAAAACGGTCCACGCGCTCCAGCCCGGCGATGAACCGGTCGGGCCGCGTGCCGAGGCCGATGCGCAGCCGCCCCTCCATGCCGAACGCTGATCCGGGGGCGAGCATGACGCTTTCTTCGTCGGCGAGGCGGTTGGCGACGGTTTCCGATGGCAGATCGAGATGATAGTGCAGCAACCCGAGCAAGCCGCCGCACGGCTCCACCCACGAGAAGAGATCGCCGCGTTCGGCGATGAAGGCGCGTAGGGTCGCGAGATTTTCGGCACTGATCGCGTGCGTACGTGCAAGGATCGCCTCGCGGTTCGCGAAGGTGCGGCAGGCGAGATAATCGCTGAGGCCGCCGGGGCTGAGCGAAGTGTAGTCGCGGTACGACCAGCATTGCTCCGCAATCTCCGCCGTGGCCGCTATCCAGCCGAGCCGGATGCCGGGGATGCCGAACGGCTTTGAGAGCGTCCCGACGCTGATCGCGCGCGGCCCGAGGTCGCGGAAGGGCGGCGCGAGCGGCACGTTGTCCACCGTGATCCAGCGGTACGCTTCATCTGCCAGGATGTACGCGCCGACCTTCTCGGCGAGCGCGTAGATGCGCCGGCACTCCGTCGCCGAGAGCGCTGACCCGGTCGGGTTGTGCGGCGTGTTGACGACGATCATCCGCGTGCGCTCGTCTACCAGTCGCTCCAGTTCGTCGAGGTCGTAGCGATAGGCGGTTTCCTCGCGCAGTTCGAGGCGCGCCACGTCGCAGCCAATTGCCTCAGGCACGGTGTAAAGTTGCTGGTACGCCGGATAGACCGCAACGACGTGATCGCCCGGCTTGAGCAGGGTATTGAACAGTACGTAGTTTGCCTCGATTGCGCCGGTCGTCACGAGGACATCATCGGCAGTCACGTCGCGGTACGTCTCGGCGATCCGCGTCCGTAGTTCGTGCGTGCCGCGCGCCTCGCTGTAATTCAGAGGCAGGTTCAGCAGTTCATTGGCGCGCCGGTCCGGTTCGGCATCGAAGGCGAGCAGTTCGGCGGTGGTCAGCGGGTGGATGCCCGACTCCGCGAGATCGTACTCGACGCGCGTTTCATACGTCGTCATCCATCGTTCGAGCGCAAACGGTACCAATCGCATCGGCAATGACCCACTTTCACATCATAACGATTGGAAAATGAACCGCCAAGAAGAGAGAGGGAGTATAGCGCACAGCGCGCAGAGGACGCAGAGGACACAGAGAGGCGTCATTATTTTCTCTGCGCGCTCTGCGATCTCTGTGTCCTCTGCGTTCGGTCTCTCTCAATCAAGCACTTCGTAGCCCGGCAGGGTGAGGAAGTCCACGAAGGCGTCGTCGGTGGTGATCCGGTCGAAGAGTTCGCTCGCCTGCTGGTAGGGCACGGCGGCGTACTGCGCGTCGCCGACCGTTTCGCGAATGGTGGCGAGTTCTTCGGCCATCGTCGTGCGGAAGAGATCAACGGTCACTTTGCGGCCGTCGTTCAGCGACCCTTCGGGGTTGCGGATCCATTGCCAGACCTGCGAGCGCGAGATTTCCGCCGTCGCCGCGTCCTCCATCAGGTTAAAAATCGGCACCGCGCCCGAACCGGCGAGCCAGGCGGCGATGTACTGGATGCCGACGCTGACATTCGTACGCAAGCCCGCCTCGGTGATCGCGCCGTGCCCGTCGGGGAAGGTGATCAGTTCCGTGCCCGAAACCGAAATGTCCTCGCGCTTGCGCTCGATCTGGTTCGCGCCGGGCATCCGCTCGTTGAACGCCTCCAGCGCAACGGGTACGAGGCCGGGGTGCGCGACCCAGGTGCCGTCGTGGCCGTCGGTCGCCTCGCGCTCCTTGTCGGCGCGGACCTTGGCGAAGGCTTCATCGTTGGCGGCGGGGTTGTTGCGGATCGGAATCTGCGCCGCCATGCCGCCCATCGCGTGCGCGTTGCGCCGGTGGCAGGTCTTGATGCAGAGAAGCGAGTAGGCGCGCATGAAGGGCGTCGTCATCGTCACGACGGCGCGGTCGGGCAGCAGGAAATCCTGCCGGTTGCGGAACTTCTTGATGCAACTGAAGATGTAGTCCCACCGCCCGCAGTTGAGGCCCGCCGAATGGTCGCGCAGTTCGTAGAGAATTTCGTCCATCTCGAAGGCGGCGAGGATCGTCTCAATTAGCACCGTCGCCTTGATCGTCCCCTGCGGGACGCCGAGTGCGTCCTGCGCCATCACGAAGACATCGTTCCAGAGCCGCGCTTCGTGGTGACTCTCCAACTTCGGCAGGTAGAAGTACGGGCCGCTGCCATTCGCCAGCAACTGCCGCGCATTGTGGAAGAAGTAGAGGCCGAAATCGAAGAGGCTGCCGGAAATCCGCGCGCCGTCCACGCGTAGATGCTTCTCGGTTAGGTGCCAGCCGCGCGGGCGCACAAGGAGCGTCGCGACCGTCTCGTTGAGGCGATAGACGCGGCCATCGGGGTTGTCGAAGGTGATCGTCTTGTTGATCGCATCGCGGAGGTTGATCTGCCCCTCGATGTTGTTTTCCCACGTCGGCGCGTTCGCGTCCTCGAAGTCGGCCATGAAGACCTTCGCGCCGCAGTTCAGCGCGTTGATAATCATCTTCCGATCCACCGGTCCGGTGATCTCGACGCGGCGATCCTGCAAGTCCGACGGAACGGGCGCGACCGTCCAGTCGCCCGCACGGACGTGCGCGGTTTCGGGCAGGAAATCGGGCATCGTCCCGGCGTCCAGTGCGGCCTGTCGCTCGACACGGCGCGCCAACAGTTCCTGCCGCCGCCCCTCGAACGCCCGCGCCAGCGACGCGACAAACGCCAGCGCCTCCGGCGTCAGAATTTCCGCATACCCGGCCTTCATTGGCCCGGTAATCTCGACGCCTTCAACAGATGGGAGAGTGCGTGAGTTTTGCATGGTCATCCATCCCCTGTAACGAACGACATCAGCGGTGCGCGTGTCACCTGCCCGACGAATCGCTATCAAACTGAGGAAGGGAATGTACCATGCACGCGCCGTAGAGAACAGTAGCACTCACGAACCGTCACGCACGCCATCCACGATGCCCTACAACGCGCCGAATTGCCCCGGCAGCGGTTCCATTGACCTTCGCCACCTGGCGGCGTCCCTGATGTTGGCTCAGGACGTGAATCCGAAGGTGATGCAGGAAGTCCTGGGCCATAGCAGTTTCGATGTGACGATGGACTTGTACAGCCACCTGATGCCCGCCGCGAAGAAGGACGTGGCCGCCCGCATGGATGCTCTACTAACAGGGACGGCCTAACGTTCTGCCTTCAAGGACAGATTATTGACCTGCATCGGATACGGGCGAAGTCAGCTGAAATGGCCGCCACTTTTTCAAGACGGTGGTACGCAGGCTCTCTGCAATCGCCGTCATTTCACTTTCGATAATCTCCAGATAGGTTGGAAGGAAATCTTCTTGAACTACATCAATGATAAAGGCCTGATCCTCGAATATGGATCGCCTAGATGCGTCATATAGGTACCGATGCGACAGTTGGATGTAGTGCGAGGGTTCCAACGTTATGGCTTTGTCCGGGGCAACCATCGCCTCAAACATCTGTCCGCTGAGTACGATCACGGGATAGAAAAACGCAGGATACCGGGAATCCGCTTTCTCGCTCTCGAGGAAGATCACAGCCTTCGTGCAAGACATTACAGCGGTGAATATCTGTTGGTTGCCTTTCTTAATTAGCGGTTCTGCGTACGTCCTTGCCATCCGATCCATTCGACGGTAGTGATGAACCTGCATCAGACGTTCACGATCCAGTGCCACGGCGTCCTCAGGAATCGCACCAATCTGGTTCAGGCTTTTTACATTAGTGTGTAGCGGGATAGGGTCGCCCAACCAATCGTAAGGCAAATGGTACTCAGGCGTTGTGAAGAAAACCCACGGCGTTTCGCTCTTTTTGCACTCTGCAACGAGATAAAGCGACAAGCCCCATTTCGGCGTCTCATTTACTACATCCCATGTCTTGAATGCGCGAAGATCGAACTCACGACTTTTGTCCTCATCGTGGTCCCGGTAGGCTGGGCTGTGCACAACACCGTATCCCTTCGAGGCCATAATAGAACCCGCAACGATTTCGGTTGGGAAGCCGGTCTTCTCAAGCTCATCAATAAGATTCTGTTCAATAGACTGTTTGTGTTGCCCACGCTCTTTCGGAGCGTCTGTGTTATCAGTCATCGTGGCCCTTCGCAACGGGTGGCTGTCAGTGTGACTGTCAAACACTGTCAAGAGACAGTGCCAATACCCCGCACTGTCCCTGTATTTTCTTGCTATATAGGAGAATATGGATGGCTGGGGCGCAGGGATTCGAACCCCACCTACCTGATTCAGAGTCAGGCGTTCTACCGCTAAACTACGCCCCAACAGCGCGACGAAAGTATGCCATCTTTCGGCGGTTTCGTCAACGGTGGCAGCGCATTGGAGATGCGTCTCAAAGCCGAAAGGTCACGCGATGCCGCCACTTCATGCGCAAACACACTCAGATGTTCAGTCGCTGCTCGCCGAACACGGACAGGAGCTGCAATTTGTCGTAGTCCTCGGTGCCGGGCGTCGCGGTGAAGACGAGCAATGCCTGCGATTGGTCGAGGTCGAAGAGGGACTGGCAGTGGAGGGCGAGGACGCCGAGTTCGGGATGCACGATCCGCTTGAGATCGTTGCGGCGGATGCCGATTTCGTGCGCGCTCCAGAGTCGCGCAAATTCGGCGCTCTCCGCGCGCAAGCGGTCCACGATCGCGCTCGCCCGCGACCCGGCGCCATCGCGGGAGAAGGCATAGCGCAGATCGGCTGCGAACACCCGGCTGTGCATCGCGTGGTCATCGTCCGGGTAGATGCGCCGCGCTATCGGGTCGGTGAACCAGCGGTAGAACGCGCTGCGCTCCATGCCCGTGAACTGCGTCTGGTCCCCGAGCAGCGCGACGGCGAGACGGGTCTGCACCAGGGTTTCGCCGAGGCCGGTCATCACCTGGGCCGGCGTATCGGTCAGCCGGTCGAGGACGCGCATCAGCCCCGGATTGACGTGGTCGGTGCGCAGCGTGCGCTGCGGCGCGTTGTGCCCGCAGAGTCGGAACAGGTGATCCCGTTCATCCAGCGTCAGATGGAGGCCACGGGCGATGGCGGCAAGCATCTGCTCGGAGGGTTGCGGGCCGCGCTGCTGTTCGAGACGGCTGTAATAGTCAACGGACATCCCGCACAGGGCCGCGACTTCTTCGCGCCGCAGTCCGTCAGTGCGGCGACGCGCCCCGTTCGGGAGGCCGACGTCTTTCGGCTGCAACGCCGCGCGACGCCTGCGCAGGAAGTCAGCCAGTTGCGCGCGATCCATCATGTTGCCATCCTCGCTCGCTCGGCGGTTTGCGTGCTCCGTTCCGCCGGTGCGGGGAACGTCACTTGTGCCAGCTGCTCAGACAACTCCCAGATGCGGCGCGACGCGGCTTCGTCGCGGGCCGTCCGGTAGATCTCCTGCTCGGTGGCGCCGCCTGTGAGGTGAGCCCAGCCGTCCGGGCCATAGAAGGCGCCGCCCTTCGCATTCGGGCTGGTCGCGGCGAATAGGGCGGGCAGGATGCCCGTGCCGACGTGTTGACCGAGGACCGGGAAGCGCGCCAT
>JBBRLR010000124.1:0-12938 GCA_038231255.1 Thermomicrobiales bacterium | reverse complement strand
GTGTTACGCTCGGAGACGCCCCATCTCCCGTTGATGGCGGCGATGGCGGTGACGGCGGTGGCGGCGGTGGCACCGCAGCGATAATTGACCGGTCTTTGCCGTTGGAGGTTGTCGCGACGGGTTGTGCGGCGCGCGTGCCGACATTCGCGGTCGGCGTGCGGGCGGTGTCCGGGACAAGCGCGCCGGAGATGGTAGACGGGAAGGGCGTTACGGGAGCACGCGGTACCGCCGTTCCCGACGCTGAAGACGCCAGTGGGGTTGGGGTCGTCACACGGCTGAGGAAGGCTTGCGTCTCGGTGTCGTGCTGATGCCGGGTCCACGCGGTGATGCCGACGGTGAGGAGGATTGTCAGGACGCCCGCCGCGATCAGCAGCGTGCCGAAGAATTGGCCGATGCCCCGTCGCGCGGGCGCGGGCGCTCCGTCGCTGTCGCCCGCAGCCGTCGTTGTGATCGCTGGAGGCACGGTATCGTCACCCGCTGCCACCGGCTCGTCGGTCGTCGCAGTTTCCGTTGCCGGTACGTCCTCCGCACCCGTTTCCGCGTCGGTCAGACTATCGGCCTGCAAGGACGGCCCGTGCGCCGTTTCGGTCGCCTCCGTTTTCTCAATTGTCTTTGTCTCATCGCGTACCGCTTGCGGATCGTCGGTCATTTCCCCATCCTTGTCTCAATGGCGCCCACATCAAGTCGTACGTACAATAACGACCGCACGGATCAACCGTCAACCCCGCACGACGTGTTCCACGGGGAACCTGGCCCCGCCACCTTGACGCAATACGTCGAGCAGCTTATCATTAGAAGTGCTAACAGTACGATGCCCTAGCGATTGTGAGTATCTGATGCTGGCGACTGAGGACGAACAAACGACCGCCACTGTTGAAGACGCGGCGCCCGCGAGCGAACTCGATACCGCACTCGTCACGGCGATGGATCGGACGATCAGCCGCTACCAGCGGTCGCTCCGCCTCGCCATCGAGCAGGCTGAAGGGCCGGGTCGGCTGACGATGCCGCAATTGCGCTGCCTCCAGGCCTTCGGGCCGGACGGCACGGCCCTGACGACGCAACTGGCGCGGCGGATGAGCGTCGCTGTGCCGACGATGACAAGCATGATTGACGGCCTCGCCGAGCGCGGCCTCGTCGCCCGCCATCCCGATCCGGTGGACCGGCGGCAGGTGTGCATCGTGATGACCGACGACGGGCGCGCGCTCCTCGCCCGCTATCAGGCAATCATGCACGCGCGCCTCCGCACCTTGATCGGACATCTCAACGGTGCCCAGAAAAAGCGGCTCCTCGCCGCGATCCAGGATGTCGCGATGATGCTCGACGCGGACGCGGGCGGCGACGAGCGCGAGAAATCGAAAGGGAGCGCCTAACCGCGGCGAAGACGGTACGATAGTCTGAATTGGGTACAGGGAGTGGCACATGATTGGCAAATCCACACAACCGGCGGGAACGATTCGTGGGGCGGCAGTCGGGGCGGCGGTTGTCTCGCCGGCGCGCCAGAGCACCTTCGCTTCCCTGCGAATCCGCGATTACCGCCTGCTCTGGTGGGGGATGATCGTGTCCAACATCGGGACGTGGATGCAGATGGTCGCGCAGGGCTACCTCGTCTACCAAATGACCCACTCGCCGTTCGCGCTCGGTCTCGTCGGGTTTGTGCGCGCCGTGCCGGTCTTCACCTTCTCGCTCTTCGCGGGCGTCGTCGCGGATCGCGTGGACCGGCGCAAACTGCTGATCGTCACGCAGTCGCTGGCCGGTGTATTTGCCCTGATCCTCGGTATCCTGACCTCGATGGGCATCATCACCGTTTGGATGATTATGATCCTCGCCTTTATGTCGGCATCAGTCGCGGCATTCGACAACCCGACGCGGCAGGCGCTCGTGCCGGACATCGTCGGCAAGGAATACATCGCCAACGCGGTCGCCCTGCAATCGGCGGCGTTCAATGGCACGGGCATCCTCGGCCCGTCGCTCGCCGGTCTGTTGCTCGGCTTCATTGGCATTGCCGCGTGCTTCTACATTAACGCGATCTCGTTCCTCGCCGTCATCATCGCGCTTTTTCTGATGTCCTCCGTGCCGAACCGGACGATGCGGAAGCAGACGATGCTGGAAAACCTGCGCGAAGGGTTCGCGTATGTGCGGGGCAACCGCACCGTCGCCGCCTTGCTGATCCTGATCGGCCTTGTCGGCCTGCTCGGGCGGCCATACACGCAACTGATGCCGGCGGTGCAGCGCGATGTCCTCCATGTTGGCGCGACGGGACTTGGCGTGCTGCTGGCCTTTTCCAGCATCGGCGCGCTGATCGGCGCGCTCGCCATCGCCTCCTTAAGCAACTTCACTCATCGTGGCCTGCTACTGACAATCTCTATCGGCGCGTTCGGCGCGGCGTTGATCGGGTTCGCGACCTCGCGGTCGTTCCCGCTCTCGCTCGGCCTGCTCGTCATCGTCGGTGGCACGGCGACGATGAGCATGTCCACGACGAACATGATGATCCAATTAAATGTCCCCGCCGAATTTCGCGGGCGCATCATGTCCATGTACACGATGATCGCGATGGGGATGATGCCGCTCGGTTCGATGGTCCTCGGCACGATCGCGAACTTCATCGGCGTGCCGGAAACGCTCATGTTCGGTGGCATCGGCTGCCTCGGCTCACTCGTCCTCGTCAGCACATGGGTACCGGCGGTGCGGACGGCCTCCTAGCCTGTGGTATCCTCATTCTCTCACGCAAGGTAGCGTGGGAAGATTGATTCGCAGGTGCGCAGAATCAGGCACCGGGAGAAAGCGCGATGCTTGTCTTGCAGCGCAATCGCGGCATCCTGACTGGGTGGATCGTCGGTGTCCTTGCTATCGCGGGAATCGTCGCCTGCTTTGTCACGTATGGCGTCGAGGCGCGCCGGACGCGCGAAAACTTCGATGACTCGCTCGCGCAGCGCGCGGACGATGTCGCAAATGTCGTTCTCAAGCCGGATGGCACGATTGATACGTATGCCCTCGACTTCGCGCGCGACCTGAACACGGCGGGGATCGATGTTTACTTGTTCAGACCGGATGGCACGCAACTCTTCGCGCCGAATCCTCAACGCGTGCCGAACCTCCCCGCCCTACTTCCCCTGAAAGTTGCGGAAGATGGCGCGAGCGATCTTCGCACCCTTTCTTCGTCAAGTGGCGGTACGCGCGTCCTGACGGACCCCGTCTGGATCGGCGAAGACGACAGCGCGCACATCGCCGTGATCGTGCAGACAGGGCGACCGGACGCTGCACTCCACGATTTATTGACCAAACTGCGCATTATCATGGCGCTGATCGGTGGCGGCGTGATCCTTTTCTCGATCGGCGGCGGCTTGTTCCTCGTGCGTCAGGTGATGGTACCGGTGCGGCGCTCGCTCGCCCAGCAACAGGCGTTCGTCGCCAATGCCGCGCACGAACTGCGCACGCCGCTCACCGTCATCCAGGCAACGACCGAACTAGCCCTGATGCGCGAGCGGAGCGCGAGCGAGTACCGAGCCGCGCTCGAACAGATCGGCGCGTCGGTCGCCGAAACGACAACCATGATAAGTGACTTGCTGACCCTCGCGCGGATAGATGCAGGCCGACAACCAATCCTTCGCAACCCCGTTGATGTGCATGACCTGGCGATCGAGATCACGGAAGAAGCGGCAATTGCCTTCCCCGATCACCCGATCAGTACCGACCTGGACGGTGAGACCTCCATCGAAGGCGACGCGCGGCTGTTGCAGCGAATGCTCGCCAATCTGGTCGAGAATGCCTGCCATTACACACCGCCCGGTACGCCGGTCGCCGTCACGGTCCGCCCCGAGCGCGAATGGCTCGCGGTCCGCGTGCGCGACGAGGGGCCGGGGATCGCACCGGTGGAACTCGAACATCTCTTCGAGCGCTTTTATCGCGGCGCGAGCGGCGTCGAGAGCGGACACTACGGCGCGGGTCTCGGCCTCAGCCTCGTCCAGCAGATCGCCGAGGCGCACGGCGGCCGCGTCGGCATTGCCAGCTTCGTGGATGTCGGCACGACCGTGACCGTCCTCCTCCCTCGCTCCGCGCATCGTTTCATTCCGCACCTGCCCATGCTGATCGAGCATTCGGATCGCTCGCCGGTGGGTACATCGTAACCAAGTCCTGCGTCGTTTGATAATGAAACTGGGTGGTAGCAGGCTTTGCGGCCTGCGACCACCGGGCAATGTCCGCGACATCTCGCGTCGAAAAATCGCGTCGTAATAGGAATTTGTAAAACAACTCGACAGAATGTTGTGGGATATGCTAAGATGCGGACATTCGTTCGCGTGTACGGACAGTACGGAGCGGTATGATTGGAGGTGACGCCATGAATAGCACACCGGAGCACGAGCAACAGCCAGAGCAGCGACCCGTGTTTGGCACGAGCAGGCAATCGGTCGCGGACATCCCAACGACACCGCAGCCGGAACAGCGACTGCTCTTCACGGTGGATACCAACGGGAAACTGACGCCCGGTGTCGCACTGATGCGCGACCTGACGCCGGACGCGACCCTGACCCTCGCCCGCTATTGGTTCCGCCGCTACCTCGAACAGTCCGGCCATCCGAAGAACACGGTCGAATCGTATTCGTACGATCTCGCGCTGTTCGAGGAGCGGATCGGGCCGAAGCCGGTGCCACAGATCAGCGCGCGCGACATCGCCGCCTTCCTTGGTGACAGTAGCACGCGCAGCACGCGGAAGCGGCGACTCACGTCGCTCAATACGTTCTTCAAGTTTCTGATCGTGCAGTGCAAACTGATCACCGAGAAGGAGAACCCGGCGGCGGGGTTTTACCCCGAGCACATCCCGCTCAAGACGCCGCAGCCACTCTTCGCCGATGAGCAGGAACGGTTCCTCGACGCCGCTGCGGACGAGAATGAACGCTCGGCCCTGCTCGCGCACCTCCTTTTGCGCCTCGGATTCTCGCGCGGCGAGTTGCTTACGATCCGCAAGGAGCATGTGGACCTGTCCGACCCGGAAAATCCGATCGTTTACATCTATTACGACTCGACCCGCTACCGGAACAAGGAGCGGAAACTCGCAGCGGATGCCACCTTCGCGGCGATCTTCTCCGCCTACGTCGCGGCGTACGACCCGCAGGAGCGGCTGATCCCGCTGCCGCCGCAGTCCATCAACAAGATCGTCGAGCGCATCGCCGCGACGGCCGAGATCACCAAAAAAGTGACGCCGCAATCGCTCCGCGATACCTGGGCAGTCGAGCGTGCGCGCGAAGGCAACGATGCCGCCAAACTGATCGGACTCCTCGGCCTCGCGGAAGACTCGCGCAACAAGATGAGCGTCGAACGCTACATCAAACTCGCCTCGCCCGCCCTCTCATAATGAAGGTACTGAGAGTTAGGAAGATTTCTCCGAAACCGGCTCGCACCAGCGCGCTTCCTCGTCCGGCAGCATCAGCCAGGGCTGGACACGGCGGACGAATTCATCGGTGCATTCGTCGTGCGGGACGGCGCCGCAGCGGTCGAGGATTTCAAGGCGCGCACGGGGGTTCGTGTGGCGAAAGGTGTGCGCATACTTGATCGGGGCAATCATTGCATTCGCCCCCCAGACGACCATAGCGGGCTGCGTGAGGTTCGCGAAAGCGTGCCGCACCGGCCAATTGAGTTGCTGACCGACGAACGCGGCGGGGGCGTAGCGCGCGTTTTTCTGGTGCCCCGCCGCGTGGTAGTACGCGATCATCTCGTCGGTGACGGTGGACGGGTCGTAGTAACTCTGCTTTTCGAGGTAATAGCGCAGGCTCGGCTTCGAGACCAACCCGTTGAAAAGTGCCTCGCCGAGCACCGGCGATGAAAAAAGCGCGGTTGCCGCTGTTTTCGCCTTGCTGGGCGTGCGATCCTCCAGTTGCTCAAGCCCGGTCGGTAATGCAAGGACGAGGCGGCGAAACAGCCCCGGATGGTCAAATGCCAACTGGATGACGTACGCGGCGGTCAGGCTGCTCGCGACGACGACGCAGGACCGACCGATCACATCCTGGACGAAATCGCGGATCATCTGCATGTAGATTGCGGGTGTGTACTCGATCGCCGGTCGGTCCGACAGACCAAAGCCGATCAGATCCGGGCAATACACGCGGTATTGCTCCGCGAACGGCGTGAAGACGCGGCGCATCTCGTAGCCGCACGCCGTCGCGTAGATACCGTGCAGGAGCAGGAGCGGCGTGCCCAAACCGCGCACGGCGTAGCTGATCTCGCCATCGCGCCACGAATATCGCTTCGTGTCGCCGGGTAGGACGGACCAGAGCGGCGGTGTTGTGGCGGCGAGCGCCGCATTTGTCCCAGCAAGGACCGCCGCACTGCCCAGAGTCGCGCCCGCGCCCGCGAGTATCCCTTTTCCTAGCGCCATCTGCTCGCCGATCCTTTCGTCGCCGACCGATCCACCCTGTCCGCATAACGAGAGTGCAAGGTTATTGCCACGGCTACGGCGTGTGGTGCGCCCGCCAATACTCGGCGATCTCCGCGCCCGTCGCGAACCAGACGGGTTCCGGCATCGCCTGCGCGTACGCGATGAACCGCTCAAGCATCTGCACGCGCCCCGGCCTGCCCGAGAGTTGCGGATGCATCGTCAGCATACACAAGCCGCCGTACGCATAGATGCCGGCAAATTCTTCCTGCCACGCCTGCAATGCGGTCGCAGCGGGCTGGATCGGACGCGTCGCGCCGCTGGGGCGGAAAAGGAAAAACGGCGCGTCATCGAGAATCCACTGCACCGGCAACTCCATGACGTCCGTCTCAGGGTGCCGGTACGGCAGGAAGGTGTCCATTAGATTGCTGCTGTACCGGAAGCCGTACTCGGCGATCAGGCCGAGCGTGTTGGTGCTGAACTCCCACGACGGCGACCGATAGCCGACGGGCCGGACGCCGGCGCTCCGCTCGATGGCGGCGAGGCCACGCTCCAGGACATCGCGCTCTTCGTCCCGCGTCAGCGAGGAGGGCGTCTCATGGATCCAGCCGTGGTGGCCGATTTCGTGCCCGGCGGCGACAATGTCGCGCATCATCGCAGGGTAGCGCTCCGCCGTCCATCCCGGCACGAAAAACGAGGCGTGCAACTCGTGGCGGGCGAGCAGATCGAGGATGAGCGGCACGCCGACCATCGGGCCATAGTGCCCCATCGAAAGCAGGCCAGGCTTGTGCGCGTTCGCCGGGTCCGCGATCAGCCAGAGCGTTTCCGCATCCACATCAAAGGAAAGGGCGACGGCGCAGCGCGCGCCATTCGGCCACCGCCCCGGTTCTGCGTGAATCATCGAGTTTGCCTCCTTCTTGCGTATCTATCCACGCCATCATACCGCGCGGGAGCGAAACGGCGGTAGCAAACAGGGCAACAGTCACCGGAGGGGTATTTACTGATGAAAATGGGTATAGCAACGTTCACTGGCATCTTTACAACGATGGAAAAGTGGCATACTCTCCGTGCTATGAGACGTATCCAACGCACTTCGGCACCACTGATTATCGCGCACCGGGGGGCTTCGACGGATGCCCCGGAGAACACGCTCGCCGCCTTCCGCCTCGCCATCGCGCAAGGCGCGGATGGCCTTGAATGCGATTTGCGGATGAGCGCGGACGGCGTGATCGTCATCAGCCACGACGCCTCGCTCGCGCGCACCCACGACCGGCCACTGTGCATTGCCGAGGCAACCGCTGCCGAACTCGCCGCCTGCAATGTCACAACGCTCGCCGACACACTCGCCACGGTGCGCGGGAAATTATCGCCGATCAACCTGGAATTGAAAGAACCCATCCCGCCCGACATCCTCGCCGCCACCATCGGCGCCGCGCGCGACGGCATCGTCCTCAGTTCGTTCGACACCGAGATTATCAAGGCGACCCGCGCCGCGCTGCCGGAACTGCCATTCTGGCTGCTCACAGTGCATGGCACGAACATCGCCATCACCGAGGCACAGGACCTTGGCTGCGTCGGCATCAACGTCTGGCATCGCACCGCGACGCCGCGTTTCATCGCCCACGCCGGGCGTGCGGGCTTCCCGGTCTACGTCTGGACACTCGACGATCCGCGCCGCGCCGGTATCCTCGCTGGTCGCGGCGTCGTCGGGATCACAACGAATATGCCGGGCCAATTGCGCGCCCTCTTCGCCACAGCGACAAGCGCGCCCGCTGAGGCCACCGGCTAAAGCAGGGTTTGCAAGACTATCACGTCGCAGATCGCGCGCTTTTCCTTCGCCGGGAATAGATGGCAGCCGTCTTGCTCTTTAGTATGAAGCACGCATGATGGCGTGCCGGAATGCAAGCAAAAGGTGGGACCGCATGGACGAACACTTCACACCGATTACCACAACCGAATCACTGGACGCGCTCTTTACGTCGTCTGCGGAGCACCCGGTGATCCTCTTCAAACACGACCCGTACTGCCCGATCAGCGCCCGCGCCTATCGCGAAATGGAGCGGGTGCAGGGCGCTATCGCACTCGTGGATGTCGAACACGACAAGGAGATCGCATCTGCGGTCACAAAGCGGACGGGCATTCGCCACGAGTCGCCGCAGGTCATCGTCGTGAAAGATGGACAGCCAGTCTGGTCCGCGAGCCAATTCAACATCAAAACTGACGCCGTCTCCCAAGCCGTCGCAACCTAACCCCCGACCCCTTCCGTTCCTCGGCATTAGGTTTTTATCCCTTGACCGCACCCGCCGCGATGCCCTGGACCATGAATCGTTGGGCGAGGAAATAGAGCACCATCACCGGTAGCGCGGAAAGCACGGCCCCGGCCATGATCGGCCCCCACAAAAACGTGTCGCCGGTGATCAGATACTGCAAGCCGAGCGGCACTGTCCGTTTGTCTTCCGACGTGATGAAGATCAGGGCGAGCAGCAACTCATTCCATGCGCCGGTGAAGGTGAAGATGCTCACCGCGACCAGACCGGGTAGCGAAAGCGGCAGGAGGATTTTGACGAGCGCGCCGATTCGCGTCGTGCCATCCACCATCGCCTGCTCTTCCAAGTCCGCCGGGATGCCACGGAAGTAACCCATCAGTAGCCAGGTACTGAATGGCGTCGAGAAACTGAGATAGACGATAATCAGCCCGTGCAGCGAGTTGCCGAGATTGAGCCGCGCCACGATCACCGAAAGCGGGATGAACAGGAGCGACGCGGGCGTCAGGTACGCGAGCAGGATCAGTCGCCCGATCAATCCCCGGAACCGGTACTTGAACCGCACGAGGCTGTACGCACAAAGCGCGGAGATCGTGACGGAAATTACCGTACTGCTCGTCGCGACGATGATGCTGTTACGGATGTTCGTCAGGAAGTGCTTCTTGACGATCAGCGTGCGGAAGTTGTCGAGCGTCACTTTGTGCGGGACGAGCGAGGGAACGCGATAAATGTCGCGCGGTGTCTTGAGCGAGATCGTCACCATCCAATAAATCGGGAAGACGATAATGAGGCAGATGAGGACAAGCACCGTATAGGTGACAATAGTCCGCACCCGCCCCCGACTTTGCACCTTCGCCTGCTCGTTCGCCCTGATTCCCGCCTGCGGCTGCGTGATGGAGGCCATATCCGAAACCCCTTTGTTTTCCTTACCCCCCGGCCCCTCTCCATCGCCCGTTAGCTTCGACCTCCTAAAGGTCCGTTTGGCGATGGAGAGGGGAGGGTACATTTTGCTGGTTGCTCAGTTCTCAGTCCTTCTGTAGCAGTGCCGCGACAATGAAGACGAGGATCGCCAGGGCCGGGATAATCGCGACCGAGACGGCCGCCGCCTCACCCAGTCGTTGGCTCTGCAAGCCAAAGAACGCGAGGACGGGGAGGACCATCGTCGCGTCGGACGGCCCACCCTGCGTCATCAGCCAGATATTCTCGAACGAGTTCGCCGTCCAGATCGAAGACAGCAGGGCGACGACGAGGATGACGTGCCGGATGCTCGGCAGGGTGATGAACCAGAAACGCTGCCAGGCATTCGCGCCATCAGTTTTCGCCGCCTCGTATTGCTCCTGTGGCACGTTTTGGAGCGCCGCGAGGAGGGAAATGCACCAAAACGGGAAGCCGCGCCAGACCGTCGCGATAATTACGGCGGGCATTGCGGTGGAGCGCTGGCCGAGCCAGTCAATGATGTCGGCATGGATATGCGTCTGCGTCAGAATCAGGTTGAAGCCGCCGCCAATCGGCAGAAACAGCAGCCGCCACGTCAGAAAGGCGACGAAGCCCGGCATCGCCCACGGCAGCAGGATAAAACCGCGAAAAAGGTTGCGCGCCCGCAACTTCTCGTTGAGCAGCAGCGCGAGGCTCAACCCGATGACGAGTTTCAGCCCGTCGGAAACGAGGACAAGGGTGAGCGTATTCATCAGGGCGCGCTTGAAACTGACGAAGTTCCACAGGTAGCGGAAGTTCTGGAAGCCGACCCAATGCCCGGCACTACCGACGACCCGGCTCGTGAACGAGATGAAAATCGCGTAGACGAACGGATAGGCGACGAGCATCAAGAGGACGGCGCAGACCGGCAGGGCCATCAGGTAGCCGGTCAGCGACCCGCGCCGCGCGAAGGTCCAAAAGGGGCGGCGCGAAGGGAGGGCTGAGGACTCCGGGCGCCCTCTAGGCGGGATGAGTACTGAGTTGCCCTGCTGTACCGCCATACTGGACCCTCATCACATTACGAAGAGACCGGAGGGCGATTCACGAATCGCCCCTACTTTGCTGCCTACTTGTATTTGGCGTAGATCGCGTCGCCCGACTTCTGGGCCTCGTCTATCGCTTTGTCGAGGTCGTACTTGTCAATGACGACGCGCTGGATCATCTTCGGCACGATGTAGTTGTTATTGAAGTCCGCGAGCGCCGCGTTGTTGACATCCGGGAAACCGGGTGCGGTGCCGTTGACGCCGAGGTCCGCGAGGCCGAGGTGGACCGGATCGCTCTTGAAGAGGTCGAGCGTCGTCTCCTCCTGGAGAACCGGCCCGTAGATCGCCAGTGGGTAATACTTGGCGGTGAATTCCTTGGTGGCCAGGTATTCCAGGAGCGCTTTGGACGCCTCGACGTTCTTGCTCGATTTCGGGATGCCGCGCATCACCGGTGTACCGGGAGAGATGCGCATTTTCGGCCCGGCGGGCAGCGCGGAATATTGCGTATTCGCCAGCAAGTCCTTGTCGTTCGTCCGCATCCAGATCGAGACGCTGCCCGTATTGGCGATGAAGACTGCCTGGCCGGACTGGTACGCATTGTTGTCGCCCGCACCGTCCCACGTCGTAACGCCGGGCGGGAACAAGCCCTTCTTGTAGGCATCCGTCACCCATTGGAGGTATTGCTTGGTAGCGTCCGACTTGATCGTGCAGACCTTGCCGGCATCGTCCGCGACACGGCCACCCCACGAACGCATCACATCTACCTGCGTATTGCCATCGCCGACATTGGACAGGGCGAAGCCCATGCCGAAGATCGGCGACTTGGTCGTTTTCTCGGCGGCGTCGCTGACATCCGTCCACGTCTTGGGCGCGTCGTTGATGCCCGCCTTCTTCAGGAGGTCGGTGCGCCGGAACAGGACGTTGCCGCCCGTGCCGTAGGGGATACCATTGCGGCTACCGTTGAAGAGTTTGGGGTCGGTCGCGGTATCAACGGACTTCAGCCAGCCGCCGTGCGCCTTGCCGATCTTGGCGTACAGGTCGTCGAGCACGACGAGCTGATTCTGGTTGGAAAGCAGCAGGAGCAAGTCGAGGCCCATGTCGAGCGCATCCGGCATCGTGTTCGATGTGACCGCCGCCGCGACTTTCGCATTCGTCTCGTTCTGGTTGATCATCACGACGTCAATGTCAATCTTGTTCTGCTTGCCCCAGTCCTTGATCGCCTGGACTTGCAAGGCATTCGCGTCGTCGGAGAAGATCAGCCCGCCCCAGTAGGTCATCTTGCCGGTGCTCGACACGACACCCGGCGCGGTCGTGCCCGTCGTGCCCGTCGTCGCCGAACCGCTCGCGGCGGTCGTGGACGCGGGAGCCGCCGTAGCCGCTGTGGCAGGGGCTGAACCGCTCGCGGTCGTTGCAGCAGGCGCCGCCGCCTTGGTCGGTGTCGCGGCGACGGGAGAGCCGAACGGGTTAGCGGCTCCGGTCGTCGGCGTCGTGCCACCGGTCGCGCCGCTCGCGGCCTTCGGTGTGTCGGTCGCGGTGCTGCCGCCGCACGCGGCGAGGATAGCCGCCGCCGCAGTCCCCGCCACGCCCCCCAGAAAGTGCCGTCGCGTCACGCGTGTCGTACCAAACATCTGGTTCCTCCCCCATCACTTTCGTTTCATGCCCTTGACAGCGGGAACGTAACATGTGAAATGTTACCTGTCAACTCAAACGGGTCGGTCGCACAAGGACGAGGAGGAGAAAGGCGATATGGCGGAACACATGCGCATCGCGTTAGGACAGTTCAATCAGTTGACCGACGAGAAGTTACAGTTTGCCAAGCAACTCGGCGTCAGCGGCGTGCAGATGAACCTGCTCGGTCACTCGTCGCTGCCGGGCGATCAGCAGTGGGAATACGAAGACTTGCTCGCGCTCCGCCTGAAGACCGAGGAGTACGGACTGAAGTACGAGGCGATCGAGAATGTCCCGCTCCATTTCTACGACAAGGCGATGCTCGGCGCGCCGGGGCGTGACGAGCAGATCGCGCACTACTGCACCACGATCCGCAATATGGGCCGCGCCGGTATCCCCATCCTCGGCTACCACTTCATGCCGAACTCCGTCTGGCGCACCTCGCGCACGACGCCGGGGCGCGGCGGGGCGCACGTTACTTCGTTCGACATGGCGCTGGTCGAGCAGACCGCCCCCGCCGAGCGACGGCAGTACGTCGGCGTCACGGGCGCGGTACTCGACGAGATGTTCACCGCGCACCTTGAACAAGAAGTGACCGCCGCGCAGATGTGGGAGAACTACGCCTATTTCCTGAAAGCCGTCCTGCCCGTCGCCGAAGCGTCCGGCGTCACCCTCGCCCTC
>JBBRLR010000123.1:0-13450 GCA_038231255.1 Thermomicrobiales bacterium | reverse complement strand
CTGTTCCCCACCTCCCATCGATGTGGCGGGGGACGTGACGATCGAGGTGTACCCGGCGAGCTGCGGCGAGGGTTGCCGCCGCGCTTGAGGGCGATCAGAGATTGAGCGGCTTTGTCTTGCTCAATGGACCGGCACGCTCCCCGTTCGCTCCATGCGATGCTGACGGCGTACGGATCGAAGGTGATGGTTCAGCAGGAAGCCGCATCGAGCATTCATCGGCACCGAGTGATGCCGTACCCCAGCACTGGTTATGCTCGCCCGGTGCCGCACAGCATCTGCCCGAAGCGGTTGAGGAAACGGGTGCCGTCGACCTGGAGGACCACATCGGTATTTGCGTCGGCAGGCGGCGTGGGGTTGGGATGCTGGCTCGCGCGTAGGTCGGCCACCGTCATGCCGCGAGTGTGTTTACCCGTCAGCTCAACATCGACGCGGGTCCTGAAGGTGCGCACCGCGAGCGATGGATCGGCGGCAATCGCCAGCGTCAGGGCGTCATGCATGGCGCACTCGCGCCTGCCGGTCCGCTGGGCGTACTTCTCCAAGTAGTATTGGGTTATCCGGTATAGATGCCGACCGGCAGGGGTTCCGCTGTTGTTAAGTTCCTCAAGCCGCTCCTCTGTCAGGGAGACGGTTCGCGTCACGTCCAAACCGACGCCGACGATCGGCCAACCCGCCTCGAAGACTATCTGCGCGGCCTCGGGGTCGTGTGCGATGTTGGCCTCACCCGTCGCGGTCATGTTACCGGGGCAGCCGTACGCTCCGCCCATGAGGACGACAGCCCGGTAGAGTTGCGCGATTTCCGGGTCTTGGGCGAGGGCCAGCGCGACGTTCGTGAGCGGCCCAACCGGCACGAGCGTCAACTCCCCCGGCCGCTCGTGCGGGAGGCGAACGATCTGCGCGCTGGCAGTTTCGTCGGTCGGCTTAAGCGTCGGCGGGGGCAGGTTCGTGTTGCCCTGGCCATCGCGACCGTGAATCTGGCCCAACGGTGGCAGCGGCCCCAGCAGTGGCCGTGATGCCCCCCGCGCGACCGGGATGGTCGGCATATCGGCGATCTCCAGGAGGCGTAACGTGTTTGCCGTCGCCGTGTCGACGTCGCAATTTCCCCAGACCGCCCCGATCGCTACGACGTCGATCTCCGGCGATAGCAGCCCATAGAAGATCGCCATGCTATCGTCTACGCCCGTGTCGCAATCGAGTACCACCGGTACCGAGATCGCCATCCTGCCCTCCTCGATGGGTGCCGCGCCGCGAGAATCGACCAACGTGCCATTTCGCGCGATGCGGCGCGCCACCCCATGCGCCGCGGTCCACCGCAGCCTAACCGCGCGTTAACGCGGGGACGTGCCCGGCCGGCACTTCGCGAAAATCGGGGAGCGCTTCGAGGTCCTTCTCGGGGCCGCCGGGACTGTAGAGAGCGAGCAGGCGCATCGGCGCCCAGCCGGTGTTCAGCGTGGAATGGTAGACCGCCGTCGGGACGTAGATCGTGTCCCCCGCGCGCACCGGGAATGGCGCTCCGTCCGCGAGCATCTGCATGCCCTCACCGGACAGAACGTAGAGGATTTCTTCTGCGTGCGGATGATTATGCCGATCGTGGCCCTTGCCGGGCAGAAGAACAACCTCGCCGAACGTGATCGTCGCCGTCGGTGTCGTGCCAGGCGTCACGAACCACTTAATCGCGCCCCACGCGAAGGTTTGCGTCGGGAACTGGCCGGGATCAACGGGACCCATGTGCGCTCCTCCTATCCTGTGCTCATCTCTCGCGCCGGTTCCAATGCCTTGAACCGGCGCATATTCTCGGTAATTGCCTGCTCGGTGGGCAGCCGTTCCATGCTGGATGCGCCGAAGAAGCCGACCACGCCCCGTGTACGCTGAAGCACGTACGCGGCATCCTCCGGTTCGGCGATCGGACCACCGTGACAGAGCACGAGAATATCCGGATTGACCTCTTTCGCCGCGTCATGCATCGCCTGAATGCGGGCGACGGACTCGTCCAGGCTGATTGCGGTGCCTGCGCCGATGGTGCCCTTCGTCGTGAGGCCCATATGCGGCACGAGCACATCCGCCCCGGCCTCGGCCATGGCACGCGCCTCCGCCGACGTGAAGACATACGGCGCAGTGAGTAAGTCGAGTTCGTGCGCGAGACGAATCATCTCCACCTCGCACGCAAACCCCATGCCCGTCTCTTCGAGATTTTGGCGGAAGACCCCATCGATGAGCCCGACCGTGGGAAAGTTTTGCACGCCGGTGAAGCCGAGATCCCGGAGTTGCCGCAGGAAGACCGGCATCAGCCGGAAGGGATCGGTGCCGCAGACGCCCGCCAGTACCGGCGTTTGCTGCACGACGGGCAATACTTCGCGGGCCATATCGACGACGATGGCATTGGCATCGCCGTAGGGCATCAAACCGGCCAGAGAGCCGCGTCCGGCCATGCGGAAGCGGCCCGAGTTATAGATGACGATCAGATCGGCGCCGCCGGCCTCGGCGCACTTTGCCGACAGCCCCGTCCCGGCACCGGCGCCAATGATGACCCGATCCGCCTGTCGTTGCGCGCGTAGCCGGACGAGTGCCTGTGCTCGTGTCATCGCATCGCCCTTTCCGGTCGGGTGTTTCCTTGCCTCGGCCTATCCGGCGCATGCGGCGCCGGATAGGGGACATGTGCGTCGCCCGTACGGAGCAACTGGTCCAACCGCTCGGCCATCGCCCGCGCGAACCGCACGTCGTTGATGTCAAGATCCAGTTCATGGCGCTCGATGTCGGCGCGCAGATCGGCCCTCAGGGCGTCCAGCAGCGCGCGATCGGCGTCCGGATCATAGAACGCGCCGCCTTCCAGGGCAATCATCGAGATGCCACGCAGCGGGATGAAGAGCGCCACCGGCCCCGTGGCAGCATTGAGTTTGCGCGCGATCGTGCGGCCCAACGCGGAACACTCCTCCGGCGTGGTGCGCATGAGCGTGATGTTCGGATTGTGCTGATAGAGGCGCCGATCCCGGAAGGGTTGCGGCACGGTATCGAGGGGCCCGAAGTTCACCATATCGAGCGCGCCCAGCGAAACCACCTGGGGCACGCCGTGCGCCCCGGCCGCCTCAAGGCGGTTCGGCCCAGCTGAGAGCACCCCGCCTACCAACTCATCGGCGAGCTCGGTCGTCGTCGCGTCGAGCACGCCCGCAATGAAGCCGGCGTGGATCAGTGCCTCCATCGCTTGCCCACCGGTACCGACGGCGTGGAAGACGAGCACCTCGTAGCCGAGCTCCTCCAGACGCTGGCGGGCCGCTGTGACGCATGGCGTCGTGACCCCGAACATGGTCGCCGCGATCAGCGGCGGACCTGGTGCCATCGCGGGTGCCCCGGCATACATCCGCGCCATCCCAGCGATCGCGGCGGCGGCGTTGGTCAGGATCCGTTCGGAGATGCGGTTGAGGCCCGCGATGTCGACGACCGAATTAAGCATCGCGATATCGGACGTACCGACGTACGGCCGCGTGTCGCCTGATGCCATCGTCGAGACCATCAGTTTCGGCACGCCAATCGGCAACGCGCGCATCGCCTGCGTGACCAACGACGAACCGCCGGAGCCGCCTAGGCCGAGCATCCCGTGCAGCCGACCCTGCGCGAAGAGATCGGTGACGATCCGGGTCGCACCGCGCGCCATCGTCGCCACCGCCAAGCCGCGATCCCCCTGGCGCGTCAGCGCCGCCACGTCCGCGCCCACCGCCCGCGCGACGGTCTCGCCGCCGATATCGGGCTCGATCTGGGGCGGTCCACCCGTGCTGGCGTCGATGAGGATGACCTCGCAGCCGGCTTCGCGGACGCGCTGGCGCAAGAAGTCGTATTCCATCCCCTTGGTATCGAGCGTCCCGAGGAGGACGACGGTCGCCATATCGGCACCTTTCAACTTTCACGCCGCGAACGCGGGGCGATGCTGGGCGTGCTGCCCGCGCCCGTTGCACTCATTCGGCGAGCATCGCTTGCTCAACAAACCGCCGCACGAGGGAGAGGTCCTTCCGCCCGCTGCCGGGGTGATTCGTGCCTGTGAAGCTGTCGACACCCCAGGGGCGCGTCGCGTGAATGGCCGTGGCCACGTTCTCCGGCGTCAGCCCGCCCGCGAGGATGACGCTGGCCTGATTGCCGACCTGATCAATAATTTGGCGGCTGATCCTCCAGTCGTGCGTCTTACCGGTGGCGCCGACGCCCGATAGCCCCACGACTTTGGTGTCGAGCAAGAGAATGTCCGCTATGGGCGCGAACGCCAGTGCTGCGGCGATACTCTCCGGTCCATCGACATGGATCGCCTTCATCAGTTGGATCCCGGGCGGTAATGCCTCGCGTAATTCTCGCAGCGCTGGCACACCCACGGCATCGGTGTCGGTGGAAATGTGAACAATATTGGGCCGGACCGCATCGGCCATCCGCAGAATCTCCGCCAGGTCCGTGCTCATCGTCAGGGCCGAGGCCTTCGCCCTACCCCTGAGCGCATCGGCAATTGCGCGGGCCTGGTCGAACGGCAACTCACTCTTGACTTCACCGTACACGCCCGCAACGAACCCAATGTGATCCACCCCAAGGTCGGCCAGGCTGAGCGCATCCGCCACCGAAGTGACCGAATAGATCTGGACAATCACGGTGCGGTCCCTTCGCGTCGTGACGCATACTGCGAGGATATACCGCAGGCGATTCTTCCCTGGAGCAGGGCCACCGCATCCGAACGGGATGGCGACTCATGCCCACGACGACCGATTTTCAGCGCGGCCACCGCATTCCCCCAGCGCGCCGCTTCCTCGCTACTCTTACCGTCCAGCCGTGCCGCAATGAAGCCGGCATTGAAGGCATCGCCCGCGCCAAGCGTGTCAACGACAGGAACGCGAAACGCGGGGACGGTATCACGACCGTCCGGGGAAACGATCATGGCACCCGCCGCTCCCGACCGGGCAATGACCGTCCGCCCGCCATCCGCCAACAACTCCAGCGCCTCCTCAACCGCGCCACCAGGTGCCAGATAGACCATTTCGTCCTGCGCGGAGCCGAAAACATAATCCGCGAGCACGATGGCGGACCACAGTGCGTCAGCAAAGTCGCAGAGGAGTGCCCCATTAACAACGCCCCCGCGCAAATTAAGATCGAGGGAAACCGGGATGGACGCGGCGCGGGCCAGCGCCATACCTCGCAGCACAGCGGCGCGCACCGGCTGTTCGACCAGGCACATCCCGGTGGTATGCACCCACGACGCCTGCGTGATGGCGTGCACATCCACCTGTTGTGGCGTAAGCGCGGTATGAGCGGCCCCGCGCCGGGGCCAACCGAAGAGCGTGCGCTCGCCATCCCGGTCGATGACCGCCAGAACCACCGCCGTAAACGCTTCGCGCTGGATGGTCACATGCGTCGTCTCGACGCCTTCCCTGGCGAGATCGCGCGCGATAAACCGTCCGTAGCCATCATCGCCAACGGTACCGAGCAGCGCCACCGGCACGTCGAGCCGCGCGAGCGCGATGGCGGTATTGGCGCCGGTGCCGCCACGGGACAGGATAGGTTCTGGTCTGGATGCGCCTTCGTCGCCCTGTTCTGGCAGTTGGACGATGAGATCGACGCACGCATCGCCGATGACCAGCACCGGTTGAGAGACAGCCACCTTTTTTCGTTCCTTCGCCGTCGGCGGGCGGCGGGCGGCGCACATCCCACCGTCCATGATTGAACTACTCGCTCGCGCCCCCGAAGCCCAGATAGTCGCGAATGAAGTGATAACTTTCGGAGGCGGCTTCCTTCGGGGTTCGCGTCGTGAAGTTCTGCTCGACGACGATCCAGCCGCGATAGTCGAATTCGCGCAACGCCTGTGCCACCGCCGGCCAGTCGCACTGGCCGCGCCCGACCTCCGTGTTGAGATCCGTCTCCGGTCGCCAGTCCTTGAACTCGACATAGCGGATCCGCTCGTGGTTGCGGCGGAAGTATTCTGCTGCGGAGTGCCCGACGAAATCCTTCGTCGCATGCCCGCAATCGAGCATCGCGCTCATGACCTCCGGATCGGTGTCGGCGAGCAGTCGCTCCGTTTGCTCCATTGTTTCGGCAATCCAGCTCGTATGGTGGTGATAGACGGTCTGCACGCCGTGCCGCTTGGCGATCGCGGCGTGGCGTTCGAGCGCCGGGACCACGACCGACCACTCTTCCTCCGTGCCGCATCGCCCCGAGAGGATCATGAACTCGCCTCCCGCCTCGGCGATAAACCGGGCGAGCCGGTCGGTGCCCTTGTAATCGAGTCCCGGTTTCAGGATCACGCCCACCAGATCGAGACCGCGCTGCTTGAGGACCGTCTTAAACTCGCTGGGGCGGTCGAGCCAGGGCATCACCGTCGTGTCAAAGCAGACGATGCCCTCGTAGCCGATCCCGGCGGCTTCGTCCAGGAAGACCTTGAAGCGGTCGAATGAGGAGAGATCGAACCCCCACAGGATGTGACTGACGCCGAGCCGGTTGTGGCTGCCATTTGCCGTCATGGATGTGCCCCCTCTGCGATGCTGACCGATTGGCCAGTGCGGATCGATTCGAGGATCGCGAGACAGACGCGGACGTTCGCCGCGCCCTCTTCGCCTGTCGCGCGCGGCGGGCGGTCGTTGACGATGTCCTCAACGAAGTTCCGGAGGGCCGGTTCGAGGAGCGGGTAGCGCCCATATGACCCGGCGGTGTTGCTCATCGTCGGCGGGTTGCCCGCGCTATAGTCGCGCTCCACCGGCTCACCACCGCGCCGCGCCCACCGGAGGTAATGGTAGGTGTGCGCGACGCCCTCAACGTACGCCTGGCCCTCCGTGCAGTAGAGGCTGATGCGCGGCTTGATGCCCATCTCGTTCGTCGCCACACCGCCGCCGATCACCGTCGCCACGCCGCCGTTCACGAAGTGGAGCGTGCAGGCGGCGGTGTCCGGGAGCGGCGCGCCATGGCCGACCCAGTTGCCGCCCGCCGCGTAGACCTCCGTCACCGGTCCGAGCAGGAACATCGCGCTGTCGATAGCGTGGCAGGTATTCTCGTTGATGACCGTGCCGCCGTCACCCATCGTCCAGAGCCACGGCGGGCCGGGGCGCGGGCCGCAGACGTACTCGACACCCGCGAGGAAGGGCGTGCCGAGTGACCCCTCGTCCAGCAGGCGGCGCAGATCCACCATCGGCTCCAGTTGGCGCATCGGGAACTCCATCGCCAGGTAGACGCCCGCCTTTTTGCACGCGGCGATCATCGCCTCGCAGTCCTCGACCGTGCCTGCCATCGGCTTCTCGATCAGGACGTGCATTCCCGCCCGCGCTGCCTCCTCCACGAAGGGGAGATGGAGCTTCGGGTTCGTGCAGATGCAGACGGCGTCCAGATGCTCCTTCTCCATCATCTCGAAGCCGTCCGCGTATGGCTTGGCGTCATAGTGGGCGCAGAATTCCGGCACGGTGACGCCGAGGCGGTTCGGCGCGGGGTCGGCCATCGCGACGATCTTCGCCTCCGGCACGAGCGCGAGCGAGGTGGCGTGCCGCATGCCGATCCCCAAACCAATAATCCCGATCCTGAGTTGCCGATCGCTCATATCGCACTCCTTTCCACGATACCTCTGGACCCCGCACACCGCGCGCACAGTTATTTCATACCTGACAGCACCGCGCCCCGGAAATAGAAGCGCTGGAAGATAAGGAAGAGCGCGAGCACCGGCACGACCGTCGTGACCATCCCCGCGAAGGTGCGCCCCCAGAACGCGCCGGTGTCCGTCGTTTGGCTGGCGATCATCACTTGCAGGACTTGCAGTTTCGGGTTGTTCGTCGCGATCAGCGGCCAGTAGAAGAGGTTCCAGATCAGTTGGAACTCGATCAGCGCGGCGGTAGTAAGCGTCGGGATCGCGTTCGGGACGACGATTCGCCAGAGGATTTGCCACGCATTCGCGCCGTCAATCATCGCGGCTTCGTCCAGCTCTTTCGGGATGCTATGAAAGAACTGCACGAGCATGAAAACGATGAATGGGCTGGCATAGAACGGCACGATCATCGCCCAATACGTATTCTGCAGGTGCAGCCGGTTGACGACGAGGAAGAGCGGCACGATCGTCACCTCGGACGGCAGCATGAAGGTCGCGATCACGAAGAGGAAGAGGAAGCGCTTGCCGGGAAAAGGCAGCCGGACGAAGAAGTACGCCGCCATCGTGTTAAAGAGGAGCGAGCAGGCGACGACCGACGTGGCGATGAGTGCCGAGTTGAACAGGCCGCGCTGGAAGTTCAGGTTTGCTTGCTTGCCGACGTCCGAGATGCCGAAGATGTCCGCGAAGTTACTCAGCGTCCAATGCAGGGGCCAGATCGTGTGCCACGAGAAGGGGAACATGTACTGATGAATCTCGGCCTCACGCCGCACCGAGCCGGTGAACATCCAGACGAACGGGCCGAGGAAGATGACGAAAATCACGGCGTACATCGCGTATCGCCCGACGACCGCGAGGAGCGATACCCGCTTGGTCTGCGCCCTGGTATCCGCCCTGGTATCCGTACGGTTCGCAGTCAGGGAGCGGGTACGGGAAATGATCGTATTCGCCATTGGTTAATACTCCACGTCGCTACGCAGCGCCTTGAACTGAATCCCACTGACGACGACGAGCATGATGAGCACGAGGAAGGACATCGCGCTCGCATAGCCCATGTCGTTGTATTGGAAGCCGTTTTGGTAGATGTAATAGACGATCCCGTTGGTCGAGAAGAATGGCCCGCCGTGGGTCATGACGAAGATCGGCACGAAGATTTGCAGCGACGAGATCGTCTGCGTGACGACAACGAAGAGCGTCACGGGCTTCAAGAGCGGCACGGTGATGCGGAAGAACTGCTGTGCCGGGTTCGCGCCGTCAATAGCGGCGGCATCGTAGAACATCCCCGGGATGCCCTTCAGCCCCGCGACGAAGATAATCGTGCTGAAACCGATCTCCTTCCAGACCATCATGATCGCCAGTGTCGGCAGGGCGAGCGTGCGGCTACTGAGAAAGCCGGTGCGCGGAATGCCGATTGCTTCCAGCCCGCTCTGGATCAGCCCCTGGTCTTTGTTGAGCATCATGGACCAAAGCATCGCCACGACGACAATCGAGGTGACGACGGGGACGTAGACAATCGTCCGCATCGCGCCCATCCCGCGCACCTCCCGCGCGAGGAAGAGGGCGAGGAAGAGCGAGAGCACGACCTGCAAGGGCACTTTGATCAGCGCGAAGAAAGTCGAGACCTTGACGGATTGCCAAAAGAGGTCGTCCTGAAACGCCTTCGTGTACTGGTCGAAGCCGGTAAACGCCCCAATACCGCGCAGGAGGCTGTAATCATGGAGGCTCGCCTGAAACGCGAGACCGATTGGCGCGTAGCGGAAGATCAGGAAGTTGATGACCATCGGCAGCACGAACAGCGACGCGATCAGATACCGCCGCCGCATCAGTGTCGAGCGGCGCGGACGCGGCACACTCCGCGATTGGGTGATAGCGCTCATGAATCCCCCGCTATTTTTTCCAATCCTTGTACTTGCTAATCAGACCATCGGCGCGCTTCGCCATCGTGGTGGCGAGATCTTTGACGTTCACGCCCTGGCCCTGAATGATGTTCTGATAGAACTCAATCGAGAGCGAGTTGAACTCGGTGAAGCCGGGCGTGATGATGCGCGGTACGCCGCTATTCTTGAACTGCTGCTGGACGGTCATCAGCGGTTTCTTCTGATAATCGGTGATCGCGCTTTGCACGTCGAGATTCGCGGGCAATTGCTTGATCTGATCGTAGACGATCTTTGCCCCGACGGGTCCGGTGAGGAACTTAATGAAATCCGCCGCCTCGTCCTTGTGCGCCGAGTAGGCACCGACGCCGAAGTGCCAGCTGTCCGTGTGGCAGACTTGCGCGCCGTCTTTGAAGTAGGGGAGCGGCGTCACGCCAATCTCGAACTCGTCACCATTCGGGTAGCGCTGCTTATAGGTGCCGAGTGCGTTGTCCGGTGAAATGTAGAAGACCGCTTTCTTGTCGAACCAGATATACGGCGGCGTCTCGGTCGGTGACACCTTGTGCTTCTGATACAGGTCTTGCACGAACTGGTGTCCCTTGATCGCGTCCGGGTGATCGAAGTAACCGCTCACCGTGATGCCGTCTGGCGCGATCCCCTTGTACGCGGGGCTTTCCTTGTTGCCCGCAGAGCGACGGAATATCCCGGTTTCGTAATCTTGCGCGGTGAACGCAGACCCATCCTGCCCCCACTGTAGGCCATAGACATTCGGCGGGTTATTGACCGCTTTCCACGCATCGAGCGCCTGATCCATTGTCCACGCTTGGGCGAAATCGGTCGGCGGCTTGATCCCGGCTTTGTCCGTGATGGTCTTGTTGTACCACATGACCGATGAGGACTCCATCATCGGTGGCGCGAAGAACTTGCCGTTGTACGACGAGGTGAGCAGCGAGGTCGGGGCGAAGGATTTCTCGACGTACGCCTTGTCGAAGTATTGGTCGAGCGGAATCATGACACTGTTGTAGGCGAAGTTCGTCACATTCGGGCCGTCGATCAGGATGATGTCTACCGGGGTCTTCCCCGCCGTCGCCGCTTGAATCTTCGGGAAGAGTTGGGCGAAGGGAACGGTATCGAACTGCACATCGATGTTCGGGTGCGTCTTCTGGTACTCCACCAGCACCTTCCCCAGCGCCGCCGAATGATCCGGGCTTGTCAGCCCGAGGTAGTTCAGCGTGATCTGGCCTGCCGTCAGTGGTTTCGTCGCGACGGCAGCCGATCCCTGGGGAGCGCCGGTCACCGCCCCGCCGCTGGCGGTCGCAGCACTTGTTGAGGCGCCGCCCGCCGAGGTTCCCCCCGATGTTGCGGTCGGGCTGGTACCCGACGTGCCACCGCACGCCGCCAGTATGGCGGCGGTGAGTGCGCCCGAACTTGCCTGCAGGAACCGACGCCGTGTCCACGTTGTCTGCATATTCGCCTCCCTGCGCACCTAGCCCGCTGGGTAACTCGGCATGCCCATCCGGTCATCAACTGAGCAGCAATTACTCAAAGACATGGCATCCCATCGAGCGGATGATTGTACTGGCTTCTCTCAGATTGAATACGAGATTACACCATACAATACGAACTGTCAAGGAGGGACGGCGGTTCATTTCCGCTTGCCATGCTGGATAACCCAGTGTACTATTGTACTAGCACATTTGCTTCTGGCCTCGGGCCATCAAACGCCGCGAAGGCGACGATCGGAACGGGCCTTCCACAATCCTCACGCTCCTGCGCGGGGGCGAGGGAGCGTGAGGAGGCCGGCAAGCGTCGCGCAGCACGAACCGACGTCGGGGAGCCGCCACCGATTCGGGGAGCGACCGGGACACATATCAATCGGGAGGATGTTGTGGAGTGGCCGATTGATCGTGAGCGCTTACTGCGGGTGGGCAGCGGCCCCCCCCGTTACGAGAGGATCGCCGCCGCGTTCGAGGAGGCGATCATGTCCGGTCGCCTGCGCGCCGGCGCGCGCCTTCCCACGGTGCGGCAGTTATCTCTCGAACTCGGCGTCGGGAGCGCCACGGTCGCAGCCGCCTATAAAGTACTCACTATCCGAGGCTGGATCCGTGGCGAGGTAGGGCGAGGCACCTTCGTGGCCACCCTACCGCGCGCCAACCCGGACCTAGACCCAGTCGCGCGATCGGGTGCGCCAGCCGTGCCACTTTCGGGAAGACTAACGGCGCGGCTCGCGACGCCGTGGCGCCGGCGGGCCCTCTACGGCTCAACCACGCGCCTACGGAACACCTATCCGGCACTCCTGGATTGTACATCGGGCAGGCCGGACACCTCCCTGTTGCCGATCGCCGCACTGCGGCGCGCCTGGCACGCGGCGATTGATGCGACCCACTACGGCGACCTCCAATACGCGGGCCCGGACCCGATCCAAGCACTCACGAAGGCGCTGGTACCACGCCTTACGATGGATAACATTCGGGTTGGAGAGACTGACCTCGTCATCGGGTCGTCCGCTCAGCAATTGATCGGCCTGACGCTCGGCGTGGCAGCCGCCCTCTTCCGTCGGACGCCGCTCGTCGTGGCGGTCGAAGAGCCGGGCTACCAAACGATCTACGATACCATCGAACGCGCCGGCTACCGGCTGATTGGCATGGAAGTGGACGAGCAGGGGGCGGTCCCCGCATCGTTCGACGCGGCACTTCGTGCGGGCGCCCAGGTCGTGCTCTTCACGCCCCGCGTGCATAACCCGACGGGCGCGTCCTGGACCGTCGACCGGGTTGCCGCGCTGGCCGATGTGCTGGCGGCTTATCCCGATGTCGTCGCCATCGAGGACGATCATCTGGCCGACCTTGCCACCGCCGGCGTCGGCTCCCTGCTGAACGACCGGCGCATCGGCGAGCGCGTCGTATATATTCGCTCCTTCGCCAAAACGATCGCGCCCGATTTGCGCATGGCCGTCGCTGCGGCAGGGCCGCGCCTCCGGGTGATGCTGGCCGAAGCGAAGAGCTTCGCCGATGGCTGGAGTTCGCGTCTGGTGCAGCAGGCGCTAGCGAACATCCTGGCCGATGACGAGTTGCCGCAGGTGCTCGCCACGGCCCGCAGCGCCTACGCGGACAGGCGGGCGGCCGCGCTGGAAATCTTGACGGCGCAACTGGTGCCTGCGGGGGGGATGGCGAGCGGGGCCGACGGTATCAACATCTGGGTGCATCTGCCGGCCGGGATTGATGCCCTCGAGGTAATCGAGCAGGCTGCAGCCCTCGGGGTATTAACCGCGCCTGGGGAACCCTTTTTCATTCGGCCCGGCCACGGTGACGTAGTTCGGTTCAGCATTGGTCAGGTGGATGCCGGGCAGGCAGCCACGGCGGCGGCCGTGTTGGCACAGACCGCCTTGACGACCGTGAGCACCGTGCCGGTGGCGATATCGGTGTAGCGTGCCACAACTGCGGGCGTAAGGAGAGTAGTGATGCGCGTTTTTGACAGCCTGGGAACGCGGAAAACCGTCCTCGGCAGGATCCACCTCGGGTCAATGGTGGGGACAGTTTTCTACGGGGATATGTATCGAGTAAGCGCAAATGCAACCGCAGTGCAGAGGTCAGCCTTATCACGCCGCCGTGATAAGGCTGACTGGGCGCAAGCGCTCCATCTGGGAGGGTTCGCTCATTCATCCAGCCATGTGTCATAGTAATATGGAAAGCCCCACTCGTTGAAGGTTACGTTCTTCACCGTCTTGCGGACGCCGAAGACGTAATCTTGCTCCCAACCCATCAGGCCGACATTCATCTCCATCACCTTCTGCATCGCTTGGCCGAGGATCGGCCACATCTTCTCGCGACTTGGCGCGCCGATCGCCGCATCGGTGAGTTTAGCTAACCATTGGTGCTAGTTGTTGACGAAAACACGGGACGCCTTGACGCTGTGGATGTCGAAGCCTCAGCAAAGGAGCGTCCCATGTCTACCGAGGAGTTTATCATCGCCTTGTTCGCTCGTGTCGATGACGCGATGG
>JBBRLR010000122.1:0-13505 GCA_038231255.1 Thermomicrobiales bacterium | reverse complement strand
TTGACCCATCTCGGAGGCGAGCGTCGGTTGATAGCCGACGGCGCTCGGCATGCGGCCGAGGAGAGCGGAGACTTCCGAACCCGCCTGCACGAAGCGGAAGATGTTGTCAATGAAGAGGAGCACGTCGCGCCCCTCGACATCGCGGAAATACTCCGCCATCGTCACGCCCGTCAGGCCGATGCGCAGGCGCGCGCCGGGCGGCTCATTCATCTGGCCGAAGACCATCACGGTCTTGTCAATAACGCCCGATTCCGTCATCTCGTGGTAGAGGTCGTTTCCCTCGCGGGAGCGCTCGCCCACGCCGGCGAAGACGGAGTAGCCGCCGTGCTCCGCCGCGATATTGCGGATCAATTCCTGCAAGATGACCGTCTTGCCCGTGCCCGCGCCGCCGAACAGGCCCATCTTGCCGCCGCGTGTGAAGGGGGCGATCAGGTCAATGACTTTAATGCCGGACTCGAAGACCTCAACCGAGGTCAGTTGCTCATCGAATGAGGGGGCGGGGCGGTGGATGGAGAAGTGCCGCTCCGTCACAACCGGCCCCTTGTTGTCAATCGGGTTGCCGGTCACATCGAAGATGCGGCCGAGCGTTTCCGGGCCGACCGGGATCGTGATCGGCGAGCCGATGTCCCATGCCTCCTGGCCGCGTCGCAGGCCGTCCGTCGTGGACATTGCGACGGCGCGTACCGTATCGTTGCCGAGGTGCTGCTGCGTTTCCAGTGTCAGCGTCGAGCCGTCCGGCATCTTCGTCTGGATGGCGTTGTAGATTTCCGGCAACTGATCGGGCGGAAATTCGACATCCACGACGACGCCACGGATCTGTGTGACGTGCCCCGTCGCTTTACGTTGGTCGGTGGTGAGCGTTTCCGTGACGGCGGTAGCCATCGGTAGCCTCCTTGTATTCGTTTAACCCGCGACTTCGCCGAGTGCGTTCGCCCCGGCGCTGATTTCCGCGACTTCGTTGGTGATGCGCGTCTGCCGCGCCTTGTTCAGCGCGAGTCGCAGATCGCTGACGACAGTCTTCGCGTTGTCCGTCGCATTGCGCATCGCGACCATCTGCGCGCTGTAGTAACTGGCGATGGATTCAAGAACCGCTTGATAGACCGAGATTTCGACGAAGCGGGGCAGAATTTGCTCCAGAACGGCCTCGGGGCTTGGTTCGAAGAGATACTCCCCGGATGTATGCGCTTCCTGTGTTTCCGGCGGCTCGATCGGCAGAATCTTCACGAGTTCCGGTCGCTGCGTCAGCGTATTCACATACCGCGTGTAGGCGATATAGACCGCATCCACGCGCTCGTTAATATAGTCGTCCATCGCAACTCGCGCGATCGGGGCGATATCCGACAGGGTCGGGCGATCGCCGATGCCGATGAATTCGGCGGCGATCTCGCGCTGGCTGCGGCGGATGAAATCGCGCCCCTTGCGACCGACCGCGATCACCTGCGCCTCTATCTGTTGCGATTCCATCTCGTCCACGAGGAACCGTGTCGCGCGCCGGATGATGTTCGAGTTGAGGCTCCCCGCCAGGCCGCGCTCGCCCGTGACGAGGATTAACTCGACGCGGCGCACTGGCCGCTGGCGGAGGAGCGGATACTCCTGCGCGTCCGCGCCGCTCGCCGCAGCAGCGACATCGGCGAGCATCGCGCGCAACCGCTCGCTGTACGGCCGGCTCGCGCCGACACGCTGCTGCGCGCGCCGCATCTTCGACGCGGCGACCATCTCCATCGCACGGGTGATCTGAGAAACATTACGGACGGAGCGGATACGCGTTCGGATGTCGCGTTCGCTTGGCATCGTTCGCTCCCTTTAACTCGCCGCGACGGCGCGACCGGTGGTCGGCTGCGCGAAGGTCGAGCCGCGCTTAAACTCTTCAATCGCCGCCCGCAATGCTTCCTCGGACTCTTTCGGCAAGTCCTTCGTATCGGCAATCGTCTTCATGATCTCCGGGTGCTGCGTCGCCATGTACTCGAGCAATTGGCGCTCGAACTCGCGTACCTGCGGCACGGGAACCTCGTCAATCAAGCCGTTTGTGCCGGCGAAGATTGCGACGACCTGATTTTCGAGCGAAACAGGCGCGAACTGTGGCTGCTTCAACAGTTCCGTGAGCCGCTGTCCGCGGTCAATCTGCATCCGCGTCGAGCGGTCGAGGTCGGAGGCGAACTGCGCGAACGCCGCCAACTCGCGGAACTGCGCCAGTTCGGACTTCATCCGCCCGGCGACGCGCTTCATCGCCCGCGTTTGCGCCGACGAACCGACGCGCGACACCGACAACCCGACGTTGACGGCGGGCCGCACACCAGCATTGAAGAGGTCGGTTTCGAGGAAGATCTGGCCATCCGTGATCGAGATGACGTTCGTCGGGATGTAGGCGGAGATGTCGTTCGCCTGTGTCTCGATGATCGGCAGCGCGGTCAGCGAGCCGCCGCCGTAGTCCTCGTTCAACCGCGCGGCGCGCTCCAGCAGGCGGGAATGCAGATAGAAAACATCGCCCGGATATGCTTCGCGACCCGGCGGGCGGCGCAGCAGCAGCGACACCTGACGGTATGCCCACGCGTGCTTGGAAAGATCGTCGTAGATGATCAGCGCGTCGCGGCCGGACTCCATCACTTCCTCGCCAATGGCGCAGCCCGCGTACGGGGCGATGTACCACTGCGGCGCGGGGTCGGATGCGCTGGCAGCAACGACCGTCGTGTACTCCATCGCACCGTGCCGTTCGAGCGTCGCGACGACCTGGGCGATCTGCGACTGCTTCTGGCCGATGGCGACGTAGATGCACCAGAGGTCTTTGCCCTTCTGATTGATGATCGCGTCGAGGCAGACGGCGGTCTTGCCTGTCTGTCGGTCGCCAATGATCAGTTCGCGCTGGCCGCGACCGATCGGGATGATCGCGTCAATCGCCTTGACGCCCGTTTGGACCGGGACGCTCACCGACTTGCGCGTGATGACGCCGGGGGCGATGCGCTCGATCGGGCGGAACTTGTCGGTCTGGATCGGGCCTTTGCCGTCAATCGGCTGGCCGATGGCGTTGACGACACGCCCGAACAGCGCATCGCCGACCGGCACCTGCGCGATCCGGCCCGTCGTGCGGACAGTCGTCCCTTCCTCGATGACTGTGTAGTCGCCGAAGATGATGACGCCGACGTTGTCCTCTTCGAGGTTGAGCGCCATGCCGACAATTGTCTCGCCGCTCGAAGGCGTGAACTCGACAAGTTCGCTTGCCTGGACATTCGAGAGGCCATAAACGCGTGCGATGCCGTCGCCGACGTCAATGACGGTGCCGACATTCGTGACCGTCGCTTCCTGATCGAAGCCCTCGATCTCCTGCCGGATAATGTCGCGAATTTCCGCAGAACGTACAGCCATGAAAAACCTCCCCGGTTACTGCTGTTAGACCGCGGCGAGGCGGTTCTTGAGTTGGCGGAGCTGTGACGTCACAGTGCCATCTATCAACTGATCGCCCACGCGGGCGAGGATGCCGCCGATGATCTCGGGGTCGACGTGCGTGCGCAACTTAATCGTCTTGCCGGTGAAGCGCGTCAGCGATTCCGCCACACGCGCCTCTTCCGCCGCATCGAGCGGCACTGCCGTCGTCACATCGGCGTAGGCGATGCCCTGATCGGCGAGATACATCTCGTCGAAGGCTTCCTGAATCTGCGGCGCGAGCACCAGTCGGTGATTACGGAGCAGGAGCTTGACGAAGTTATATGCAACGGGCGTCAGCGACGAAGAAAACAGCCGCTCGATCAGCCGCTGCCGCTCCGCCAGGGACGTTTCCGGATTGGCGAGGACGCTCATAAGCGACGGGTCCGCCGAAAGGGTTTCCCGAATGATCCGCAGGTCCACATCCCAAACCGTCAGGCTCTTGTGTTCTTTTCCAATGTCGAAGACCGCTTGCGCGTAGCGCCGTGCGGCCGCATTTGCTGCCATGAACGCTCACTCCGTTCGCGTCAGCAATGAGTGGCGAGCAATGAGCAATGAGTGTCGTGTCCACTACTCATTGCTCATCGCTCATTGCTCATTGCTAATCTGCCGCACGACCTTGCTGACTATCCACGGCCTCGCGCAGCGTATCCTCGATCAGTTGCCGGTGCTGCTCGGGATCGAGCGACCGGCGGACGACGCGGCTCGCGGCGAGGATCGCGAGGTCCGCCACTTCGTGGCGTAGTTCGTCGCGCGCGCGCGCCTGCTCGGCATGCATTTGCGTTTCGAACTGCACCTTCACTTTCTCAGCCTCTTCGCGGGCAGCAGCGCGGGATGCTGCAATCGTCTGCTCGCTCTGCTCGCGGGCGCGGGCGACGATCCCTTGCGCCTCCGCCCGGGCCGCCTGGAGTTCCGCCAATCCGCGTTGTTCGGCGGCGGCCATCTCCTGCCGCGCTTTCTCTGCCGCCTCGAGGCTCTCGCGCACATTGGTCGCGCGGTCATCGAGCATTTTGAGGACGGGCTTGTACGCGACCCGCTGCAAGAGGTAGATCAGGAGGCCGAAGCAGATCACCTGGAAGATCAATGTCGGGAAGTCAATGCCAAGAGCGCTCATCTGTCTGCTCGCTTCCGTGTCAGTCGGTACGCGGCGGGGAGCGGCGAAACGCTCGCTCCCCGCTAAACCCCCGACCGATGAAGTGCCGCACCATCGCGCGGTAGCCGTAGCCGGTGACTAAATGAACGCGAGCGCGAGCGCGATCACGAAGGCGTAAATCGCGACCGCTTCCGCGAGGCCGACACCGATGATCATCGTCGTGCGGATGTCACCAACCGCCTCCGGGTTGCGGCCAATCGCCTGCATTGCTCCGGCAACGGCGATGCCGATACCGATGCCAGGGCCAATCGCGCCCATACCAATTGCTACACCAGCGCCGAGACGCTTTGCTGCTTCCGCATCGAACGCCATGTTCCCACTCCTTTTGGTCCATACTGGCGGCAGCCCCGTTGCTGCGCGCCGACTTTTTATGCTCCGTCCGGCTGCATTTGCCGCCGGTCGAGTCCGTGGTATATGGGCGCCTAGCCGAGATGCGCGCCCGTTTCCTCCATGCCGATGCTTTCGTGCCCGTCTGCATCCTCGTGCGCGTCGCCATGCCCCGCGACCGCGAGGGCGATATAAATCGTCGTCAGCACGCTGAAAAGGAGCGCCTGAATGGCGCCGAAGAAGACCTCCAAGGCGAGGAAGATGGTCGGGACGACGAGGAACGTGAGCGCGTACATGACCGTCACGAGCACTTCGCCGCCGAAGATGTTGCCGAATAACCGGAAAGAAAGCGAAATGACGCGCGAAATCTCGCCAATGATATGGATTGGCCCGAGGAAGACCGGCGTGAAGAGTTCTTTTGTATACCCACCGATCCCATGCGCTCGGATGCCCATGACCTGCACGAGCACGACGACGATCAGCGCCATGCCGAGCGTCATGTTGAGGTCCGCGTTCGGGGAGCGGAAGATCGGCACATGCTCGTCCTTGGCGACGAAACTGCCGTCAGAAAGCTGCGTAATGCGCTCTTTCTGCTTCTCCGCATCGCTCATTGATTTGACCGTCGTTGCGGCGACCGGCACGTCTTTTTTGACATAGATCGAGCCGATACCCGGCAGCAAGCCGGAGTAGTTCGCACAAAGGATGAAGATAAAGAGCGTGGCAATCAAGGGGAAGATGCGGCGCGCGAGTTCCTTGCTGCCGGCCGTCGAGGCCGTGAAATTGAACAGGCCGTCTACCGCTGTCTCGACGAGCGCTTGCCGCCGACCGGGGATCGTCGTGAGTTTGCGGCAGGCGACCGCAAAGAAAAGGACGAGCAGCGTCATCACGATCAGCATCATCAGGTTAGAGTTGGTCAGTTTGACCGGCCCGATATGGAAGAGTTCTTCGGCGGGCAGGCTGATTTTCGGTACGTTGATCGCAAAAATCGTGTCCATCCGTGCTCCTTTGCTCGGTTCACTCCCTGTACATCGTCGGACAGGTTGCGTGGACGCTACACAGTCGGCCCGCTCGGCCGGTCCGGTGGGCGCCCCCGGCCTGTCGGTAGTTTCCGTATCAAATCATAGATTGCGTAGCCCGCGCCCACCATGCCGCAGGCGATACCGATGAGCAGAAAGAGCGGGCTTGAGCCGACCTTCTTGTCGAGGAAGATTCCCCCAATGATGAAGACGACAAGCGGCCCCGCGATACTGAACCCGAGTTGCGACGCGAGGGCGAGCGTGCTCAGCTCTTTACGATCCATAAACGCGTCACTCCTCTTTCCGGGAACCCGCCCGAAAGCGGCAGCAGTATAGCAGTCCCAATGATGCAGTGCAAGAGAGAATTCCTCACCCTCAACCCCGCTCCATCGCCTGGGATCGGGGAATGGATAGGGCTGTGCGGCGATGGAGAGGGGAGGGGAATGATACGAAGTGCCGTAGCATCCTCCCTTGGTCCGAATTACCTCGCATCTCTCCCCGCATTTCTTCCCCTCTCCTTTGCTAACAAGCAAAGGAGAGGGGGCTGGGGGGTGAGGTTCCCTCAATCGTGCCGCATTGCCTCCGCGACCAATTCGCGCGCGATCGGTAGCGGTTGTTGCGTGCCCTCGCGCGGGGTCGTCGTCGCGGCGTTGATGAATGCCAAAAAGAGCGGATGAGGCCGGGTCGGGCGCGACAGGAATTCCGGGTGGAACTGCACACCGACGAACCACGGATGATCCACGCGCTCCATGATCTCGACCAGCCGCTCGTCTGGTGATGTGCCGGAAACGATGAACCCGCAATCCGCGAGGATCGCCCGGTAATCATTGTTGATCTCGTAGCGGTGTCGGTGGCGCTCCATCACGAACGAGTCGCCATACGCCTCCGCTGCCCGCGTGCCGGGGACGAGGTGACATGGCCAATGCCCAAGCCGCATCGTGCCGCCCATATCCACGACAGTGCGCTGGTCGAGCATCAGATGCACGACCGGGTTCGGCGTCGCGGGATCAATCTCGACGCTATTCGCGTTTGTCAATCCCGCGAGGTGCCGCGCCGCTTCCGCCACCGCCATCTGCATGCCGTAGCAAATGCCGAAGAAGGGGATGTGACGCTCCCGCGCGTACTGCGCCGCGATCACCTTGCCCTCGGTGCCGCGCGGCCCGAAGCCCGGCGCGACGAGGATGCCGGCCACATCGCGGAAGAACGGCTCCGGGTCGTGCCCTTCGAGGTCCTCCGAATCAATCCAGACGATCTCCGCCGCCACATCGCTGGCGAGCGCGGCGTGGTGCAGCGCTTCGGCAATGGAGATGTAGGCATCCCGCAGCGCGACGTATTTGCCGACGAGCGCGATCTTCACCGGGCGGCGTGGCCGCTGGATGCGCTCAACCAGCGATTCCCACTGGCGCAGGTCCACTGGGAGCGTCGGGAGGCGGAGCGTTTCGACGATAAAATCACCAAGTCCGGCTCGTTCGAGAACGAGCGGCACTTCGTAGATGCTGCTCACCGTCGTCAACGGGATCACCGCACGCTCCTCGACATCGCCGAAGAGCGCGACTTTTTCTTTTACATCGTCCGGCACGTCGTAGTCCGAGCGGCAGATGATGATATCCGGGTTGATGCCGATGGAGCGGAGTTCCTTGACCGAGTGCTGCGTCGGCTTGGTCTTCAGTTCGCCCGTTGCGCCAACCTTCGGCAGCAGGGTGACGTGGATATACAGGACGTTGCCGCGACCCGCGTCTTTGCGCATCTGTCGAATCGCTTCGAGGAAGGGGAGGCTTTCGATGTCGCCAACCGTGCCGCCAACCTCGGCGATCACCACTTCGGGGGTGTGCGGCGATTGCGCCTCGGCGGCGGCGTGGATGCGTGCCTTGATCTCATTCGTGACATGCGGGATGACCTGCACCGTGCCGCCGAGGTAATCGCCGTGCCGCTCCTTTTGGAGGACCGTCGAGTAAATCTGGCCGGTCGTGACATTCGAGGCGCGCGTGAGCGATTCGTCAATGAATCGTTCGTAGTGCCCCAGATCGAGATCCGTCTCCGCGCCGTCGTCTGTGACGAAGACCTCGCCATGCTGGTACGGGGACATCGTGCCGGGGTCCACATTGAGATACGGATCGAGCTTGATGATGGAGACGGAAACCCCCCGGCTTTTCAGCAGTCGTCCGATTGACGCGACGGCAATTCCTTTGCCGACCGATGACACCACGCCGCCCGTCACAAAGATGAACTTCGGCACCCGCTCCTCCTCAGTAGTCAGTAGTCAGTAGTCAGTAGTCGGTTGCGATACGATGCACTCCCGGCCTCGCTCGCGAACTACTGAATCCTCACCCTGACGGCTCCCTTCCGACGCCTACCATCCCCGCACGTCTTTCTGACTACCGACTACTGACGACTCGCCACTCGCTACACATCCAGCACGGTCACGCCCATCGTCTCGGGTAGGGTATTCTTGCGAATAATCAGGCGATCTTCACGCGGCACTTCGGTGAGGCCGAGCGCGGCGGCGAACTCGCCGAGGGCGCGCTTGCCCGCTTCATCGTTGATCTTGTAGCGCATCGGGATGACCAGGCGCGGCTCGATCTGGCCGATCACCTCGGTCGCGCCAGCGGGTGAAAGGCTGTCCTCGCCGCCGATCGGGACGAACAGCACATCCACATCGCCCATCGCCTCCACCTGCGCCTCGGTGAGCGGCTTGTTGAGGCTGCCGAGATGGCAGAAGATCATCTCGTCCATCTCGACGAGGTAGACCGTGTTGAAGTCCTTCTGCGCGCCGCCTGTGCCGTTGCGCCGCGTGCGGATACCGGACAGGAATACTTCCTGCACCTCGTACTCGCCCGGCCCTTCGATCAGCGTGTATTCGCCCTCGACATTCGCGAGGGCGTTGGCGCGGCCACGCATGGAGAGCGTAACGATGTCCGCTTTTTGCTTCGGCATCGTCATGCCACTATCGCGCGCGATGGGATCCATCAGCACCATCGCCTCGCGGCTCTTGATCCGAAAACATGTATTGCCCAGCCACTTGACATCCGCCATGTGGAAAACCTCGCTATTCCGACGTACAAACGTGGGGAACGAATCGTGCGTGCAACGGTGTACGTATGCATGCGCCCTTCGCAGTGTAGCATACCGATTGTGGCCACGCAACGGGTTGTGTGCCAGCAGTTGTGCTTGCCGCCCATCGTCGTAGACGGTACCCTACGCGTGACATACAGGTCCGGGTGCGACATATTCCTGCCGAAACCCGCGGAGTGAAAGGGAGACCGTGCCAAGCAAGAAACAACTCCTCGTCGGTGCCGGTATCGTCGCGGGGGGTGCGGCGTTTGCCCGTCTGCAACGCCAGAACGGCGATTTTGAGCGCGTTATCGCGTTGCCCGGCCCCGCAGAACCGATTGAGATCGCGCGAGATCAGCAGGGCATCCCGCATATTCGGGCGAACAGCCTCGACGACCTGATGTTCGGGTTGGGCTACGCGACCGCCGAGGACCGGCTCTGGCACCTCGATGTTCTGCATCGGGCGGCGTTCGGGCGGCTCGCCGAGATCGTCGGCCACCCCGCGCTCGATCTGGACAAATTCATGCTAACGCTTGGTATCCGGCGCGCAGCGGAGGCCGAGGCGGCCCAACTTTCCGGCGAAACCCAATCGGCGCTCGATCACTATTCCGCCGGTGTCAATGCCTTTGTCCAACGGAAAGGGCCGCTCCTCGGCGCAGAGTTCATTGTGGGCCGCTATCCGCCGCTCGCGTGGAGTCCGGCCGCCTCGATGGGCATTCTGAAGATCATGGGCTGGACACTCGATGGCTTTGTCGAGAAATTGCTGCTCCGTGATCGGATCAGCGACGCGATTGGCGAGGAGTGGGCGGCGCTGCTCTTCAATGAAGACCGCTCGCTCACCGCCCACGATCCCGTCGTCTCGCCTGCTGCCTACGCAGCGTTCCGCGAGCGCTTAGGTACGGTGAATGACACGCTCGGGCAGGTGACAGGCCTATCCTCCACGATCCCCGGCAGCAACAACTGGGTCGTCGGCGGTGCGCACACCGCGACGGGCAAGCCGTTGCTCGCCAACGATCCGCACCTCGGCTACTCGATCCCCTCGATCTGGTACGAGTGCCATCTGACTGCGCCCGGCGTTAATGCGGCGGGCGCGACGATCCCCGGTGTGCCCGGTGTCGCTATCGGCCACAACGACCGTGTCGCCTGGGGAATCACCGCGACGATGATGGTGCAGACCGATCTTTATGTCGAGGAAATTGACCCCGACAATCGCCTTCGCTACCGCACCGAGGACGGCTGGGCGATGATGGATCGCGTCGTGGACGTGATACCGGTCAAGGGGCGGCGCGATGCCGAGCCGCACGAGACGCGCATCACGCGCCACGGCCCGATTGTCACCGGCCTCGGCGAGGCGAAGGACGAGACACGCGCACTGGCGCTGAAGTGGGTCGGACAGGAGGGCGCGGACGAAATGACCGGTTTGTTGGGCCTGATGCGGGCGCGCTCGGCGGATGAGTTCCGCGCCGCGTGCGGAGGCATCGCCCTCCCGGCCTTGAATCTGGTCTTCGCGGATGTGGACAACCATATCGGCTACCAGTTCGTTGGGCGCGCACCGATCCGGCCACCGGAGTGCGGCATCCGCCCCGTGCCCGGTTGGACGGGCACGTACGAGTGGACAGGATTCGTGCCGTTCGATGAACTGCCCGCACTCGCCGATCCGCCCGAAGGGTTCATCGCCACGGCGAACACGCGGATTCAGGCAGACGATTATCCGTATTCGTTGCCGAGCGTCCATGCCTCGCCATTCCGCGTCCGTCGCATCCGGCAGATGCTCGACGGACGCGACGGCTTGACGATGGAAGACATGCGACGAATGCAGGCCGATGTCTACGTGCTGCACGCCGAACCGCTCCGGCCTGCACTCCTCGACGTGCTCGACGACGCGAACCGGACATGGACGAGCGAGGAATATGCCGCGCTCGAACTGCTGCGCGCGTGGGACGGCTTCGCGGAGGTGGATAGCCCCGGCGCGGCGATCTGGGAAGCGATCTACAGCAACTGGATGCGCCGCGTCTTCCGCGCGCGTCTTTCACCCGATCTAACGAAAGACGTGCTGACGAAGTTTCTCGGCGAGTTTCACTGGGCGCTGCCGGACCGTTTGTGCAAGGGCGACGACCTCGGCTGGTTCACCGACACAACGCGCGAAACCGAGCTGATCGCCGCTTTCGCGGAAGCGGTGGCGTGGCTGACCGAGCAGATCGGCCCGTATCCGGCAGAATGGGAGTGGGGGAAGGTCCATACAGTCACCTTCGCGCACCCGATCGCTCAGGGCGCGAAGCCGCTCGCCCGCCTCCTCAATGTTGGCCCAATCCCCGTCGGCGGCGATTGCAACACCCTCAATTGCCAATACTGGACGCTCGCCGATCCGTTCGCGGTGATCAGCGGCGCGTCCTATCGCCTGCTCGTGGATTTGAGCGATCCGTCCAGGGATACGCACGCGCTGTCGAGCAACATCGTCGGCGAGTCGGGCAATGTCCAATCCAGGCATTACCGCGATCAAGCGACGCCGTGGTCGCGCGTGCGCCACCATCCGATGGGCACCGACGCGGCGGAGATCGCGGCGCGGACTGTGAGGACGATCCGCCTCGTACCGTCGGATCAGCAGTGATGAGATGTTTCGATGCATTTGAACCAACACAGCATCGGTGGTGGCGGGCTTTAGCCTGCCACAGGGAGGGTAGGCTAAAGCCCGCCACCATCAGGGAAATGAGGCTCAATCGCTCTAAGCTGAGGCGCGCATCGTGAGCGACTGGCGGACGGACGAGCACGATGCGATGTTCGCGAGCGAGACGACGCTCTGGTGGTACGTCGCACTGCGCGAATACGTGCTGGACTGGCTCCGCCTTGCCGACACGATGCCGCGCGCCGTCCTGACGATCCTCGATGCCGGCTGCGGCACGGGCGGCATGCTCGAACGATTGATGCCCTACGGCGCCGCTGTCGGGATTGACCTCGCGCCCCACGCCATTCGCATCGCCCACGACCGGCGCGGTTGCCGTGTTGCGCAAGGATCGCTCGTTGCGTTGCCGTTCGCTGACGAGACATTCGATGCCACCGTGTCGCTCGATGTGATTTCCGACGCGGGCGTGGCGATCGAAGCCGCCGCCCTCGATGAACTCCATCGCGCGCTCCGACCGGGCGGGCGACTCATACTCAATCTGCCCGCGTTCGCGTCGTTGGCGGGGGAGCACGATGTTGCCGTACGGACGGCGCGCCGCTATACGACGAAAGAGGCTCGCGCGCTCGTCGAGGCGCACGGGTTCCACGTCGAGCGTTGCTCGTACTGGAACATGGCGCCGACGCCCGCCATCTGGCTCGTGCGGCGATTATCCCGGCGCAAGCCGCTCGATAGTGCGACCGCGCACTCCGATATCACACCGCCTGCTGCACCGATCAACCGCACACTGCTCGGCATCACGCGCCTCGAACGACGGCTCCTGCACCGTGTGCCGTGCCTCCCCTTCGGCTCATCCCTCCTCATCCTCGCACGCAAAACGCGCACCGAACTGCGCGCCCCGGTAACGCAAGGAACGCTCGCCGCCGATTAGCGCTTGTAGAGGACGAGGACGATGCCGCTGCAAATCGCGCCGATACCGAGCCAGCGGCTGGCAGGCACCGGTTCCTTGAGGAAGACGAGCGCCCAAATCGTCGTGAGGATATAGCCAATTGCCAGCAGTGGGTAGGCGATAGACAGGTTGACGCGCGAAAGCACCGCGAGCCAGAAGAGCGAGCCGCCGAAGAGCAGCGCGAACCCAACGAGTACCTGCCATTGGAGGAAGGCGCGGATTAGCGTGCCGGGCGCGAGGGTGATCGTGCCGATCCGGTTCACGCCTACCTTGAGGAGTACTTCACCGAATGTTGAGAGGACAATCGCGATCAGGAGTAGCGCAAACGCCGTTGTTGTCATCGTTGTGCCGTTGACCCGCATGCGTGTTCGCCGAAATCGCCCCAATGTCGTGCCAACGCGCTTTTCCTCCGTCTCCAACGCCATTTAGCCCTCGAATACGCGGACGGCCTCCGCGACGTACGCCACCTCGTCGGCGGTCAACTCCGGGAAGAGCGGCAGCGAGAGTTCCTCGCGCGCCTGCCGCTCGGCGACCGGGAATGCGCCCGCATCGAGGCCGAGCGATGCGAACGCCAGTTGCATGTGGAGTGCCATCGGGTAGTGGACTGCCGTGCCGATGCCGCGTTCTTTGAGGTGGGCCGCGAGCGCATCTCGGCGCGGGTGGCGCACGGCATACAAATGCCAGACATGACCCTCCGGCGTCGCGCCGGGTCGTTCTTCGGGCAGTTCGACGCCGCTGCCGGCGAGCAGTTCGTCGTAGCGGTGGGCGAGGCGGCGGCGCGCGGCGTTCCACGCGTCGAGGTGCGGCAGTTTGACGCGGAGCACCGCAGCCTGTATCTCATCGAGGCGGCTGTTGACGCCCTGAATCATGTGCTCGTATTTGCCGCGCTGCCCGCCATTGCGGAGCATCCGCACCCGCTCGGCGAGTGCGTCGTCGTTGGTCGTCACCGCGCCGCCATCGCCTGCCGCGCCGAGA
>JBBRLR010000121.1:0-13644 GCA_038231255.1 Thermomicrobiales bacterium | reverse complement strand
CATCATGTTGCCATCCTCGCTCGCTCGGCGGTTTGCGTGCTCTGTTCCGCCGGTGCGGGGAACGTCACTTGTGCCAGCCGCTCAGACACCTCCCAGATGCGGCGCGACGCGGCTTCGTCGCGGGCCACCCGATACGGCTTCTGCTTGGTGGCGCCGCCCGTGAGGTGCGCCCAGCCGTCCGGGCCGTAGTACGCGCCGTCCGTCGCATCCGGTCTGGTCGCGGCGAACAGGGCGGGCAGGATGCCCGTCTCGACCTGCTGGATCAGAAATGGGAAGCGCGCCAGCACGGGGAACCAGCGGGACATCGGTGAAGCGCCGCTGCGACCCATATTCGGCCCGGAACTCTGCAGGTTGGTCGCGGTCAGACCGGGGTGCGCGGCGTTGCTCGTGATGCCCCAGCCGTTGGCACGGCTGCGCCGATCCAGTTCGAGGGCGAATATCATGTTCGCGAGCTTCGACTGGTTATACGCCCGCACGGGCGAGTACCTCCGTTCGCTCTGCAAGTCATCGAACGCGAGGCGACCGGCCCGCGCCGCGACGCTGGACATCGTCGTCACCCGCGCGCGCCCCGCGCGGAGCAGCGGGAGCACGTGTGCGACAAGGGCGAAGTGGCCGAGGTAATTGACGGCGAATTGCAACTCGAAACCGTCCTCGGAGAGATGGCGCGTGGGCGGCATCATGACGGCCGCATTATTGATCCATATGTCGATCGGTCGCCCTTCATCGTTCAGGGCGCTGCCCAGCGCCGCGACAGAAGCGAGTGATGCCAGATCGAGCGGGCGGGTGGAGACGGTGGCTCCCGGCGTCGCCGTGCATATTCGCGCCGCTGCCGCCTCGCCCTTCTCGGCATTGCGGACCGGCATGATCACCTCGGCCCCAGCGCGGGCGAGCCTGCCCGCGAGACCGAAGCCGAGGCCGTCGCTCGCCCCGGTAACGACGGCGAGTTTTCCGGTCAGGTTGGGAACGATAACGTCCGGTTTTGTGCGTGCCATGCGAACCCTTCTACTGATCGTGCGGCCGGATGAGACCCGCGCCTGCCGGTTAGTTCGTGCCGATTTCGGCCAGTCGCGAAACCATCTTCTCGCCGAGTTCGCTGACCAGGGCGACCGGATCGGCGGTCCTCGGCACGATCTCAACGAGGTCGATGCCGAGCTTTGCGTACTCCTCCATGCTGGCGAGGAAGGTGTCCGGGTCGCCGATCGGGTCGCCACCGCCGAGGATCGTCTTCTGGATCGTCTGCGGGTCGCGGCCCACGGTCTCGCAGTGGCGGGCGAGCACCTCGAGTTTGTGCGCCACCTCGGCGGGTCCCGTTGCGAAGAGGTTGCAGGCGTCGGCGTACTTGGCGACCAGCATCAGCGTCTTGCGTTCGCCGCCGCCGCCGATGAGGATCCGGGGTCGGGGTTGCTGGATCGGGCGGGGCACGCAGATGGTCTCGGCGAGCTGGTAGTGCGTGCCCTGGTAGGGACCGTCGTTGTCGCTCCACATCTGCTGGCAGATCTGCAGCGTCTCCTCCAGTCGTTCGAACCGCTCGCCGACCGGCGGATACGGCACGCCGAGGGCCTTGTGCTCGCGCTCGTACCAAGCCGCGCCGATGCCCAACATAGCCCGCCCGCCGGAGAGCACGTCGAGCGTCGTCACGATCTTGGCGAGCAGGCCCGGGTGGCGGTACGTGACGCCCGTGACCATCAGGCCCAGGGTCATGCGGCTTGTCTGGCCGGCCAGAAAGCCGAGCGAGGTGTAGCCCTCCAGCATCGGGTCCTGCGCGGTGGCGAACTGCTCCATCTGGAACCAGTGATCCATCAGCGTGAACGTCGCGCAGCCGCCCTCTTCCGCGGCTTTGGCGGTCGCGGCAAGGGTTGGGCCTATGGCCTCGGGGCCACCCGGAAGGGTGAAGTTCGCATAGTGGATACCGAGTTGCATCAGCTGCCTCCTCATTCATTGTGGACACGCCCGCGTTGGATCGCCCGCAGCGGGATGCGTTGCCGCGCCGTTGCGCGGTGCTATGGACATTGTTGCACGCTTTCGGCGCAAGATTCAGGGCCCGTCTATCCACGGATCGGGAATCCGTGTTTCGAGGGTGTGATGAACTGCTCGCATCTCCCGCTATCGGATGGCATAGTCGCCCAATCGTGCGGATTCCCGGCGCTCGCCAATGATGAGATCGAGCGAGAACGGCTCCGAGCGCCACGACGGCAAAGCCGTGTGATGCGGAATCCGGGCCCGAAAGCGCGCTCGGACAACGTTTATAACAGGCTTCGCGCGGGCTATCGCCGTTCGATCGCTCCATCAACGGCTCGCGCGTGTTGCATGTCGCGGAGGGCGGGAGTGTCGGCGAGGGCATCGTCCGCGCCGGTGATGAAGACCTGGCTGGCATCGCCCGCCGCCGTCACCCGCTCGATGACGTAGGCGCGATGGACCGGATCGAGTTCGGACAGGATGTCGTCGAGCAGGGCGATGGGTGGGTCGCCGCTTTCCTCGGTCATCACGGCGACTTCGCCAAGTTTCAGGGCGAGGACGGCGAGGCGTTGCTGGCCGCGCGAGCCGTACGCCGCGATTGGCATGCCGCCATGGAGGATGGTGATGTCGTCGCGATGCGGGCCGACGACGGAGACGGCGCGGCGGTGTTCCTCCGCGCGCCGCTCCTGCAACGCCTGGGCGAAATCGCGCGCCGCGATGCTTTCCGCCTCTTCCAGCGATGCGGGCGTTTGCTGCATCGGCATGCTCGGAGCGTAGGCGACGGTCAGCGGTCGGTCGCCTTCGGTGAGCGCGACAAAGGCGGCCTCGGCGTGTTCGGAGAGGCGACCGATGGTCATCTGGCGGCGGCCGAAGATGTACGCGCCGCTGGCGATTAACGCCTCGTCCCAGTAGGTCAGTTCCGCATGCACCTCGGGGTCGCTCGCCCGCCTGCCTTCGCTCGCGAACCGTTTCAGTAGGGCGTTCCGCTGCGCGAGCGTCGCGGCGTACGACGAGAGCGCGCGGATGTAGCGGCGATCCACCTGCGAGAGCATCACATCGAGGTAGCGCCGTCGGATGCTCGGCGAGCCGGAGATCAGTTCCAGATCGGTCGGCGCGAAGACGACCGCGCGCAGGTTGCCGACCGCGTCCACCGCGCGCCGAGCGATGCCGTTGACCTTCACCTGCTTGCGGGTCATCGGCGCGGCTTCGGCGGTGGTGCGTTCGACTTGCAGGGCGATGTCGAGCGAGACCGCGCCGCTCGCGCTCGCGACCTCGCCATGCACCCGCGTATACGGCGCGGAGGCGAGATCGGCGCCGCTCTCCCAGCGGATCATCTCGCGGTCCAAACTGGCACGCGGCGAGCGGGTCGTCGAAAGAAAGGCGACCGCTTCCAGGATCGTAGATTTGCCGCTGCCGTTCGCGCCCGTAATAACGAGACCGCGCGCCGGAATGTCCAGCGCGAGGTGGCGATAGCAGCGGAATTCTTCGAGCAGCAGTGCGGTGAGATGCATCGTTCCCCGGATCGTACCGTCACCGGGAGAGGGGATTTAACGCAGAGGACGCGGAGAGCACAGAGAGAAAATACAATTGTTTTATCGTCTCTGCGTTCTCTGCGCGCTCTGCGTCCTCTGCGTTCAGTTCCTGTCTCTCACCGGCATCTTACCTACTGCGCGAGATGCATTGGCATGATGACGTAGACTGCGTCGTTCGTGCCGACGGGGCGCAGGACGCCGGCGTTGTTCGGCCCCTGCATTTCCAACGCCATCTGCTGCGACTTGGTCGCATTCATTACATCGGAGAGATAGCGGACATTGAAGGCGATCACGCCCGCCGGGCCTTCGACGCTGGCGTCCACATCGCTGAGGTTGTCGCCTACCTCAGCGGCGTTGGCGCTCACTTGCAACGTGCCGGTGCTGTACTCTTCCTCACCCTTCAACACGGAGATCTTGACGACGTCGTTGTTCTCGCGGGCGAAGATGTTTGCGCGGCGGATCGCGCCGAGGAACCCTTCGCGGCTGGCGACGGCGCGCGTGTTGTACGACTTCGGCACGAGTTGGCGCACTTCCGGGAAGGTGCCGTCAATCAGGCGCGAAACGAACTCGACGCTCCCCGACCGGCACATCAGTTGGTTGCGGTTCGTCGTGACGGTCATCTCGACCGGCTCGTCGCTGTCGCCGAGGACGCGCGCCAGTTCGGTCATCGCCCGCGCCGGCACGATTACCGAGATTGGTTCCGACACCGGCGCGGTCAATTCGCCGTCGCGGACGCCGAGGCGGAAGCCGTCGGTCGCGGCGATGGAGATCGTCTGCCCCTCGACCTTGACATGGAGACCGGCGAGCACCGGGCGGCTGTCATCGGTCGCCGCAGCGAAGGAAATCTGCGCGATCATCTCCTTCAGTTGTGTCCCATCAATCGTGATCGTCGGGCCGTTGCCATCGCCAATCGAGGGGATCGCCGGGAAATCCTCGGCGTCAATGCCGCGAATCGTCGAGCGGTTGCGCCCGCAGTTGAGCGTCAGGGCAAGACGGTGGTCCACGGAAAGCGTCACCGTCTCCGGCGGTAATGTGTTCACCCACTCGGTCAGGGATTTCGCCGGGATTGTGACCGCGCCTTCCTGCGTGACCGTGCAGGAAACCCAGGCAGTGATCGCCAGTTCCAGATTGGTCGCCGCCAGTTTCAGCTTGCCATTGTCCGTGGAAAGCAGGATATTATTCAGGACCGGCAGCGTCGTTTTCGACGCGACAGCGCGCATTACCTGCCCAAGCGCCCGGTGCAGGTTCTCCTGTGAGACGGAAATCTTCATGCCCCCGCTGGCGGGAACGTCGTTCGCGATTGTCGCCACTGCGACCTCCGTTGCCTCGAACAAGTCAACCATTTCCACTGTCCCCCACGCTGCGCGAATATCCCGTCCGTATTGTACGTACACTGTACACGACAACGGACGGACGCGCAAGAGGGTGTCGATGAAATGATACAATCTGCCGGATGGACAGTCAAAACGATGAAAGGTGTCCGATGGCGACAGGACCGGTGCAAACGCGAGCGCGGGGCATCCCCGGCGTCAGCACAATTCAACACGATCCCGCCGTCCGCGCCGCTGCGGACAACATTGCGGACCGTTACTGTGTTGCCGTGATTCGTGCCGCCATTGACGACGAGCGCGCCAGGGTGCATGCGGGGGACGAGCCAGATCGCGACCGGATTGTCCGCACGGTTTGTCACGACCTGTCGCAATTTGCGCAGCCACGGCTGACGCCGGTGATCAATGCAACCGGCGTGATCCTGCACACAAATCTCGGGCGTGCGCCAGTCAGTCGCGCGGCGGCGGAGGCGATGATGGCGGTCGCGGCGTCGTACGTGCCGCTGGAGATGGAGCGCGAGACGGCGGCGCGCGGCGGGCGGATGGCGGAACTGGAATCGCTGTTCCGCGCCCTGACAGGCTGCGAGGCGGCGCTCGTCGTCAACAACAACGCTGCCGCGACGATGCTCGTGCTCGCCGCCGCCCTCACGCTGGAGCGCGACGCCGTGCTCGTGTCGCGCTCCGAAGCCGTCGAAATTGGGGGCTCATTTCGCATCCCGGACATCCTCCGGCAGAGCGGCGCGACGCTCGTTGATGTCGGCACAACGAACCGGACGTACTTCCGCGACTACGAGCAGGCGATATCGGCACGGACGGCGGCGATTCTGAAAGTGCATACGAGCAATTTTCGTGTCCAGGGCTTCGTCCATTCGACGAGCGCGGGCGAACTCATGCCGCTGGCCGATGCGCACGGGTTCCCGGTGATTGACGACCTCGGCAGCGGCTCGCTCGTCACTACCGCGACGTTCGGTCTGGCTGCCGAGCCGACCTTGCAGGCAAGCATCGCCGCCGGTGCGCACCTCGTCTGCGCGAGCGGGGACAAACTGCTCGGCGGGCCGCAAGCGGGGATCATCCTCGGGCGGCGAGACTGGGTGGCGCGATGCGCCGCGCACCCCTTCGCGCGGGCCGTGCGGGCGGACAAGACGACCCTCGCCGGTCTCGCCGCGACATTGCGACACTACCTGCGCGACGAACACCTCGCACAGATTCCCGTCTGGCGGATGATCGCGGCGGATGCGCAGTCGCTTCGTGCCCGCTGTGAAATGCTCAAAGCGCGACTTACTGAGGCGGGGGTGCCGGTTGACGTGCGTCCGTCCATCGCGACGATTGGCGGCGGCTCGGTTCCCGGCGCCGAATTGCCGTCGTTCAGCCTCGTGCTTGGTGCGGATGCAGCGCGCGCATGCGGCTTGTCGGTCGCTGAGGCCGCACGCTCCCTACGATTAGGCGCGACGCCTGTCATCCCGCGCATCGAGGATCAGTCGGTCTGGCTGGGCCTGCGCACGGTCTTCCCCGAAGACGACGACGCGCTCTGCCGAGCAATTGCCGAGGTTTATCGAGCCGATGGCGTCGAAACGTAGCGAAGAGCGCAAAACAACCAGGAAGGGAGTGAACTGCCAAGGAAGCCAAGAAATTACAAAGAGACTTGGCTCTAACTGCGCGGCGAGCGGAGGTCCCGGAAGACGCTGCTACGCGGCGGGTAGAGTTTCAGGAGTTCGGTCAGTCGCGTTATCTCGGCGGCGTAGTAACGCACCATCTCCGGGTCATCATTCGCCTGTGCATCCTGGAGCAGGACGCGCGACTCCTCGATGCGCACCTTCGCGTAGTCGTGCAAGAGATTCCGCAGGAGTGTCTCGGCTTCGGCGACGACCTGGCCGGCATACCATGTCTCCTGTTTCTCGGTGTGGGCGAGCAACTGCTCGATATTGTCGGCGAGCACGTCGGGCAGATTCTCGCGCACGGCATCGGTGTCGAGATACGCGGTCTCGTCGTTCGCGAGCATCGTCAGCGTTTCCCAGATCGCCCGGTGAAAGGCGTCCGAGAACACTTCCACCGCTTCATTAGGCGCGGTGGCGAGCAGATCGGGCATCACCTTTGGATGGCGAACGAGCAGCGACAGCAGGTATTCCTCCCGTGTCGGGCCGATGCGCCGTGACTTGGAGTCGGACTCCGGCGCGCGGATCGCCGGTCGCGCCGCCTGCCGGAGCGCGCTCGCGATGAAACCCTCGCTGACGCCCAATTCGCGGGCGAGGATACTGACATAGACATCGCGCTCCACCCGATCCGACAGTTCGGGGATCAGTGGCGCGATCTGGTTGATAATCGCCGTCTTGCCGTGCCCGCTCCGCGTGTCCCCCGAGGAGACCGCCGCGCGGATCACGTAGTCGAGGATCGGTTCGGCGGCAGCGATCAGCGGCGGCCACGCGCCCGGATCGGTGCGGATAAACTCGTCCGGGTCTTTGCCGGACGGTACCGAAAGCACATTGATTTGCACGGAAAGCCGCCGCTGTGTGCGCACCAGTCCGCGCGCGTCAACAACGTATTCTGCGTCGTCGCCGACGGCATTGCGCAATGTGTCCACCGCCCGAAGCATCGCCATTTGCCCCGCCGCGTCGGCATCGAGGGCGAGGACGATGCGGGGCGTTAGCCGCTTCACCAACCCGACCTGCTGCTCGGTCAGCGCGGTGCCCATCGTCGCCACGACATTCTTGTAGCCGAACTGATGCGCCGTCAGGGCATCAACATATCCCTCAACAATTACCACTTCCTGTTGCTTGCGGATTGCATCAATTGAGCGGTCTATCGCGTACAGAAGATGGCTTTTGTCGAACAATGGCGACTGCGGCGTGTTGAGATATTTCGGCTGCTGCTCATCGGAAAGCGCCCGTCCGCCGAAACCGACGACGCGGCCCTGCCGGTCCCGGATCGGGAAGAGGAAGCGGCCACGAAAACGGTCGTAGGGGCCGTTGCCGCCGTCGCGCTGGGAAAGGAGGCCGATTTCCAGCGCGTCATCGAGGTTGTATCCGCGCCCGCGCAGATGACGCGTGAGGACTTCCCACTCGTCGGGCGCGTACCCGAGTTGGAAATCCTCGGCGACTTCCAGCGAGATGCCGCGTTTTTCTAGATAGGCGCGCCCCGGTCGCCCTTGCGGATGCACCTTGAGGATGTGCTGATAGAAGAGCGCGGCCGCTTCGTTGAGTGCCAGCAGCCGCTCTCGTCGCTCTTCCTGCTCGGTGCTCGTCTTCTTTTCCGGCGCGCGAGTGAGCGCGACACCGGCCCGCTCGGCCAGTAGCGTCAGCGCATCCTTGAAGTCGAGATTTTCGACCTTCTGGATGAAGCCGAAAACATCGCCGCCCTCATTGCTCCCAAAATCGCGCCATGTCTGCGTTTCCGGCCAGACGATGAACGATGGCGTCCGCTCGGTGCGAAAGGGCGACGAACCTTTGTACGTCTTGCCCGTTTTCTTCAGTTGTGTGTACTGGCCGATGACCTCCACAACATCGAGTCTCTCGCGGATTTGCCGGATTGCATCGTCGCCCGCCATACTGTTCCTCACAACCGGATTTCAAAGCCACCACGAAGCGAGAAGCGACGATTCATTTTGCCGAATATCGCGTTGGCAGCAGTATACGGCATTGTACGTACATTGCGAAACGGCGACGACTAATTTCCTCACCAATTTACCCCTATTTATCGGTTCATAGGAACTCTTGGCCATCGCGCACGTGCGGTGCTAATGGATTGGTTGCTTCGACAGTTGCTGGTCGAGCCACTGTGCAACATCTCCCATGACCGCCTCCGCACCCAGGTCGTCGTGCGGCCCGTGGCGTACCCCCTCGTACTCCAAACGCGTCTTGTCGGGCGAGGCGACGCGCTCGTAGAAAGCGCGGCTGCCCTCCGGCCCGCTGCACCGCCTCGTCGCGGGAGTGCAGCGCCGGATCGGCGCGCTGCTCCACGCTCAGCGCGGGCCGGATGCAGGAGACGATCCGGCCCAGCCAGCGGAGGATCGGGGAACCGCCCATCTGCCCGAGCGGGGCTGCCGAGGCGATGACGCCCGCGAGCCCCTCCGGGTGGTGCGCCACGTACTCCAGCGCGATCAGGCCGCCCATGCTATGACCATACAGGAACAGCGGCAGGCCGGGCTCCTCCGCCCGCACAAGCCCGAGGAAGCGATCTACATCGCCCCGGAACTCCCCCTACGCCATGATGTGTCCGCGCGGGCCTGCGGAGCGCCCGTGGCCGCGCAGATCGAACGACCAGATCGCGTAGATGCGGGGGACGAGATGCTCGACCAGGGCCGCGTATCGCCCGCTGTGCTCGCCGAAGCCGTGCACGAGGGCGATCACCGCCCGCGCCGCGTCGTCCGGCAGCCATGGCTGCCAGGCGAGCTACGTTCCGCCCACCCCTTCCATCGTGTCCGTTCGCCCGCGCATCTTCGCTTCCTTCAACAGTACGCCGAAGCTGCGGTCGCACCGCGCCACCATCGCGTTTCGATTTCGGGTAGTCCTTTGCGCATTGCATGTATCCCCGGATGCGGCAGATCTCCATCGGCCCTCTCTCCCACGCCCCCGCAGTGATGGCCACCTACTTGGTCGCCAACACGCAGAAGCCGGCCGGCCCATCCGGGGAACCCTGCGTCTCGACACGGACATCCTCGAAGCCCGCCGCCCGGACGACCCCTTCCACCTCACCGGGGCCGTACAGCGTGGCCCCGGCCTGGTTCAGGCCCGCCTTGGCTGGTGGTGGCATGCGCTCCCGCTCCTGGTAGGCGAGCGCCAGCGTCCCGCCGGGCCGCAGCACCCGGCGCAACTCGCGCACCGTGGCGACCGCGTCCGGCCAGAAGTAGATGACGTGCGTGCCGCAGACCGTGTCAAACGTCGCGCCCTCTTCAGGCAGGGAGCCGGCATCGCCCTGGCGAATCTCCAGCCGCCCCGCAGCAATCGCATCGGCGTGGCGGGAACGCGCCCGCCGGACCATCAACCCCGATAGATCGATACCGGCGACGAAACCATCCGAGGCGCGGGCGAGGAGCGCGGCGAGCGCCACCCCCGGACCGAACCCGACCTCAAGCACCCGGTCCTGCGGCTCGACCGCCAAAAGCTCGACCATCCAGAGGTTGAGCGGCGCGTTGCCCTTGCGCATCAGTCGGGCGACGAGCCGGCCGAGGGGGCCGCGCGGGTGCCCAAACTGCCTGCCGAAGGTCTGTATTATTAATCGCTTCATGGCTAATGCGTCCTGATTATAGCGCCTGTCTCAGGCTGCCGCGACCTTGCACCGAGAGCCGGGGGAAGATCACGTCCGCTGATGGACACGAGAGTGAGAGTAGATTGAGCGACTTTTCCTCACCTCAGCACGGCAATCACACTTCTCGTCATCATCAAAAGCGTCCAAGAGCCTATTTATCACCTTCTCTCGCCGCGATGACTGCCTGCGCAGCGGCGAGGCGGGCGATTGGCACCCGGAAGGGCGAGCACGAGACATAATCGAGGCCGATCCGCTCGCAGAAGGCAACGGACGACGGCTCGCCGCCGTGTTCGCCGCAGATGCCGACTTTCAGGTGCGGTTTCGTCCGTCGCCCCAGTTCGGTCCCCATCGCGACGAGTTTACCGACGCCCTCCTGATCGAGCACCTGGAACGGATCGGCGGGCATGATGCCGCGATCCACATAGAGCGGCAGGAAGCGGCCGGCGTCGTCGCGGCTGAGGCCGAAAGTCGTCTGCGTCAGGTCATTCGTGCCGAACGAGAAGAAATCCGCCTGCGTCGCGATCTCATCCGCGATCAGCGCGGCGCGTGGCAGTTCGATCATCGTGCCAATGGTGTACGGGACGGTCGCGCCAACCTCCGCGAAGACTGCCTCGACCGTCTCGGCGATCAATTCGCGCTGCCGCCGCAATTCCTCGACGGTGCTGACGAGCGGCACCATGATCTCCGGTTCGACCCGCACACCGTCCCGCGCCGCGTCGAGTGCGGCGTGGATGATCGCGCGCGCCTGCATCCGCGTGATTTCGGGATACAGGATGCCCAAGCGACAGCCCCGGAAGCCGAGCATCGGATTCGCCTCGTGGAGCGCCTCGACCTTGTCACGCACAGCCTGGACGGGGATACCGAGCTTGGTCGCCAAATCTTCCTGCTCCTCCGGCGTATTCGGGAGGAACTCGTGCAGCGGCGGATCGAGCGTGCGGATCGTCACGGGGTAGCCGTCCATCGCGCGGAAGATGCCGAGAAAGTCCTCACGCTGGAGCGGTTCGATCTCCGCCAGCGCCCGCTCCCGCTCTTCGTGTGAGGTCGCGAGGATCATCGCGCGCATCGCGTCAATGCGGTTCCCCTGGAAAAACATATGCTCGGTGCGGCAAAGGCCGATCCCCTCCGCACCGAATTCGCGCGCCGCCGCCGCGTCCTGCGGCGTGTCGGCATTGGCGCGCACCTTCAGTCGCCGCTCCGCGTCCGCCCAATCCATCAGCGTGGCGAGATCGCCACCGACCGACGGTTCGACCGTCGGCACCTTACCGAGCATCACATTCCCCGTCGCGCCGTCAATCGTGATGAAGTCGCCCACCTTAAAGGTGAATTCCGCGACATGCACCTCGCCTTTTGCGTAGTCAATTTGCAGCGCCGAGCACCCCGAGACGCACGGCTTGCCCATCCCGCGCGCGACGACCGCCGCGTGCGAGGTCATGCCACCGCGCGCGGTCAGGACGCCCTGCGCCGCGACCATGCCATGGAAATCCTCCGGGCTTGTCTCGATTCGCACGAGGATCACCGGTTCGCCCGCCTGCCCGCGCCGCTGCGCCTCATCGGGGTCGAAGACAACCTTGCCCGTCGCCGCGCCGGGCGAGGCGGGTAGGCCCGTCGCGAGCACCTGCACCCGCGCGCCAGGATCAATCGTGGGGTGCAGCAGTTGGTCGAGTTGCGCCGGTTCGACGCGACCGACCGCTTCCCGCTTACTGATCAGCCCCTCGTTTCCCATATCCACGGCGATTTTCACCGCCGCGCCGCCGGTGCGCTTGCCGCTACGCGTCTGCAACATGAAGAGTTCGTGGTGCTGGATCGTGAATTCGAGGTCCTGCATGTCTCGGTAGTGCCGTTCAAGGCGATCGGCGATGCCAAGCAGCTGGTCGTATGCCTCGCGGAGCGCGGGGTCGTCGCCCATCTCGCGGACGGGTTTCGGCGTGCGCACGCCCGCAACCACATCCTCACCCTGCGCGTTCGGGAGATATTCGCCGAACAAGCCGCGCTCCCCGGTGTTCGGGTTGCGGGTGAAGCAGACGCCCGTCGCGCAGTCGTCGCCGAGGTTGCCGTAGACCATGGACTGCACATTGACCGCCGTGCCGATGCTGTCCGGGATGTTGTTCTGGCGGCGATAGCGGATCGCACGCTGGTTGTTCCACGACCGGAAGACCGCCTCGATCGCCATCTTCAGTTGTTCGAGCGGATCGTCGGGGAAGTCTACGCCGCTCTCCTGACGGACAATGGCGCGGAATTCCTCGGCGAGTTGCTTCAGCGCATCCGCCGGAATCTCCGTGTCGCTCGTCACATTGAGCCGGCGCTTAACCCGATCAATGGCGTCCTCGAATAGCTCGCTGTTCACATCGAGCACGACTTTCCCGAACATCTGGATCAGCCGCCGCATGCAGTCGTAGGCGAATCGTGCGTCACCGGTCTCTTCGATCAGCCCGGCGAGCGATTGCGACGAGAGGCCGAGGTTGAGGATGGTGTCCATCATGCCCGGCATCGAGAACTTCGCGCCGCTGCGGACGGAAACGAGCAACGGCTTCGCGTCGCCGCCGAATGTCCGATCCATCTGCCCTTCGACTTCTTTGAGGCCCGCCAGTGTTTGCTCCCACAGCCCGTCCGGGAGCGCGCCGTCCGCATCGAAGTAGGCGTTGCACGCTTCGGTCGTGATCGTGAAGCCGGGTGGGACGGGCAAGCCAGCATTGGTCATCTCGGCGAGGTTCGCGCCCTTGCCGCCGAGCAGGTCGCGCTGCCCGGCATCGCCGTCGCGGAACAAATAGACCCAGCGCGTTGCCGTTGTTGCCACGGATCGCCTCCCTTTCCGCCCTCTGTGATCGTTCTGTGCTCATGCCTAATGCGCAGTGTCACATGCAGTATAGCGCGACCGGATCGCAGGTTGGGCGGGAAATCAACCACGGGGGAGACCAAAAAAGGGAGTAGCGCAGAGACCGCAGAGGACGCAGAGTACACAGAGAAGAGAAAATTGAAGGTCTTTCTCTGTCATTTTGATCGGTAAATGGCAGAAATCTTCAGCGTTATTTGTCGTTTAGACACGCCGCGCAGGAAATCCCCTTTACGACAAGAGACGTGCCTCTCCTCCGATTGGCTCCTTTTCGTCCTCAGCGATTCTCGGAGGTGCGGTCCACCGGTACCTGCTCGAGCTGGCGATCCGGGTTCTGGTCGAGCGAGCTGACGCGGAGATAGTCGATGCGCTGTCCATTTATGGTAGTAAGGCCTCCATCTGTCAGGAAAGAATCCATGATATTTGGGAACAGATGCTAAGAAATAAGGAAGTGACCTTATGCTGACGCGCAGGAGCGGGGATGCCTGACGTCGGGCTGGGGTAGACCCTAGATACACATATGAAGAAGATACGACAACGGCTATGTAAGACATTCGGGCATACATATGAGCCGATCTATCGCTAGATTGTGCCTCGTGAATCTGGCTCTTGCTCAATGACGATACTGATGGCGAAGTCAGCGGAATCATTGGTAGGCTACGCTCCTCAACCCCTTTCCCGCTCTCGACACCGCGAGGAGGATCGCCATGCTTCGCCCACAGCCCATCGGTCCCGTCCCCGAGGAAACGGCTCGCGT
>JBBRLR010000120.1:0-13646 GCA_038231255.1 Thermomicrobiales bacterium | reverse complement strand
GATTGTGGCAGCGACGCGATACTGGAACGCCCATCGGCATCCGTTCGTGTGGGGACGGCGGCGCCGACAGCAACCGCAGCGGCGACCAGGGATCGCGCAGGTCGCCAATGTCGCATGAACTGACCGGATGCACCACTTAGTCCTCAGTCCTTGTTGTCATGCCGCGCTGAGACGGACGGCGCGGTTGACTTCGGAAAGAAAGGTAGCGCGATCAATACCGCTCTTCTCGGCGATGGCGACGATATGTCCGTTCAGCCGCCGTCGCTCGTCCGCGCTCACGATCTTCGCCGTCAGAATAATGATCGGGATGTCCGATGTGCGCGGGTTTTCGCGCAGTTTGTCCACGACCATAAAGCCATTCACTTCCGGCATCATCAGGTCGAGAATGACGAGATCGGGATGCTCGGCGTCCGCGATGGCGATGCCGTGCGCGCCGCCATACGCCTTATGGACGTGGTGGCCGAATGAGGCGAGGTAGTCCGAGACGAGGTCCACCGCCTTCGGGTCATCGTCCACGACGAGGACGCGGGCGGGGTGGCCTCCTGTCGGCAACAGATTGATCTTGGCGAGCGCGGCGAACAACTCGTCGCGCCGGATCGGCTTGCCGAGCACCGCTGCCGCGCCGAGGCTGTAGCCGTGCTTCAGATCGCTCGCGAGGCTGAGGACGATCACCGGAATCTCCGACAGTTCGGCGTCCGCTGAAAACTCCTGCAGGAAGGTCCAGCCGTCCATCACGGGCATCATCACATCGAGCGTGACACCGTCTGGCTGCAACTCGCGGGCCAACTGAAGCCCCTCCTCGCCGTTGCGCGCCCGCCGGGTCTCGTACCCCGCACTTTCCAGATAGGCTGCGATCAATTCCGCCGTCGGGTCGTCATCCTCAATGACGAGAATGCGGGGCATCGCGCGAGACGAGTGCTGAGTGCTGAGTGTTGAGTGCTGAGTGGGGATTATCGGCGACTCAGTACTCAGTACTCGTGACTCAGCACTCGCGAGTGGCATGCGCACGGTGAAGGTGCTGCCCTCGCCGAGGGCGCTGCGGACGGCGATCGTGCCGCCGTGCAACTCAACGAGCCGTTTGGTGAGGGCGAGGCCGAGGCCCGTCCCCTCATGGCGGCGCGAAAGTGAGCCGTCCACCTGGGTAAACTCGCGGAAGAGTTTCTGCTGATCCTCCGCACCGATGCCTGTGCCGGTGTCCGCGACGGCGATCTCGACCATCTCACCATCGGCGCGTGCCGAAAGGGCAACCATGCCGCCGGACGGCGTAAACTTCACCGCGTTGGAAAGCAGGTTGAAGACGATCTGCTTCAGTTTGCGCGCGTCGGCGGTAATCGCGCTGGTATCGCCCGCGTCCACGCTCAGGCGGACGCCGTGGGTGTGCGCCTTTTCCTTGACGATCGTGATGCTCGATTCGAGCAGATGCGGCAGGTCGAGGTCTTCCAGGTCGAGCTCCATCCGACCCGCCTCGATCTTGGACAGGTCGAGAATGTCGTTAATCAGGCCGAGCAGGTGCTCCCCCGCCGTGCGGATATTCGTCAGATACTCGTCCTGCTCCGTGTTGAGCGGCCCGTAGAATTGCTCCTGCAACAATTCGGAGAAGCCGATGATCGCATTGAGCGGCGTGCGCAGTTCGTGGCTCATGTTCGCCAGAAACTCGCTTTTCATCTGGTCAGCGCGTTCGAGGTCCCGATTCTTCGTCTCAATCTCCGCCTGCCGCGCCTGCAACTGACCGGAGAGCGTTTGGAGATTCGTGTACTGGTCGAGGTTTTGTAGGGCGATGCCGAGTTGCTGGCCGAGTTGGGTGAGGAAATTCAGCGTCGTCTCATCGGGCGCAGCAGCGTGCGCGAGCGTCATCGCGCCCATGATGCGATCCTGATAATAGACCGGCACGATCACCGTCGCGCGAGCGGGCACGAGATCGAGACCCGTGTTGATAGCGAGGACTGAGGACTGACCATTTTCCAAGACGACAATCCGGCGGTCGAGCACGGCCTGACCAACGACACCCTCGCGCAGCCCGAGGCGCGTTTGCAGGGTACGCGCCGTGCCGTGCGTCGCGGCGACGGCGAATTCGCCGCCCCACTCATCGTACCGATAGATCGCGCCGACGAGAAAGCCGTGCCGTTCGGCAAGCAGGGCGAGCAGGTCTTTGAGGATCGTGTCGCGGTCATAACTGGCGGTGAAGGAGCGGAGCACGTCGCTGAAGGTGTGCTCGATGGCGCTCGATCGCGCGAGGGTCATCGCCTGCTCGCTGAGGATGGCATTCTGCCCAGCGAGATCGGCCTGCGAGATTTCCAGCTTGGTCGCCATGTCGTTGAATGAATGGGCCAGCAGTTTCAACTCGCGCGCGCCCGTTTCTTCGACCCGCTCATCGAATGCGCCATTCGCCAGCCGTCGCGCCCCTCGCGCCAACCGGATCGTCGGTTGGCTGATCGTATTCGCGAGCCAGAGGCTGGTGAGGACGGAGGCGGCGACCGCGCCGAGCAGACCCGCCGCTGTCATCCACTTCAGGATCGCCAGTGTGTGGTTCGCGGCATTCGTCCGCGCATTGAGGACGACCGCCTCATCCGTGCGGTAGGTGTCAATCATCGCGCGGATGTCGTCAATGCTCTGCTTGCCGCGCACCTGGAGCGGGATATTAACAGCGGTATTGGCGTTCCCCCGGATATTTGCGATCTCCGGGGCCGCGACGCCGGTCAGCCAGAGGTTGATCTGGGTCTGGATAGCGCGCAGCGTCTCGTCCTGCGCGCGGGTCGTCGCCGTGCCCTGTCCGTCCTTGCCGAGCAGCGCGCGCTCCGTGTTGATGTCCTCGGTAATGCTGGCCCGCGCGCGGTTGAATGGTTCGAGGAACTCGGTGTGCGCCGTGAGGAGGTAACCGCGCATCCCCGTTTCGAGGTCCACGACATCGGACTTGATTACCTCGATCTGCGCCAGTTGCGCCTGCGCCTCCTTGCGCTGCTCGGTCGAGGTCGCGTTCCGGGTAATGCTGAGGAACACGACACCGCCGACGAGCAGCACGAGAATCCACGAGAGCGCCTGTCCACGAAGAATCTGTCTCCTCAGGTTCATGTCTTTACCTCATTGATAAACTACGATTCATGTATCTACATTACTACAACGTGCATGCGGGCCGTTTTATGACGATCTGGTCATCAACGAGCAATGAGCGATGAGAGGGGCGCGGCGAGCAGTCACATCGCCGTGCCGGGTGCCGATGGTCATCCCTGCTGTTACACTTCGGGAGAAGTGGGCTAGATTCTGCATCACTCAGTCTCGGTCCTCAGTCCTGAAGGAGCGTAGCGACGTATGCCCGCCCGTCTGACCGATTGGAGCCTCGCCCTCTGCCTCGGCGTCGCATTCGCGACCGGGCTGGCGGGCAACAACGCGGGTCGGTCAGACCTCTGGTGGGTTTTCGCGCTGCACGGCGCGGCGGGGCTGGCGCTCGCGCTCTTTTTGATCGGCAAACTGCGCCGCGTCCTCCCCCGGCTACTCCATCCGCGCCGGTGGGACCGCTGGACGATTATCGGCCTCCTGGCGACATTCGGCGTGCTGGCGACACTCGGCAGTGGTATCTGGTGGGTGGCGGGCGGGCGGTTCAACGCGGCGGGATTCGGCCTGCTCAACTGGCACATCGCCCTCGGTCTGCTGCTCATCCTCCTCGTCTCGATCCACATGATCGCCCGCGCGAAGCCGTTACGCTTCAGGGATATGTCGGGGCGGCGTCAGGCGCTCCGCTGGCTCGGCCTCGCGGCGGGCGGCGCGGCGCTCTGGCCCACGCAGCAGCGGTTCGCCGGGAGTGCGCGCCGCTTCACCGGCTCCCGCGCGACCAGCGATTTTGCGGGCAACGCCTTCCCGGCGACGAGTTGGGTCGCCGACCGCCCACGTCCCCTCCCCGCCGCATGGACGCTCGCGGTCGGCGGACACGTCGTACAGCCATTCGCCGCGACCTACGATAACGTGACGGATACCGAGGCGCTGGAAGCGACGCTCGACTGTACGGGCGGCTTCGCGAGTACGCAACAGTGGCGGGGCGTCCGCGTTGGCACGCTACTGGAATGCGCCGGGGTGCGGGAGGGCGCGGGCTGGGTGCGTTTCCGCTCCGTCACGGGCTATCGCTGGAGCCTGCCGCTCGACGAGGCGCGTAACGCCCTGCTCGCCACGCACGTCGGGGACGAACCGTTGAGCCACGACCACGGCGCACCCCTGCGCCTCGTCGCACCGGGGCGGCGCGGCTTCCAGTGGGTCAAATGGGTCGTCGCGGTCGAAGTCCTCACCGCGCCGGATCTCGGCCAGGCGATCGCGATTCACACGAGCAGTTTCACACCGGCGGGGTGGGGAGAACGGGCCGAGAATCAGGTTCCCGCCGCCAGTTGGCGCTCGCGCGGGACGAAGTAGCCGAGGAAGAACGCGAGGATGATCGCGGTCGTGGCGGCGAAGACCGAGAATGCGGCGCGGTAGCCGTAATGGACGATCAGGAGGCCACCGACCGGGCTGAGCAGCGCGATGCCGAGGCTGAGGACCGCTTCGCGCCACGCGAAGACATGGGCGCGCATCCGGGGCGGGAAGAGGCGGCTGGCGAAGTTTGATTCCAGCGCATACGAGGCGTCGAAGCAGCCGCGTCGGCAGATATGCGCCGCCACCGCCAGCCAGGCCGGCGACACGAAGACGAGGGCGAGAAAGAGCAGGCCGGGGAAGGCGCGCAGGATACCCGCCCCCCGTGCCACGCCGACGCGCGCCCCGAACGCCGGCATCGCGAGGCCAAAAAGCGCGCCGCAAATGCCGCCGCAGCCATAGACAACGCCAATCGCACCGGTGCTGAAGCCATGCCGCGACAGATAGACGTTATAGAACGGGATGACCATCGCCACGCCGCTCGCGAGAATAAAGGCGAAGGTGAAGTAGACGCCGACATCGCGCCGCGTCTGCTGGATCGGCGTTCGGCGCGGCGGCTCGCGCGGGATGGATGAAGGCAAATCGGGCGGGAGCGCGGCGACGGCCGGTTCGACGGGCGGCGGGCCGACGCCGATCAGCGGCAGGACACTGACGAGCATGACGCCCGCGCCGATCAGCAACGTCACGCGGATCGCCCCGGCCCCGCTCTCGTGCCCACCGCTCAAACGGGTCAAAAGGCTCGGCAGCCAGCCACCACTGAGGCTGCCGAGGGTGGTGGAAAGGCTGCTCGCCATCGTGTACATCGCAATCGCGCCGAGCCGCTTCGCCGGGGTCGTGTACTCGGCGATATAGGCCATGCCAATCGCGAAGACCCAGCCGCCGCCGATGTTGCCGATCGAGTAGGCGAGAATGATCAGTCCCGGCGCCGTGACGATCCCGCGCAGCGCGTAGCCGACGCCGAAGATCAGCGCACCGACGATCAGGACGCGCCGCGAACTCCAGCGGTGGGCGAGCGTACCCGCCATCGCCGCCGATACCGCCCAAACGAGCTGGGTGATCGCGTTGGTCAGGCCGATGAAGTCCTCACGATAACCGAGGCGCGTCAGGTAAAGATTGATGAGCAGGTCCGACGCGCCGAACGCGGTGAGCAGGATGAAAATCATCACCGTGTAGCGCCGGATAGCGGGAGATTGCTCGCCGGGCCGTGGCAAATGCATGCGACGCAGCATCGCGTCTCCTTTCATCCCGGCGCGAAAAAAGGGGTGGCCACACTTTGGCTGCCCGACCGCCCATGCTAGCACGCAGGGCGCGCGAGCGGTAGGCGCGACCCTTCTTTTTTCTCGCGTCCGGGCCGGAAATGGTCGGTGGCACGGTGGATGCCTTGACGATTGTGGGATTGGATATTCGCAAGGAGAAGAATGCATGTCGGTGACTGATGGACTGATCGAGGAGGAACTGCGCAAAATCCTCAAAAATAGTGGGGCAGTGGTGGGCGGATGGAACGACGACGAGATCATCGCGGAGGCCAGCCGCCGCGCATACGGGCGCGCCGGGCTGATGATCGCGCATGCGCCCGATGCGGCGGCGATGGATCACTGGGGGGCGATGATCGCCGCGATCCGCTCCGAGGCGGGCGAACACCTCCGGGAAACGGCGCGCGTCGCGGACGATGTGCGCAACCAACTGATTCCCTAGCCACGGCGCCGCGCAAGGATCACCGGGTCTGCGTGGGCGCGCCGTCGAGCCGGGGATCAATCGCCATGATTGTGACAAGGTGACCCTCGAAATGCTCCGTCGCGATCACCCGCCATCCGAGCTTCGCGTACAACCCTTGCGCGTCCGGCGTGTAGAGATACAGTTGCGCGACGCCCATCGTCGCCGCCTGTGCCACGACACGCCGCACGAGCGCGCTCGCCACCCCGCGTCCGCGCGCGGCGGGCACGACGTAGACGCTAGCGAGCCAGGGCGACAACTCAGGGTGCGCGCTCATATCCTCCTCGACCAGCGACGCCGCTCCAACCGCGTCGCCGTCATCAAGGGCGAGGTAGGTGATGGGGATGCGATCGGGGTTTGTTTGATCGCGCAGGCTCTCGATCCGCGCGCCGAGCGAGTCGGCAGGGTCGAGGTGGCCCCACTCGCCCCACTGCCAGCGCGCGACCGTCTCGACCCACTCCGAGTGATCGGCAATATTTTCTATGCGCATCAATCCGCTCCTCCCTGTCACGATTTCCTGCCCGCGATGGCGAACCCTGACAGCCGAAGTTCGCAGGCGCCGGGTGGGATAACGGCGCGCATCACAGAGGAATCGCGTCTGTTTGGCCCGCCGCACCCGCCATGATCTCATCAATCGCGGCGAGATCGTCCGGCGAGAACCGGAGATCGAGCGCGCCGACGTTGTGCTCGATCTCCTCCGGCTTGCGGATGCCCGCCAGCGCGACGCTGACCGCCGGTTGCTGCAAGACCCAGGCGATGGCGAGTTTCGGCAGCGTCGTGCCAAGCCGCACGGCGAGTTCTTTCAACCGATCCGCGACGGCGACATTCGTCGGAAAATTCTCCGGCGTGAAGAGGCGCTGGCCGAAGGCGGACCCGCGCGCCCGCCAATCCCACTCCACGAACGTCGTTTCCGTCGTGAAGGCGCCGGTGAGCAGGCCGTGCGCCATCGGGCCGTAGGCCATCACGCCGATGCCGAGTTCGCGGGCCGTCGGGAACATCTCGCGCTCCCAACGACGGTCGAACAGGTTGTAGCCGACCTGATTGGCGCAAATATCGGCCGTTTGCTTCGCCTCCCGCAGTTGCGCCGCGCTGTAGTTCGAGACACCGACGGAGCGCGTTTTGCCCGCCCGCACGAGGTCATTGAGCGTTTCCATCGTCGCTTCGATCGGCGTATTCACATCGGGCCAGTGGATCAAATAAAGGTCCACATACTCGGTGCCGAGCCGCCGGAGACTGTCGTCAATTCCTTTGGTGATCGCGGCGCGGCTGCTATCCCGCGATTGCGGCCCGCCGACGACCTCCCAACTCAGCCCACCCTTGGTGACGAGAATGATCTCATTGCGGCGCGATCCAAGCGCCTTGCCGAGCACCTCCTCGGAGTGTCCGTGGCCGTAGATGGCGGCGGTGTCGAAGAGCGTCACACCGAGGTCAATCGCCCGGTGGACGGCGCGTGTCTCTTCCTGATCGTCCACATCGCCGTACTGGTTGCCGCCCATCTCCCAGCAGCCGAAGCCGATCACGGAAATCTTCAGATCAGACGCGCCCATCGTTCGATACTCCATCTGAGCCTCCTTGCACGCGACACTCGCCTTCTCCCATGCTGACCCCGCGAGTGTACGACGCCCACGATGCAACGAAAAGAGATTGAGCGCAGAGGGCGCAGAGGGCGCAGAGGACGCAGAGAGAAACAGGATGGGCGAAAACTATTCCCACTTTTTCATTTCCCCTCTGTGTCCTCTGCGTCCTCTGCGCTTCGTTCCCTGCCATTCGAGGTATACAATCGTGATGTAGGGAGGCGAATCATGCGGGATGACGCGGGGGTGGGTGAGATTGACGCGCGGCTCTGGTCGCTAGCGCATGCGTCGCCGGTCGGGGAGCGACCGGACCTGGGGCGGATGCGGCGGCTCCTGGCGCATCTCGGCGACCCGCAGATTGGGTTACCCATCCTGCATGTCGGCGGGACGGCGGGGAAAGGCTCGACGGCGACGATTGCCGCCGCGTTCCTGACCGCCGCCGGATACCGCACCGGCCTACACACGAAGCCGCACCTGCGCCGCGTCAACGAGCGGATCGTCGTCAATGGCACGCCGATCAGCGACGGTGAGCTACTCGCGCTGATCGAGGAGGCCGCGCCCGCCGCCCGCATCGTCCAGCCGACGTGGTACGAGTTCACCGTCGCGCTCTCCCTGCTCCATTTTCGCCGCATCGCCGTAGATATTGCGGTGATCGAAGTCGGCCTCGGCGGCACGTACGATGGCACGAATGTCGTCCAGCCGCTCGTCGCCGTGCTGACGAATGTCGGCCTCGATCACACCGAAATCCTCGGCGACACCGTAGAGGAGATCGCGCGGGACAAAGTGGCGATTATCAAGCCGGGCTGCATCGCGGTTACGGGCGTCACGCAGCCGAGCGTACGAGCGATCGTCGCGGAGCGGGCGTCGAGCGTCGGCGCGCCGCTCTGGCGACTGGGGGAGGAAATCACGCTGGATGTGCTCGCCTCCTTTCAAGACAATTCCGGCGAGGAGGGTGAGATCTTCCATCTGCGCGTGAACGAGCGGGAGCGTGAACATCTTCGTCTCGGTCTGCTTGGAGCGCATCAAGTGAAGAATGCCGCACTTGCCATCGCAGCAACCGATGCCCTCATCCCCCACGGTCTCACCGTTCCCGATGAAATACTGCGGCGCACCCTCCCGGCAGTCCGCATTCCCGGACGGCTCGAAGTCGTGGACCGAAGGCCGACAATGGTCCTCGATGGCGCGCATAGTCCAGACAAGATTGATGCACTGCTCACCGCCATCCGCCACTTTTTCACGTACCGGCGGTTCGTTGTCGTCGCGGCCTTCACGCGGCGGCACGATGTGGCCGCGATGCTCACGCGCCTCGCGCCAGTCGTAGATCATATCGTGCTCACCTCGTTCGCGATGTACGGGGACTTCGGGCCGGGGCAGGCGATCCCACCGCAGGAACTGGCGGCGCTCCTCGCGACGCTCTACCCGCGCGCCACCACCGAGGTCATCCCGGACCCCATTGCCGCCGTCACAGCCGCGCGGGCGTGGGCGAACGCGGACGATCTCATCTGCGTCACCGGCTCGCTCTACCTCGTCGGCGCGGTTCGCGATACGTTGGTAGCGTAGGCTTCATCTGCGATCTCTCACGCAGGCTGAAGCCTACGCTACCGGGATAGAACAGATGACGACCCTCGCACCGACCCATTGCGGCGATACGCTCCTCCATTGGGGCGCGAAGACGTACGTGATGGGCATCCTCAATGTAACGCCCGATTCGTTCTCCGGCGACGGGGTGACAGATGTCGCGGTGGCCATCGCGCGGGCGGAGCAGTGCGTGCGGGACGGCGCGGACATCATTGATGTCGGCGGCGAATCCACGCGGCCCGGCGCGGCCTTCGTGCCGGAGGAGCAGGAACGGGCGCGCGTCGTGCCGGTGATCCGGGCGCTCGCGACGCGTCTCGCCGTGCCGATCTCGGTGGATACCTCGCGCGCGTCGGTGGCGGAAGCGGCGCTGGCGGCGGGCGCGACGATGGTCAACGATGTCTGGGCGCTCCATCGCGATCCGGCGCTGGCGGGCGTTGTGGCGCGCACCGGCGCGGCGCTCGTCCTGATGCACAACCGCGACGCGACCGCGACGGTGGATGCGCTCGGCGGTCACTACGATGATGTGCGGTACGCGGATGTCGTCGCGGAGGTGATCGCGTGGCTGCGAGAAAGCATGGCCGGGGCAACCGCAGCGGGCATCCCGCGCGCGCAATTAATCGCCGACCCCGGCATCGGCTTCGGCAAAACGGTGGCGCAGAACCTGGAGTTAATGCGCCGCTTTGCCGAACTACGCACGCTCGGCATCCCGATCCTCGCGGGCGTCTCGCGCAAATCCTTCATCGGCCTCACCCTCGGCCTTCCTGTCGAGGATCGCCTGGAAGGGACGGCGGCGACGGTCGCCATCGCCATCACCGGGGGCGCGGACATCGTGCGCGTCCACGATGTCCGCGCGATGGCCCGCGTCGCCTGGATGACAGATGCGATCATACGTAGGACTGAGGACTGAGTGCGTTCATACCGGCATCCCATCTCGCAGTAATGAAAAAGGGAGCGGGCTTTTGCGCCTGCTCCCCGGAACCGCGTTTCCGCCTACTCAGTCCTCAGTCCTACGTATTACCCGCCGAGTCGGCCCAGTTCGTCGCTGTGAATCTGGCCGCGCGCCTCGCCGCCGGGACTCTTCGCCGTGTGGACGTTGGTGTACGCGTTGCCGCTCTTAATCGCCGCGAAGAGGTCGTCCATCGTCTTGCCCTTCATGGGGCCGTCGAGGTTTGCCGCCGTGATCGTGCCGGAGGAAAGGACCCCACCGACCGCGCCGGTATCCTTGCCGCTGTAAAGTGGGACGACGACCGGGCCATTGACGCCGATGCCGCCGACATGGATGTGCGCCGCGACGGGATTGTTGATCGCATTGATCCAGAGCGTGTAGGTCATGCTCTGCCCGTCATCATTGATATGATAGGTTGCCCACCCGTACGTGCCCGCATCACTGAATGGCACTTCTTCGCCCGACGAGATGATCGAGATGTAATCGTGATCCGCGTCCACCATCGCCGCCGAGACCGGCGCACCGACAACAAAAAGCCCCAAGAGCGCCACCAATACCACAAACCCCATGAAACGACGCGACAACCCCTGCATGTCTCCCCCCTTACACAAACAATATCCAACGACGCTATGCTAACACAACGGATAGTAGATTGCACCGCGACGCTAGCATGTATAGGAGTGACGCAGTTCGTGAGAGAAAACCAGGTGGTACGGATGCCCTCTGCGCGCTCTGCGTTAAATTCCCCCCCTTCTTTCAGCCCGCCATCTGACCGGCGGCGCTGAGGGCGAGGCCGGTGACGACCGAGGTGAAGGCGTCCTGGAAACGGAGTTTGTCCGCGCCAAAAGTGTCGGCAAGGAGGCGTTGGAAGCGAGGGATGGCGGAGGAGCCGCCGGTGCGCACTACGGCGTCAATCTGGCCCGGTTCGAGCGCGGCGGCGGCGAGCGCGGCATTCATACATTGCTCCGCCTGACGCACGCGCGCCTCGATCAGCGCGTCGAACGCGCGGCGCGACAGCGGCTCGTCAATGGCGATGGCGTCCGCGCCGTAGGCGATCCGCTCGCGCTCGCGCTCCGACAGGCCGATCTTCGCCCGCTCGATCTCGCGAAAGAGCGACCAGCCGCGATTGCCACGTGCGAGGGCGATCAGCGCGCGCGCCTGACGCCGCGCCGCGCCCTCCGTTTCGCGCTCCAGATTCTGTAAAAAGGCGACGGTGCCCGGCTCGTTGAGATCGGGGATCGTGTACCAGCGGCGGATCGAATCGAGGATATGGTTCGGCATCGGCAATTGCTGCACACCCCAGCGCACATTCTGGCCGAAATACTTGAGCAACCGCTCGTCCATGATGTCCTCGTCGAGGGTATTGCCGCCGAGCTGGATGCCAGTGGTAGAAAGGACGGCGCGCTCGCCGCCGCCGATCCGCATCACCGTCACGTCGAGCGTGCCGCCGCCGAAGTCGAAGACGAGAACGTTGCGCGGCGCGGGCAACATGGCGGCGAAATGCAGCCCCGCCGCAATCGGCTCCGGGACGAAACGGACGTCCGTGAATCCGGCCGCCGCGAGCGCCGTTTCCATCCGTTGCAGCGCCAGCGCGTCCCGCTTCAGGTCGTTTTCCGCCCAGTGGACGGGCCGCCCGACCGTCGCCCGCGTGATCGGCTGGCCGACTTCCTCCTCGGCGCGCACGCGCATCTCGCGCATGATCGTCGCGATCAAGTCTTCCATCGTGTAGTAGCGCCCGAAGACATTGGTACCGCGAAAGCCACGGTCGGCGAGAAAGCTTTTGAGCGATTGGAAATAGCGGCCCGGTTGGGTGATGTCTACTTCCGTCCAGACCGCCTGGGGGCCGAGGCCCTCGGCCTCGGTGTCAATGTACTGCCCCGTCGCCTGCCGCTCGCGGACGACCCGTCGCCCCGCTTCCGAGGCGACGAAGGCTTCAATCGCGTCGTAGCCGATCCGGGTCGTGCCATCCCGACTCAGGTACAGGACAGTTGGGATATGTGTCGAGCGCGGCGTGATCCGATCAAGATGTAGCAGTCGTGCCACGCTCCTGCCCGGCTCGATCACCGCGATGGCCGAGTTCGAGGTGCCGAAGTCGAACCCGACCGCCAGTTCACGCGCCACGAGCGCCCCTCCCCTCATGATTACTGATCCGGCAGTGCTCTCTGGTGGTGGTGGGCTTTAGCCTGCACCAGAGAGGCATGCCACCCAGAGGGTACCCGGAGCCCGCCACCGCCAACGAAAAGCGGCGCTAATCCGCGCTTCGGGCGCGGAGAATCTGTATCGGGGGCGTCAATCTCTGGCCGTCCGCCGGGGACGTTTGGATCGCCCGCACAATGGCCATGCCGCGCACGACATGGCCGAACGCCGCGAACCCCTGCCCGTCCGAGTTCCGTGCCCCACCGAAATCGAGCGATGGCTGGTCGCCGATGCAGATGAAGAAATCGGAGACGGCGCTGTCGGGCGTGCCGCGTGCCATCGAGATCGTCCCATCCCGATGGGCAAGACCCGTGACACTCGTGCGTTCGAGCGGAATCGGCCCGCGACGCTGCTCGGCCCGATCTGGGTTGATGCCCGCTTGGATCACCTCGATGCGCACAGCATTGTCCGGCTGATTGTCCATCGTCACGGTGCGGTGGAACTGCCCGCCATCATAGAAGCCGCCCTCGACATAGTGCAGGAAATTCGCCGCCGTGATCGGCGCGCGCCTCGTTTCTATTTCGACTTCAATTGCCCCGTGCTCCGACTCGATCCACACGCGCACCCGGCCGTCTTCCGTGTCCATTCCATCCATCATCCGACTCCCTTCCTCGACACACGCGATCCCACCACGCCGCGCGCGGAGCACGGATTGTCTATCGGGAGGAGCGCTTAATCAAGGAGCAATGGACATTCTTTCGCTGAAAGAAAACAGGTGGCGGCGGGCTTCTCAGGCGCGCACGAGTTGGCGATAGGGTGCCTCGGCAAAGGTATAGAGTGCGTAGGCGATCAGGCCGAGGGCGACAACTCCGAGCAGGAACGCACCATACGATCGGTGCGTGATCTCGGTCAGCGCACCGCCCAATCCCTTCGCCTCCCCCGCATTGTGCCGGAGCGCCGCGACGATGAGGAACAGGCCGATGATCGCGTTGACGACACCGAGCGCCGCATATCCGACCCGGCCAAGCGGGACGACCCATCGCCGCTCCGCCGCGTGCGCGTCCGCCATGGTCAGTTGATCGCGGAAGTGGGCCGTGATTGCCTGAAAGAAGAAGAATCCCGCGATGCCGAGGACGATCAGGCCGATCAGCACGATCACCACGACGCCGACCGGATGCTTGAGCAGGCGGGCCGTCCAGTCCTGCGTTTTGGCGTCCGAACTCTGCCCGCCGCTGCTGCGGTGCAGCACCAACCGCAGCGCGAGGAAACCGAGCGCGGCATACGAGCAGCCGACGATGGCGAAGGCG
>JBBRLR010000119.1:0-13815 GCA_038231255.1 Thermomicrobiales bacterium | reverse complement strand
CTGGTTGTGCTTCCACGCCGTGATCTGGTACGCGCCGCTGGCGAGTACCGGCCCGCCCGTCTTGTTCGGGTCCGTCCACGACGAGACGCCGGCGCTGTCCGTGTACTTCTTGACGAACTCCTCCCGCGCCGGCGACGAGGCCCACGAGGCGAGTTGCGGCACGATCAGCGCCGCGAATGCGTCGCCGGCGATCTCGAGGGTGCGGTCATCAACCGCGCGCACGCCGATCGCCTGGGCAAGTTGATCCAGGTTAGGGGCATCCTTGGGCGAGCGGGAGAGGTCGGATGCGCCCTTGATGACGCTATCCCAGTAGGATTTGTATGGATTGCCGGTGCGCGGGTCCGCGAAGCGGCGAATGGAATAAACGAAGTCCTGCGCCCGGACAGGCTGACCGTCGCTCCAGGTGGCGCTCTGGCGAATCTTGAAGGTATATATCTGTCCGTTGATCGCGTAGGACTCGGCAAGGTCAGGGAGGATAGCGAAGTCCGGGTCGTATTGCAGCAGTCCCGCGTGCATCGGGAGGACGCCGCCGCAAAAGATGTTCTGGTTGACGTCGTGGCTAATCGGCTCGGCGGTGATGTAGTGAACGTAGAGCTTCTTGCTCTCCGGGCCGGACGCGGCGATGGCGGGGGTCGTGGCGACCGCTGTTGCCGCCGTCGTTGGTGCAACCGACGGTGCCACCAACGTGGGGGCGGGCGCCGCAGTGGCGGGCGCCGCAGTAGTCGGAGCCGCGACCGTCGCGGCGGTCGTTGGCGCGGCCGTCGGCGCGGCGGCGGGCGCCGCAGTAGTGGGAGCGGTCGTCGCCGTGGGGCTAGCGCCACCCCCGCAGGCGGCGAGCGTGGCGGTGCCGGCGACACCGGCGGCGAACGCGAGGAAGGCGCGGCGGCTCACGCCAGTCGAGCGCACGTTGCGCTCGAAACGGGCGAGGACATCCGGCTCCCGCAGAGCATCCCGATAGTCAGGCAGATCGTCCCCAACGGCGCCCATCTCCCACTCCCCCCTCATTCGGATACCGCAGTCCCCAGCCAAGCCGGGCGAGCAATCGGTCGTTTCCGACCGGCGCATTGATGTGTCCACTCGGTGCGGCCAAGGCATGTATACATCAGAGTCGGTCCCATCACAAGCGACGACTCCCGGTGGCACGAACCGACAATCAGCGAGTGGAAATGCGTCGGCGCGCTCTGCAAACCGCGCCGTCCGGGGACGCGATGCACTATGCTTTCGGGAACGCAGTCCGGGGCAGTCGAGGCCGGGCGCATGTCCGGGTAACCCGGACGCCGCGCGTCACAAATAAGGAGAAGGCGATGGGACACAAGCCGCATATCTACATCCACCGCGCCGCGGAGTGGTACGGGCTGTACATGGACGCCGAGAACGAGGCGCGCCTGCGGGAGTTCGCGGACGTGACTACCGGCGGCACACGGGCGGAGCCGTACGCGCCGGACGAACTGATCCACGCGCTCGACGGCGTGTGCGGCATCCTTTCCCTCAATGGCATCGGCGCGACGGAGATCACGACGGATGTGCTCGCGGCAGTCGACACGGTGCGCGCCATCGCCATCTCCCACTGGTGGCACACCGGGCACGTCCCGGCGCGGGCGATGTGGGCGGCGGCGGGCGTTACGGTCATTGATGCGTCCGACGCCACGACGGAGGCGGTCGTCGAGTGGGTGCTCGGCGCGGCGCTGATCGGCGTGCGGCGGCTGGTCGAATTCGACCGCCGCTTGAAGTCCGGCGACCTCTGGGCCGAACCGGGGCGGCGCGATGCCGGATTGCTCGGCGAGAGCGTCGTCGGGCTGATCGGCGCGGGCCGGGTCGGGCAGGTGGCGGCGCAGCGGTTCAGCGCCTTCGGCGCGACGCTGATCGCCTACGATCCCTTCCTGTCGGACAACGACGCCCGCGCCCTCGGCATCCGGCGCGTCGCGCTGGACGAACTGCTCGCGACGGCGGATGTTATCTCGCTCCACATGGCAGTTTCGGACGCGACGCGCGGCATGCTCGGCGCGCGGGAATTTGCACTGCTCAAGGACGGCGCGGTCTTCATCAACTCCGCGCGCTCCCCCCTGCTCGATACGCCCGCGCTCGTCGCGGAACTGCGCAAGAACCGCTTCCACGCCTTTCTCGATGTCTACGACACCGAGCCGCTCCCGCTCGACGACCCGCTCCGAATGCTCGACAACGCCTTCCTCACCCCGCATATCGCGGGCGATACTGTCGGCATGTTCCACCGCTGCGCCCGCATCGCCATCGAACGATTGCGTGACTACTTCGACAGCAACGAGCCATGAGCAATGCGTCACGAGAGAAAGAGCATTCGTTGGTAGGGGCGGTGCTCGAACCGCCCTTACGGGACAATCGCACCGCCACGAACGGCGACATGGCTACCGTGAACGAATATGAGGAGGGCCACTTCCCCACTCATTGCCCCGCTGCGAGCCAATCGAGGGCGACGGCGGCGGTCCAGGATTGGTCGAGGGAGCCGAGGGGTTCGCCGGTGAACGGCTCGTAGTATTCGCCGAAGAGGCCGTCCGCAAGTTGATCGAGCGCGGCGCGGCGGAGGGTCGCGGCCCGTTCGGTCTCGCCCGCTTGCACAAGCGCCCACCAAAAGAGCCAGTTCATCACCGGCCACGTCGGGCCGCGCCAATAGCGGCACGCGTCGAACGCGGGGTCGTCCGGGCTGGTGCTCGGCGGCACGGGCCAGCGGAAGCGCGGATGGCCGAGCCACGCCGACCCATCGAGCGTCGCGAGGATCGTCGCCCGCCGCGCCGGCGTCAGATGCCCAGCGATCAGCGGGGCGAAGCCGCCCATTACCCGCACGCGGATCGGCGCACCGGCCCGCAGGTCATAGTCGAGGCAGAGGTTCAGTTCCGGGTCCCACCGCTCATCCAAACCACGCAGGCCACGGTCGCGCCACTCGGTGATGGTCGCGCGATCCTCGTCTGCTGCGTCAACGAGGTCAGCAATTTTCAGCAGGGCGTCATTCGCGGCGACGAAGATCGCGCTGAACCAGACGACCTTGATGAGGAACGGGTTCGTCCGGTAGGTCGTCGCCTCGTCGTAGTGCCCGCGCTTCATCACCTCGACGATCCAGAGATAGCGGTCGTACTCCGCCATCGTCGGGCGCATCGAGGGGTCCGCGTGCTTGAGGTCGTGCCGCTCATACGGCGGCAGATCGCTGACGGTGATCGCCGCCAGCGCGTTGTCCCATGCGGGCGAGTTGTCCGCGCCACTCTCCCACGGGTGGTAGATCGTCACCAACCCGGATTGTTCCGGGTCGCGGTCGGTGGCGAGGTAGCGGTGCCAGGCAAGCAGGCGCGGATAGAGTTCGCGCAGAAAGGCCGTCGCATCGGCGGCTTCAGCCTTGCCCCGCTGCCGCGCGGTTTCCCAGATCGCGTGCGCCGCGATGGCGTGGACGGGCGGCTGGCACATGCCGCTCGTCAGCACGTCGGCCGGTTTCGCGGGCGCGATCGTCGTGCCCCACCGTGCGGGGTCGGGGAAGTAGCCGCCCGCCGCCGGATTGAAGACGATGTGCGGCACCATCCCCGTCGCCCACTGCGCGGCGAAGAGCACGCGCAGTTCCTGCGCAGCGCGCCGGGTATCGAGGTGCGCGAGGCCGATGGCGATAAAGGCGCTGTCCCAACTCCACTGGTGCGGATAGAGGCGCGGCGCGGCCTTGGTCCAGCCGCCGAGGTCGTTGGCGCGCAATATCTCCACCGCGCGGACGGCCAACTGCTCCGGCGATCCGCCGAACGGCTGATGCGCTGTGCTCATTCGCTCGCAATCTCCCGGTGCGTCACCGGATCGAACCAGCGCAGTTTGTCCCACTCCGGCTGCAACCAGAGCGCCCCGTTCGTCTCGATCGGAAAGTCGGTGCGCGTCAGCACCTTGATCCGCTGGTCGCCGACGACCGCCGTGATCAGTAGGTTCGCCCCGACCGGCTCGATCACCTCGGCGCGGGCGGCGAGGGCATCGGTCGTGGGTTGCAAATCGGCCTGAATATTCTCCGCACGAATGCCGACGAGCACGTCGCCGTCCGGCCCCGCCGCCAGCGCCGATGGGGCATTCAGCATGTGCTCGCCGATGGCGACGTGCGCACGCCCGTTCTCGTGCCGGAGCCGTCCCTGCAGGAAATTCATCGGCGGGTTGCCGATGAAACTGCCGATGAACTCCGTCGCTGGGTTATTGTAAACCTCCATCGGCGTGCCGCACTGGATGATCTCGCCGTCGCGCATCACGGCGATGCGGTCTCCCAAACTCAGCGCTTCAACCTGATCGTGCGTGACGTAGATCGTCGTCGTCTTGATCTCCTGCACCAGGCGCTTCAGTTCACTACGGAAATTGAGCCGCAGGAGCGCGTCGAGATTGGAAAGCGGCTCATCCATCAGCAGCACCAACGGCTCCATGACAATTGCCCGCGCCACCGCGACGCGCTGCCGCTGCCCGCCGGAGAGTTGCGCCGAGTAGCGATCGAGATACGGCGTCAGTTGCAGAAGATCGGCGGCACGCTCGACCTTCTGGCCGATCTCGGACTTCGGCACATGATGCATCCGCAGGCCGAAGGCGATATTGTCGCGCACCTTCATATGCGGGAAGACGGCGTAACTCTGGAAAACCATCGCGATGTCCCGATTGCGCGGCGGCAAGTCGGTGACATCCCGCCCGCCGATCAGGATGCTGCCGCTGTCCGGGTATTCCAACCCCGCGATCATCCTGAGTAGCGTCGTCTTGCCGCAGCCACTGGGGCCGAGCAGTACCATGAACTCGGTGTCGGCAATCGTCAGGTCCACGTCATTGACGGCGGGCTGCTTGCTCCCCGCGAAGGTCTTGACGATATTCTGGATGTTGATCTCGGCCATTGATTCCTCAGTTCCCCACTACCGCACGACGCGCCCCCACATATTGAACAGATAGCGGCGCATGAAGAAGATGAAGACCAGGGAGGGGATGACGAGCGCGAAGCCGCCCGCGAACTTGTACGGCAGTTGCGAGCTGTTGAGCGAGGCGAGTACCTGCGCGGGCAGCGTGCGATTCTTCACCGTCAGGATCGTCGCCGCGAAGACTTCGTTCCACGATGCAACGAAGGTGAAGATCGCGGTCGCCGCCATCCCCGGCAGCGAGAGCGGCAGCATGATGCGCCAGAAGGCGGTGAACGGCGTGCAGCCGAGCGTCAGCGCCGCCTCCTCCAGATCGCGCGGGATACTGACGAAGACGCTGCTCATGACGAGGATCGTCGTCGGCAGGGTGAACGCCGTATGCACAAGGATAACGCCGAGCAGTTTGTCATACAGGTTCCACCGGATGAAAGTCACGGCAAGCGGGATGGCGAGAATCACCGCCGGAAAGGCGCGCGTGGAAAGGATGAAGAGTTGGAATGCCGCGCGCCCGCTGAAGACGAACCGCGCCAGCGCCAATCCGGCGGGCGCGCCGATCAGCGTGGACAAGAGGAGTGTGCCGATACCGACGACGATGCTGTTGCGCACGGACTCGGGCACCCCGGTGGAATGGATGAAGAACGAGAACGTCGCCGTCGAGAAGTCGCTTCGGTGGGGGATCAGCGCCTTCGGGAAGGCATAGATCTTCGCCTGTGGACTGAAGGCGCTGATGACAATGAAATAGATCGGCAGCAGCATGAAGAGCGTAATCAGGATCGCCAGCACATACAGCCCGACCCGCCCCAGCATGTAGCGCCGCGAGCGTGCCCGGTTCCGCACGACGGGCGCCGTCCCCTCAGATGGTCTCGTGATCGTGGCGGTCATAAACCTAACCCCCCGGCCCCCTTCCGTCACTCGGCGTGGGAAGGGGGTGACTTATGCGAATTACCGTGGTATTCCCCAAACGCCGTGATCGTGCAGCGAATCCCCTCCCCCTTCCCACGCCGAGTGACGGAAGGGGGCCGGGGGGTCAGGTTCTCACAGCCCCTGCTGCTCATCGCGCACCCGCAGGGCGCGCAGGTAGATGATCGTCACGACGATCGAGACGACAATAATCACGACCGCATAGGCAGCGGCGACGTAGTTGTTGGTCAGGGTGGCGCGCCAGTAGTACGCCTCCTCAGCCAGCACCGGGATATTGCGACCAACCAGCGCAAGGATGATGGGGAAGACCTGGAAAGCGGCGAGCGTCCGCAGGATGAGCGCCACCTGGAGGCTGGGGCGCAGGAGCGGCAGCGTCACGTAGCGAAAACGCTGCCAGGCGGTCGCGCCGAAGACCTCCGCCGCCTCGCCGTAATCCTTCGGGATCACCTGAATACCGGCGAGAAGGATGATCATGACCAGCGAGGTCGCCCGCCACGTCTCCGCGACGACGATGGCCAGGAAGCTGCTGACCGGATGCTCGGTCGTCAGGAACGGGAACGGGTTCTGCTGCAAGCCCAGCCCGTGCAGGATCGAGTTGAGGAAGCCATTCGGGGCGAAGATAGAGAGCCAGACGATCCCGGCGGCGAGGTCGGAGATCGCCAGCGGGATTGCCCAGACATACAGGAAGAACCCCTTGCCCTTCAGGTCGGCTTGCAGGAGGAGCGCCATCGCCAGCGCGAGCGCCAACTGGCACGGGAGGATGACGACGATGAGGAGCAGGGTGTACTTGACCGCCGGCCAGAAGAAGGTATCTCCCGTCATCCGATGGAAATTCACCGTCGTGAAGCCGCCGTGCTCCCCACGGATGGAAAGGATGAGCGCCTGGAACATCGGCCAGACGACGAAGACCGCGAGGAAGATCACCGCAGGGACGAGCAGCAGATACACGGACAATGACTTGCCGGGCCCCCCGGCACGGCGGGTTCGCCGCCGTGCCGGGGGCGCCATCGCCCGCTCGCCGGTGGCTACTTGAGTGTGCATACGCCGGTACCCGTTGGGTCAGGCGCCCAGCACGGCACCTTCGTGTCGTTGAAGATACCCTGCATAATCTTCCCCTCATCCTCCAGCACCGTCTGCACTGACTCGTTCTTGACGACGATGCGCTGGAATGAATCGAAGTAGACCTTGCTGTAGTCGCCGTTCTTGGAGCCGAGGCCGACGGGTAGGAGCGTCGTGATACCGCCCGAACCGGAGGATTGCATCTGAATCGCGTCCGCCTCCAGCTTGACGCCCGCAGAGAGATCAGCCGGGACGGTCGCGTTGGTGACGGGGAAGAAGCCCTCTTCCTTGGCCGTGCTTATCTGCTGCGGCGCCTGTGTCAGGTAATCAATCAGCAGTTCCGCGCCCGCTTGGTTCGGTGCGCCCTTCGGGATGGCGAACCCGGCGAGGACGGGCATGAAGCCCCGCCCCTTCGGGCCGATGGGCGCCGGGAAGGTGATGAAGTCGTTCGAGCGGGTTTGGAGCGCGTTCAAAAGCCCCGCGATGTGGTCCCAGCCAACCCAAATCTCCTCGGACAAGAGCGGCTCGCCGGAGTTCGCATAGTTGGTCGAGCCAGGATTCGTGTATTGCCAGATTTCCTTGAAGTCCGTCCACATCTGCACCGCTTCCGGCGACTTGAACTGCACGGCGGTCGAGCCTGTGTAGGAAGGATAAAGGTAGCCCTGGAAGAAGCGGTGGATGAGTCCCGTGGGGCCGGCGGGGAAGCCGATGCGCCGCTGACCGGACCCCTTCTGCATGTTCGCGCCCCACTCTTTGAGTTGCGCGTACGTCAGCGTCTCCGGCTTCGCCCCCTGCGGCAGGTATTGCAGCGCCTTCTTGTTCGCCGCCATGATGTAGGTTGCTTGCATCCAGGGGATATAGAAGGTCTTGTCCGGCGTGCCGACCTTCGCGAGGTCGAGGAAGGATTTCGGGAAGCCGCGATCACCGAGCTTGGTGAGAAGCGGTGTAAGGTCTTGCAACAGGCCATCGTTCGCGAAGGGGACAAGGTCGCCGTGCAGTCCACCGAGGATACTCACGGTCAGCTTATTGGCCTGCGTTTCGGCCCGGATACGGTCATTGTACGGCCCGTAGTCCTGCGGCAGGAAGTCCACCTTGCCCTTGAAGTTGGCGAGGATCGTCTTGCGGAACTTCTCCGCCTGATCAATCGGCGAGAACTGCGTGGAAAGCATCGTCAGCGAACCGGCATCCGCGTTGCTGGTTGCGGGGGCGGTTGTCGCGACGGGGGCTGCAGTGCCATTTGTCGCCGCGACCGTGGCGGGCGTGCTCGCCGCGCCGCCGGGTACGGTTGTCCCGGCGGCGCCCGCCGTTGTCGCCTTCGGGGCTTCGGTCGCCTTGCTGCCGCCGCACGCCGCGAGGATCGCCGTCGCCGCGCTGGCTGCGACGGCGCCGAGGAACCCGCGCCGCGTCAGCCGACTGCCACGAACACTGCTTTGTTCCCGCGTTTCCACTGCCGCACTCCTTTGGTAGATCGGTGAAACCTGAAGGACATCCCAATAGAACGATACACCGACAATGCGGGAAGCCCCGGTGGCGAGATTGCAACCCACCACCTAAACGGCGCTTGTCTGTGCTCCCAGATATGCGACGAAGCATACTCACAATCCGACACAACTGTCAATGTCCGTGTTTGCTATGCCTGGGGGCGTAGGCATATGGGAACACCGCGTTTGCCGATGGTGTTGGAGGGGATAAGAAGCATAATTGCTCAGTTCTTCGTTCGAGGTTTCACATGGCACAATTGCTCTTCCGCAACCGCGTACGCGCACCCAAAACTCAACGGCGGGCTTGGCTGGTTGAGCACCGATTCCGTTCCAAGAGATTCAATCGCGCGATCTCTTCTTTGGGAATGGTAATGACGAGGCTATTTCCTTGCCGCCGCAGTTTCTGCTGAATCATCCAAGCTGCATCCCTTTTCATAGATGAGACATACCGTAGACACTGTGCCTACGGTATGAGTATGCGCGATCCGTCAATCACTCACTCTTCGCATCGCTACCCCAAAAATCATCCATTTGGCGCGCCATCGTGTATTGAAGGTAAGGGCAAAGAGCAAAAACGACAGACATCTGTAAGATATTGTCTCTTTCTAAGTAACATCTCTCCCATACTCTATGCACATAGAGCAATGCTGCTCATGGGCATATCAGAAAGTATGGAGGCTTATCATGAAGGTTCAGATGCGTCGTTGGTTTGCAGTTGGTTTGACGAGTGGTTCGCTGGCGATTTCGCTGCTCGCGGGCAGTGGGGCAGTCGGTGCGGCAGGATCGGCGGACGTGAGTCGCAATGACCGCTCCGATGGCAGCGTCACCATCGCCGCGACGGTCGCGCCGGAGCGCACCGTGACGATTGTCCCCGCAGGTGTTACGACGCCGACCACCGCGCAGGATCAGGTTTTCAACCGTGACGCGCGCACGTAACACCGATCCCCCACATTACTCGCGAACAAGGAAGGCCGCCGGGGCAACAACCCCGGCGGCCTTCTTTTGTATACTGCCCCGTACCGGGTGAACGCGCGTCGCGGTCGCGATGAAAGCGAAGCAGGAAGAGCGAGGGGATAATGGACGTATGACACACCTGTATCTGATCCGCCACGGCGAGGCGATAAGCAATGTCGAGCCGATCATGGGCGGGATGCGCGGCGACACCGGCCTTTCGCCGCTCGGCGTGCGGCAGGCGGAGGCGCTGCGGGACCGGCTGATCGGCACGCGGGAGATCGCGGCAGACATCGTCATCGCCAGCACCCTGCCGCGTGCCCGGCAAACGGCGGAGATCATCGCCCCCGCGTTCGACGTGCCGATCCTCTGGGAGGACGATGTGCAGGAGATGCGCGTCGGCGAGGCGGATGGCCTGCGACTGGATGAGTTCGCACGGCGCTATGGCGTGCCCGATTACGAGCGCGATCCCTACCGCCCGCTCGCCCCCGGCGGCGAGAGTTGGGCGCAATTCCTCCTCCGCGTCGGCACGACGCTCAACCGTATCGCCCAGGAACACGATGGCAAAACAATCGCGGTCGTCTGCCACGGCGGCGTGATTGACGGCTCGCTGCTCTGCTTCTTCGGACTGAATACGCAGTCGCTTCCTGCGGTAGATTTCCAAACGCACAACACCTCGATCACCCACTGGGAGCGGCGTGCTCGTCCTGGTAGGCCCCCGCGCTGGCGGCTCGTCGCCTACAACGATGCCGCCCATCTGCGCGAGATTGGCGCGGTCGAGCATACTCACTGGGACGAACTGCGTGCCAAACCCGTCATCGGTGAGGACACCCCCGCCGTCCCGTTGCCTACCGAGCCGCCGGATGCCTGATAGTCCGCCGACTTTATTCTAGTGAAATGAACAGGCACACGGTGCAACCTTCGGCGGAGGTCGCCTTGACGCCTCGTGCCACGCCACAGTACCATCGCGCTCATCAGTCAGCCATCGTGCATGTCGGCAGAACTAGCAAAGCCCCCTCTTTTTCTCCTTTGCGTCCTTCACGCCCTTTGCGGTTCAAACGTTTTCTCGGAGGTTAGCGATGCGACCGAATCGGATGAAGGAGACGTTGGCGGCAGGTGGGTGGAGCGCGGGGCCGATCATTCCCGTGGCGGACGCGGCACTCGTCGAGGTGTGCGGCCTGACGGGGTGGGACCATGTGCTGATTGACGCCGAGCATGGACACATCACGGTTAAGGATTGCGAGGACCTCGTGCGGGCGGCGCACATGGTCGGCATCACGCCGATCGTCCGCGTGCCGACGAACGCGCCGCACGAAATCCTCCGCTATCTCGACACCGGCGCGCAGGGGATCGTCGTCCCGCAGGTGACGACGCGTGCGGACGCCGAACGGGCGGTTCGGGCGGCGCGCTATCACCCAATGGGGTCGCGCGGGCTGGCAGGCGTCCGGGCGGCGGAGTATGGGCTTGGCGGCGCAATGGGCGACTACGCGCGGTCGGCGAACGCGACGATCCTCGTCAACGCGCTGATCGAGGACATCCGCGCCGTGGAGAACCTGCCGGATATTCTGGCGGTGGAAGGGCTGGACACGATCTCCATCGGCCCGTCGGATTTGTCGCAGTCCATGGGCCACCCCGGCGAGCGCAATCATCCCGCCGTGCAGGAGGCGATTGCCGAGATCATCCGGCTCGGCGTGGCGGCAGGCAAACCCGTCGGCATGAACTGTCCGACGGGGGCGGACGCCGCCCGCGAGCACGCCCGTGGCGTCCGCTTCTTCAGCGTCAGCGCCTGGGGCCTGATCGCCCAAAGCAGCGCTGCCTACCTCGCAGCGCTGCCGAGTAGTCAGTAGTCAGTGAGGGAATACGAAGCGAGTAGCGGGTTAGCGGTTGTCATAAGAAATCAGTGCCTCATCGTTTGGTAGCCTTTCTGACTACCGACTATTGGCTACTGACTACTGCCCGGGAGGGTACGATGGCGTGGACGAACAAGGGGTTGGCGCACCGACCGGTGGTAATGGGCAAGCGGGGGGCGTGTGCGTCGGCGCACTATCTGGCAACGCTCGCCGGGCAGCGGATGCTGATGCAGGGCGGTAATGCGATTGACGCGGTGGTGGCCATCGCGGCGGCGCTCAATGTCGTCGAGCCGTATATGTCCGGCGCGGGCGGTGTCGGCTACATGTTCATCTACGATGCCAAAAGCAAGAAGCGAATCGTCCTCGATTACAACGGTCGCAGCCCGTACGCCGCTGAACTGAGCAAGTACACGCACGAGGACGACAAGCAGAAGGGCATCCTTTCGCCGCTGATCCCCGGCGCGCTCGGTGGCTGGCTGACCGCGCTGGAGAAATACGGCACGATGGACCGCGCGACCGTCTTCCAGCCCGCTATCGAGTACGCGGAGAGTGGCTTCCCGCTCTCGATCAATAATGCGCGCTTCTTCAAGAACGGCGAGGCGAATTTGCTGACGTGGAAGACCTCGGCGGAGCAGTATGCGCCGGGCGGCTACACCCCGGAGCCGGGGGCGATCCTCAAGCAGCCGAACCTCGCCCGCACATTCCGCACGATCATCGAGGGGGGCATGGAGACCTTCTACAAGGGCGAGATCGGCAAGGAGATCGTCCGCTTCTCGCAAGAAAACGGCGGCCTGATTGTCCAAAAAGATATGGACGACTATGCACCGGAGTGGGTCGAGCCGATCGGTGTCAACTACCGGGGCTACGATGTGTATTGCCCGCCGCCACCGTGCAGCGGTATCCAGTATTTGCAAACCCTGAACATCGTCGAGGGTTTCGACATGGCGGGGATGGGTCACAACAGCGCGCAGTATATCCATCACCTCGCCGAGGCGATGAAGCTCGCCGTCGCCGACCGCGCCGAGTACGCCCCCGCGCCGAACCCGCCGACCGAGGGTCTGCTCTCCAAGGAGTACGCCGCCCATCGCCGCTCGCTCATCAACCCGCACAAGGCGGGCGTTGCGGGCGGCGACCGCTACACCTCCAAAAAGCGGCGGGAAGAAATCCTCGCGGGCGATCCGTACGCGATGAAGCAGAGCACGACCCACTTCGACGCCGTGGATGAGCAGGGCAATGCCGTCTCGGTCACGCAGACACTCGGCGGCACCTTCGGCTCCGGCGTCGTCTTCGGCAGCACGGGGCTGGCGCTCAACAACTTCACCTACTGGATGGACCTCGATCCCGAAAGCCCGAACGCCATCGGCCCGCACAAGCGGGTGGAGCAGTGCCTCGCCCCCGCACAGGTCTGGAAGGACGGCAAACTTTTCATGGTGATCGGCACACCGGGCAGTTTCGGCATCATGGAAACGACGCCGCAGATGATGCTCAATATCATGGATCATGGTATGAGCATCCAGGCCGCCATCGAAGCGCCGCGCTTCCGCACCGCGACCGGCACGGAACTGCCGATGGAGGGCCGCATCCCCGCCGACGTGCGCGCCGAACTAGAAAAACTTGGCCACGACGTGCAGGTAATGGACGATTGGACGATGTTTGTCGGCGGCGGACAGGGCGTGATGGTGGACCCGGACAGCGGCGCCCTGATGGGCGGCGCCGATCCCCGCCGCGATGGCTACGCGATGGCATGGTAACGACGAAGAACTGAGGACGGACAGGGCGGTTCGCGAACCGCCCCTACAAAAGATTTGCTCCCCCTCTCCTTTGCTTGTCGGCAAAGGAGAGGGGGCTGGGGGGTGAGGTTTCCATGGACCAGGACACCATCGTCAACGCATTCATCGCCGACGTGAAGGCGATCCTCGCCGACGAGGGGGCGACGGAGGCGGGATTGCGGCGTATCGCCGAGCGGATGAAGGCAATCACAACCGAACCGGCGCTGACCGAGACGGCGCATGAGTTCGGCAACGCGCACGACGGCCTCGGACGGCAATCTCGCCCGCTCTACACGGACGAGACAGGGTTGACACTCGTGCGCGCCCGCTTCCCACCGGAAACGAACACGCCGATCCACAACCATGGCGCCTGGGGCGTCGTCGCCGTCTATTCCGGCGTGGATCGCTTGCAGGAGTACCGCCGCCTCGACAGCGGCGATGGCGAGGGGCACGCGGAGATCGAACTGGCGGCGGAGCGGATTTTGCGCCCCGGCGACACGGCGATCATCCCCCACCCGCCGCAAGACATTCACGCGCAGCAGGGTGCGGAAGATCAGGTCGCGCTCGAATTCGTGCTGTTCGGCAAGAACGCGATGGAAATCCCGCGCCTCTACTTCGATCCCGAAGCGAAAACGGCGCGCTACCGCCAATTGCGGCACGATTACCAGAAGGCGGGAACCTAACTCCCGGCCCCTTCCGTCCCTCGGCGTGGGAAGGGGTGTCTTCTCGTAGAAACTTGTAGCATTTCTCTGAGTACCACGGATCCTCGGCAGACTCCCCTCCCGTTCCCACGCCGAGGGACGGAAGGGGCCGGGGGTTAGCCTGCATTATTCATAAAGGGGGAAAGGCGGCGGCGAGGAGATGCCAGAGCGCTTGACCGGGATGGCTGGTGGCGAGGTGGAGTTTGACG
>JBBRLR010000118.1:0-13841 GCA_038231255.1 Thermomicrobiales bacterium | reverse complement strand
TGTATCTGCTGCCCGATGGCCGGTTCGTGCCCCGCTGGACGCGCTGGCTCGCGGTCGCGTCGGTCGTCTGGTACCTACCGGGGGTGATCGCGCCCCATTCGGTCCTCGATCCCGATCGCTGGTCGCCCCTGTCGCCGGTGACCAGCCAGTTGGTCTTCCTGGGCACCGGCCTCGGCGCGCAACTCTACCGCTACCGACGGGTGTCCGACACGACCCAGCGCCAGCAGATGAAATTAATTGTCTATGGTCTCGCGCTGACGTTTGCGATCCTGACTGCGGTCTATACGCTCACGGCGATCTTCCCGGCACTCGACGCGCCCGGCTCGCTCGCGGCGATCGCGCGCCGGGCCGTCGCCACCGGCGCCCTGCTTATCGCCTCGCTCTCCCTGCCGATCGCGATCCTCCGCTACCGGCTCTTCGACATCGACATCCTGATCAATCGCACGCTGGTCTACGCGGCGCTCACCGCCTGCGTCGTCGGTGCCTACGTCGTCGTGGTGGCGGTGCCCGGCGCGCTCCTGAATGCGCGCGGCAACCCGGCGCTCGCGCTGCTCGGCACGGCGTCGGTCGCCGTGCTCTTCCAGCCGCTGCGCGTGCGCCTCCAGCGCGGCGTCAATCGCCTGATGTACGGCGAGCGCGACGACCCCTACGCGGTGCTCTCGCGCCTCGGGCGGCGCCTGGAGGCGACGATCGCGCCCGACGCCGTCCTCGCCGCGATTGTCCAGACGATTCGGGAGGCGCTGAAGCTGCCCCACGCCGCGATCGCGCTGAACGAGGACGGGGCGCTCGTCGTGGCCGCAAGTTCTGGCGCGCCGACCGCGACGACGCTCCGACTGCCGCTCACCTACCAGCGCGAGACGGTGGGAGAACTATCCGTCGCCACCCGTTCCCGCGGCGAGTCATTCAGCCCGACGGATCGCCGCCTGCTCGATGACCTCGCCCGCCAGGCGGGGATCGCGGCCCACGCGGTACGACTGACCGCCGACCTCCGGCGCTCGCGCGAGCGGCTCGTGACGGCGCGGGAGGAGGAGCGTCGCCGCCTACGCCGGGACCTGCACGACGGCCTCGGCCCGCAACTCGGCGCGCAGATGCTCAACGTCGGCGCCGCCCGGCATCTGCTCGCGGCGGATCCGGCGGCCGCCGCCGTGCTGCTCGACCGGATGGAGACGGACCTGCAGGCCGCGCTCACCGACATCCGCCGCCTGGTCTACGATTTGCGCCCGCCGACGCTCGACGAGCTGGGCCTGGTCGGGGCGATCGAGGAAGGCGCCGTCCCGTTTCGCACCCCGGGTGGCACGCCGCGCGATGGCGCCATCGGGCTGCAGATCGTGATCGATGCCCCGAGCCGTTTGCCCGCCCTGCCGGCCGCGGTCGAGGTCGCGGCGTATCGCATCGCGCAGGAGGCCCTGACGAACGTCGCGCGCCACGCCAACGCGCGCGCCTGCACGATCGCGATCGCGGTCGACGACGCCCCGCGGACCCTCGTGGTCTCCGTCACCGATGATGGCATCGGCATCCCCGCCGCGCGGCCTGCGGGGGTGGGGCTGACCTCGATGCGCGAACGGGCGACCGAGCTGGGCGGGAACTTCGCCGTGGAAGCCGTGCCGGCGGGCGGGACGTGTGTGACGGCGCGCCTGCCGCTGCCGCCGGGTTAGTCGAGGAGGGATGCCGATGGAACCGCTCCGGGTCCTGATCGCCGACGACCACCCGACCTTCCGGGACGGGCTGCGCGCGCTGCTCGACGCCGCGCCCGATTTGGTCCTCGTCGGTGAGGCGGCGACCGGGGAGGAGGCGGGGGCACTCGCCGGCACGCTTCAGCCCGATGTGATCCTGATGGACATCCAGATGCCGGGGATGAGCGGGATCGAGGCGACGCGGGCGATCCTCCACGCCAGCCCGCACATCGGCGTGCTCGTCGTGACGATGTTCGAGGACGACAACTCGGTCTTCGCGGCGATGCGCGCCGGGGCGCGCGGCTACCTGCTCAAGGGGGCGAAATACGACGAGATCCTGCGGGCAATCCGGGCGGTCGGGAACGGCGAGGCGATCTTCAGCCCGGCGATTGCCGCTCGACTGATGGCGTACTTCGCGGATGCCCGACCCGCGATGCCGCCGCAACTTTTCCCCGAACTCACCGACCGCGAGCGCGAACTGCTGGGCCTGATTGCGCAGGGCCACCGGAACGCGGAGATCGCGGGGCGGCTCTACCTCAGCGAGAAGACGGTGCGCAACCATGTGACGAACATCCTCAGCAAGCTGCAGGTGGCGGACCGGACGGAGGCGATCGTCCGCGCACGGGAGGCGGGACTGGGACGCGACGGCCGCTAGACACGATCCGATGCATCAAAGCGAGTCAGGAAGGGGCGTGGACGCAGCCTGCCCTTCCCTTTCGCGCACCTTTCGACGCCGCGATCATGCACGGTCGCGCAGGCGAGGCCGGGACGCGACCGGATGCCCGGCGCGGTGTCCCGGTGCCCTGTCCCGTCCTCCGGGACAGGGCACCGGGACAGCGCTCCCATGACGGCGGGACAGCGCGCCCGCTACGCTTGGATCGTGGGCGGTCGGATCGGCACGGCGCCGCGAACGACGCCACACCGGGCACATCGCCGGTAGCGGCATTCGGTCGGCCAAAGGAGGTTCGTCATGTCCACGTTCCCCGCACCCACATCCCTCGCGCGTCCCGTTTCCGTCACCGTCGCGACCGCGCTCCTGGTGCTCGACGGCTTGTGCAACCTCGCGTCCATCGGCGCATTCCTGTCCGGCGCCCCGATCCCCGTCGCGGTCGTCGCGATCCAGGTCGTCCTCGGCGTGGCGGCCATCGTCGCTGCGGTCGGCCTCTGGGGCCTGCGCAGCGGGGCCGCCGCACTCGCGACCGTTGTGGCGGTGCTGATTCTCCTGGTATCCGGGGTACAGATACTCAGCGCCACCAGTGCGACCGGTAAGGGGGTCGGCGCGTTCGGGTTGCTGCTCAGCCTCGCGGTGATCGCGCTGGTCGCGCTGCCCGGCGCGCGCCGGGCGGATGGTTGAGCGCGTGTGCGGCATCATGCCGTCCGACCGGGAGACGCTGCAGCTGACCGCGGAGCGGGTGATCCCGGCGGTGACCGGAGGATGATGCCACCACTGCTCCCGCCGATTGCCTACGCTGTCGCCTTCGGGCGGCGGCGTTCCCTTACTCCCGATTGGGACAGGGGTCCCTTCACGAAGCGGAGAAAATCGTCAGCCTCGGTCGCGACGCCGAGCGAGGCGACGAGAAATACGCAGCGGCCTGTCCGACTGGGGTGCACCCCAATCGGACACAGTCCCACGCACTCTCTAGCCGTGCCGATGGGCGTCGCGGGCCTCAGCGCACACGATCCTCCCTTTCGCCAATCGCCCCGTGTACGGTCAACCCCGGATCAGATTTAGTACGCAACCCCATTAGACATTATAGTCAATATTACTATATTCCTGACTACACCGTCACTTTTTCCTACGTCTCGCGTTCAAGCATATAGACGGCGGCACCGCGCTGGAGAGGCTGCCTCGATCTCGTCGCCATCATTGAGGAGGACACGATCCATGGGCACGCACATTCTCGCCGTCGACGACGACCCGCTGCACGGTCGGCTGCTCTCGTTCCTCTTCGCCGACGCCGGCTTCGCCATCTCCACCCTCGCCGACCCGCGCGCCCTCGAGGCCTCCCTCCGGCAGCGCGCCGTCGACCTGATCCTGCTCGCCGTCAAGCTGCCCTACATCGATGGCCTCTCGCTCTGCGCCGAGCTGCGCGCCTCCCACCCCGATACCCCGGTCATCCTGATCGGCGAGCGCGGCACGAGCGCCGACCTGGTGCGCGGCTTCAACCAGGGGGCCGACGACTACGTCATCACACCCTACGAGGCGGCCGAGCTGCTCGCGCGCGTCCGGGCGGTGCTGCGCCGCTATCGCCGCGTCGACCGGGCGGCGATCGGCGCGATGGTGCGGGTGGGAAAGACGAGCCTGGACCTCGGTCGCCTCTCGTTCACCGCCGCCTCGGGGCACGCCGTGACGATCACGCCGACCGAGATGCGCCTGCTGGAGTGCCTGATGCGCAACGCCAACGCGGTGATCCCGCGCGAGACGCTGATCGCGCAGACGTGGGGGTACGAGTCGGAGAATGCGGACAACCGGATCGACGTGCACATCCGCCGGCTGCGGCATAAGATCGAGACGCACCCGAAGGATCGTAACCTGATCCGCACGGTACGGGGGGTGGGGTACACTTTCCACGCCGACCACGGCGACCACGGGGCGGCGCGCGACTCCGCCTGACTACACCGAGCGCCGGACGTGATCGCCGGCCTGTTGCCCTGTGGCGCGCAGGAGGGCGGCGATGCGGGCGAGCAGGACGTCCAGGTCGAACGGCTTGCGGATGTAGTCGTCCGCCCCCGCATCGAGGCCGGCGACGACATCCCCGGTGGCGACACGGCCGGTGAGGATGATGATCGGCAGGTCGGGGGCGTGGCGGCGGGCGAGGCGGCAGACCGCCAGGCCGTCGAGGTCGGGCAGGCCGAGGTCGAGGAGGAGCAGATCGGGTTGCCGCGTCATGAGGATCGAGAGCGCCGCGCGCCCGCACGCGATGGACTCGACGAGATAGCCGCCCTCGCCCAGGACGAGGGCGAGGAGGTCGGCGACGGCCGGGTCGTCCTCGACCAAGAGGATCCGCTTCGGATCGGCAGCGCCGCGCTCGATCATCTCGTTCTCCTGGCCGACGCCGCGTCCCACACGCTTTGTATGGCAAATATTCTGCGCGGCCAGTATGCGCGACTGGATAGGACAAAGACAAGCGCGATCGCCGCCGATGAGCCTGACAACCTGCTCAGTACTCTTTACAGCCCGATCTGCGCCGCCGCATTGTCGCGGTACAAATCGCCCTCGCGAATGTAGCGGCGCACCATCACAACAGAGCGATGCCCGGTTTGCCTCTCTCACAACGGGAGTCCTGCGTCAGGATAGGGTCTACCCCACCCTGATGTCAGGTCAGTCCCCAGAATGACGTCAGAATGGGGTGGTTTTTGCTCTTCCTTGGCATCTCTTCCGACACCTCAAAGACGCTTTCTTGACACTCGCCGTGCTCCGGCGGCGGGGAAGTCGGGCCGGTCAGCAACGTACCCGGCCTGTCGCCAGCTAATCGCGTGGGTGTACATGTAGCGCCCCGCAGGCGTCGCTCCCCACCACGCCGGTGCGTACCGTGCCTGCGGCGGGAGCGGGCCGACGACGGCCTCGACCTCGGCGAAGGATAGCGTGGTCGTCGCCGCACCGATGGCGGCAAGGTGGTCGGCCAGCCGGTCATACTTGCTGGTCACGGCGTCTGCTCGTTGTCGGGATACCGCACACGCTCAATCTCCCACGGCTTGAATGCCTGGCCGCCTGCATGCACTATCACGTCGTCATTCTGGCGCGTCGGGCGCACGACCCGCTCGACGGTGAAAGTTTCGTACCCGGTCGCGGTCGCGATGGCGCGGTCGGCGTGGAGCACCTTGTGGCGGATCGTCATGCCGGGGCGGAGATGGGACGCCTGCTTGTTATTCATCCCGGCCCTCCTCGCCGTCACGGGTGAACCGGACGCGCCGGTTGGCGGCGCTGGCATGGGCGCGCCACCCCAGCGCCTGCCACGCCTGCACATGGTCGTACCGCTTGCCTCTCCACCACGTGGTCTGGAGAACCGCCGTCTCCGGCAGCGGCCCGCCGATCAGCGCCGCGACCTCCTTGTAGGTCAGCGTCACCTCGTCGCCGCTCGCTCCAGTAAGCAGGTCGATCAGCGGCTGGTACTTGCTCGGCTTGTCACTGAGTTTATGTCCCGATGGCATGACTTACTCCTCAGTGCGGGTGAAATGAACACACGCGTTGCGACGGTCGTACCGGGCGTGCCAGCCCGCCGCTTCCCAGCTCCGGGCATGCGCATACTTCGCGTTGTGCCACCACCATGACGTGATGTAGGCATTCATCGGCAGCGGCAGGCCGAGGATCGCCTCCAGCTCCGCGAACGTCAGCGTCGCGCGGTCGTCGGGCAGCGCGGCGAGGTAGTCGGCGAGCGGCTGGAACTTGCTCGGACGCGGTCGGCCCCACTCCCCCCTCGGCATCGCCTACCCCTCCACGTCGCGCGTGAAGGTGACCCGCTGGTTGCGATGATCGAGGTCGGCCTGCCAGCCTGCATCCCACCAGAGCCCCACCTGACTGCGTGAGATATCCCTCCACCAGCTGCCGAACTGCGCCTGCTTCGGTAGGGGGAAGCCGAGCACCGCAGCGATCGCAGCGACGGTGAGCACGACCTCGCTCTCCGGGGTGGAATGGAGATAGTCCAGGAGCGGCTGGTAGTGGCTGACTCCCCGGAGTGGCAATGCTACCTCCCGCCGAGGATTCGCATCCACCAGGGCCACCGCTGCTTCGGGAATACCTCTTCTTCGCGCTGAGCGCCCCCAGGAGCGACGGGAATGCTTCGCATGGGCGATTCCTGCTCCTCGGCCGCTGCGAGACGCGCCCGTAGTTCGTCGCGCTCACGCTCGGCTTGCTCCCGTTGGCCCCGCTCGCCGCGTAGATCGGCACGCAACCCGCCGATCTCTTCCGCCTGTTCGGCGATCCGATCAACGAGGGGCCGGAGCCACTGGTCCATGACAACCGAGAGTTGGTCAGGGACAGCCGGGGACATCTGTCCCGGGACGTGTCCCTCCATCTTGTCCCGGGACATGTCCCCGTAGGTGTCCCCCACAGGAAGGACGATACGCCACGCGACGGATTCGTCTTTGTACGCAGGGATACCGCCTCGTTGCACACGCTTCTTCAGGGCATAGCGGCTGATACCAAGGGCGGTCGCCGCCTCTGTGAGTGTCACCCCGTCTATCCCTGCGCTTGTCCCCATGGAGAGAGTCTGCCACAGCGCCCCCCGGCAAGGCAAACACCTTTCCCCGCGCACACGTGAACATGCCGCCCATTGCGATAATGGGCGGCATGTCGGCATGAGGGGCTTTTTGTATACGCGACGAGAAGTGGGCTCTTCGACAGGCTTGGTGACGCCTGCCTCCGCGCGGCTATGCGACAATAATCTCCTCCGATCATTAGCCCCGCCGGAGGGAGTGTCGCAATGCGCGCCAAGACGCTCGTCCCCGATCCCCGCGTCATCACTATCGAGCGGATCGTCCCCGACGACGCCGACATCCTGCTCGTCGCCCGCACGCGGCGCTGCACCGTCCCCTGTCCGGTCTGTGGACAACCCGCCACGCGGGTCCATAGCTGGTACACCCGCTCCCTGCGTGACCTGCCGTGGCAAGGACTGGCGGTGCGCATGGAACTGCATACCCGCCGCTGGTTCTGTGACACCCCTTGCTGCCCGCGCCGGATCTTCACCGAACGGTTGCCAACCGTTGCCGCCCCCTTCAGCCAGCGCACCACCCGCCTCTCCACAATCGTGCTGATCTTCGGCGTCGCCGTTGGTGGTGCGCCCGGCGCACGACTGCTCGCCGAACTCGGGATCCCGATCAGCGGCGTGACGCTGTTGCGCGCGGTGATGGCGACGAGCCTACCGGACGCGAGCGCGCCGCAGGTCCTCGGCGTGGACGACTGGTGCCGACGCAAAGGGCGGACCTACGGGACAATCCTCGTAGACATGGAAGCGCATCGTCCCCTCGACCTCTTGCTGGGGCGCGATGCCGCACCGCTCACCCAGTGGCTGGGCGAGCATCCCGCTGTGGCGATCATCTGCCGGGATCGCGCCGGTGCCTACGCGGACGGTGCGCGACAGGGGGCTCCGGAGGCTGTTCAAGTTGCCGATCGCTGGCATCTGCTGAAGAATCTCGGGGAAGCCTTGGAACGGTTGCTGCAGCGGCACCACCCGGCGCTCACCGAGGCGGCGCACACGTTGACCGAGCGTGCGCGGGGCGCTGCGCTGCAAGCAATCGCGGCCGATGGTGCGGATACGTCGCCGCTGTCATTGCCCACAGGCGGTTCTCCATGCCACCTGACCCGGACGCAGCAGGATCGACGACAGCGGCGGGACCGTCGCCTCGCGCGCTACGAGGCGGTGGTGGATCTGCAGCGGCAGGGGCTCGGGGTGCGGGCGATCGCGCGGCAGTATCTCGCCGCCCCCGCGTTCCCCGAGCGCACGCCCAATCGCCCGCGTCGGACGCTCTTAACGCCGTACGAGCCCTACCTGCGGCTGCGCTGGGAAGCGGGCTGCCAGAATGCGGCGGCGCTCTGGCGCGAACTGCGTGCGCAGGGCTTCACGGGCACCGAGGGTTTCGTGCGCCAACAGGTCCGGCGCTGGCGGGTCACGCCGGGGCAGCCAGGCAAACCCGTGCGGACGACGAGCGGTACGCTGCGTAGCGCGCCAGCTATACCCCCACCAGTCCGGGTCGTGTCGCCGCACCAAGCGGTCTGGCTCTTCCTGCGCGAGGAGACCGACCTGACTGACGGGCAGCGCGCCTATCGGGCGGCGCTCCTCGACTGCTGCCCTGATGTCGCGACCGCACTACCGTTGGTAGCAGCGTTCCAACAGATGATGCGCACCCACGATAAGCAGGCGCTGACCGCCTGGCTGACCGCAGCCGAGACAAGCGATCTGCGGGAGTTCCGCGAGTTTGCCGGTGGCTTGCGACGGGACTATGGCGCGGTGGAGGCGGCGGTCACCTCGGAATGGAGCAGCGGGCAGGTCGAGGGACAGGTCACGCGGTTGAAGCTGGTGAAACGGAGCATGTACGGGCGAGCGGGATTCCCGTTGCTGCGGCAACGATTCCTGCTCGCGGGGAGCTGCTGAGGAAGTCCGCATCGGGCGCGGCGAACGATGACGCGACTGGCGATGCCAGGGAGCGTGGCCTGCGAGCGTGACTTGGGAGCGGGCGGACGGCGCGTGGGCAGGCGTCACCAAGCCTGTCGAAGAGCCCATTTCTCAGTCGCGAATACACGTTCGATGCGGTCGTCAGTAATCTTGTCGTGCATCACCTCGGCCGACCCGAGCAGGCGTTGCAAGAGGCGCACCGGGTGCTGCAGCCGGGGGGCCGCATCGGCTTCACGGTCTGGGGTGATCCCGCGAAGCTTGAGGCGATCGGCCTGTTCTTTGCTGCGGTGGCGGCGCACATGGACGCGGCGGAACTGCCACACGGCCCGCTCTTCGGGATGAGCGACTTCGATGTATTCCATCGAATGGTGGGCGAAGCGGGGTTCCGGGATTCTGCGGTTCGCGAGTTGCCTATCGCGTGGTGGACGACTTCGGCGGACACGCTGCTGGCGGGATTCGGGGACTGGGCACAGATGGATACTTGGCCAGCGGAAGGACGCGCCGCGGTCGAGGCGGACGTGCGTGCGGGGGCGCGTAAATACGAGACCGATGGCGTGCTGACCATTACAAACCCGGTCATCCTTGTGACGGCGATCAAATGAAAGCGACGCAGGGTGCATGATTCGATACGGACGAAGCAGCCTAATAATGTGTAACGAAAAGGAGGGAGCGTGCTAAAAAATCGATGGCCTGGGCGGTAGCATCGTACCTTCAACCGATGCGCAGGGAGGTGTACCATGCTCGGCCCGCCGAAAGCGCGGCATCTCGACCGGTCCGTCCTGATATCCCTCGAAGCGTCCGTGCCCAAGGATCATTTCTATCGCCATCTCGAACACACGCTTGATCTGGCGTTTGTCCGTGATCTCGCTGCCGATTGTTAAGCCACACGGGCGATGCGGGGTGGGTGCCGGGGCGCTCCCTCGCCCGGCGGGCGACGGGCCTCGACCTGGCGATCCCGGCGCGCTGGGGATTGCAGCCATGAAGCAGACGCACCAACGCATCTCAAAACGCCAGCGTGCGCCTTTCCCGATCCGCCCATTACCCCTCACCCGGTCACAAGTACTGTAAACCGAGGGCCAAGACCACACATCAGGGAAGCAGGGAACGGCCCCCTTCGGCTTCACGCGAGTTGGTCGACGTGCCGGAAGACAATTCGTGGGACCGCGCCCGCCATAACGGTTACCGTTAGCGTCCAAAGGTGCTCATGGTCGTCAAAGATGCCCATGTGTTAGGGATGAGCTTCTTTGGCAGCCGATGCGCATCTTTAGGCGCCGATCCGATGCGGCCATTATCTTTACTCGCGGCTGGAAGCGCCTGCGGGCGATTGCCAACGATGCGTCAGGCCCCCTCGTATGGGAGATGACACCCCGGCGGGGCGCCCGATCTCGCGGAGCTCGCCGGTGAGGATGACGGCGTCGGATCGGTCGACCCACCTCGGGATCGGCGTGCGAGCGGCGAATCCATGGGGCGATGGTAACGAAAGAAACGAAGAAAGGTCGGGTTGGCCCGAAGAAGACGCGGATCATTCGTTTCTTTCGTACGCGCCAGTGCGCGATGAGGGCTGCGGCGGATCGGTCGGCATGTCGCGAGCGGTGGCGACAGGGTCCCCGTGGCGCGAAGCAACCGGACGGATCGGCGCCACATCCGCTTCGCCCCCTGATCGTGGACGCGATGCATCCCTGCCCACCGGTGGAACGACGATGACGACCATGACGACCGATTGATCGGGGCATGGGCGGCTTTGGTCGTCACGGTCGTCATGGTCGTAGGCTGGGACGCGGTGCATAACGGGGGCGATTCCCGAAGTGTGGCGGATGCTAGAGACGATCAAGACCGGCCACCCATCCCGACCAGTCGCGCGACATGGCGCCCGCCGCCGCCTCGGGGCCGGCTTCGGGGATGGGCGCGGTGCGACCGGGATGACACGCCCTCGTGGTCGTGTTGGCGGCCTCCGTATGCAAAGATGCTCATTGTTTTGCGAAGGTGCTCACCCTCGGGGCATGAGCATCTTCGGCTCTGCGTGAGCATCTTTGGTCGGTGATACGCCGTTCGCCCCCGAGCGCGCCTCCCTCTCGACCTCGCGCCTCGCGCCGGTGAGGGGAAGCTGATGAGCAGCGCGCCGCACGTCCCTTTTCCCGTGGCGATCCGCTCGCAGGCGGTGCCGACGGATGACTGGCGGTCGCGATCGTCGTCGTGGGACAGCCCTCTGCCGCTGAGGCGCCGCGTGCGAGAACCCTGGCTCTACATTGCAGCCGGCACCGGAGGTTGGCGTGGGTTTTCCTCTGGCCCGGCCATCTCGGCTGACGGAGGGGACGAACGCCGCTTCCCACACAATCACTCCTCCAAGTACGTGCATGACGCACATGCATGACGAAGATGCTCATCGGTCGGCTACGGTGCCCACCTGCGTGGTGTGAGCACCTTTGGCGGACGATGGACATCTTTGCCGACCGGGTGCGATTGCGGAATTCGAGGCGGTGGGAGAATGGAGTCCATGGCGGGCGATTAATTCGCCGCCGGGTGCGCCGCGACCGGCCTGTTTCATCGTCCTGATGGCGGGTCATCGCTCCGCGCCACGCCGAGGCCTGCGGAGAGGCGGCATCGATCGATAAGCCGCTTGCGCTGGACGACCTGCTCACAACCGTCGGGCGAGCGTATCGGGCGGCGACGGCGGGGGCGCATACGGCAGGGTGAACGAGAAGGTGCTGCCCGCGCCCAGCACCGACTCGACCGCCATCGCGCCCCCGTGCGCCTCCACCAATTCCTTGGCGATGTACAGCCCCAAACCCAGCCCCTTGATGCGCCCCGCCTCCGCGTTCTCCGCCCGATAGAAGCGGTCGAAGAGGTGTGGCACCGCCCCCGCCGGGATGCCGATGCCGTGGTCCGCCACCGACACCCGCGCCCGGTCGCCGCAATCCTCGGCCCGCACCACGACCTCCCCGCCTTGCGGGGAGTATTTGATGGCGTTCATCACGAGGTTCTGGATGACCTGGCAGACGCGGTCCGCGTCCCAGTGCCCGACGATGGAGCCGTCGGGCAGTGCCATGCGGACGGTGTATCCGTCGGCCATTTCCCCAGCCTCGGCGATGCATTGCCGCACCAAGTCGGTCAGTTCGACCGCGCCGCGCCGCAGTTCCAGTCGGTGGGCGTCGAGGCGTGAGACTTCCAGGACGTCCCCGACCAGGCGGTCGAGCCGCCCCGCCTGGGCGGCGATTGTCGCCATCTGCCGCTCGTTGTACGCCCCGCGCCGCAGCATCAGGTCCGCGTACCCTTTCAGTGCGGTCAGCGGTGTGCGCAGGTCGTGCGCGACCATCGCCAGGAACTCTTGCTGCCGCTGCTCGCGCCCCCGCCGCTCGGTGATGTCCCGCGCCACCGCGATGTTGACCGCCCCGGTCGGCAGGTTCACTGCCGTCGCCTGCACCTCGACCGGGACGAGTCCGCCGTCCTTGCGGCGCAGTTCGAGCTCCCCGCGCCACACGCCGCGCTCCCGGAAGGCCGCGTATTCCGCCCCGGTTCGCTCGCGCACCGCTGCAACCACATCCGGGACGGACAGGCGAAGCAGTTCGTCGCGTTCGTATTCCAGCAGGGCTGTGGCGGCGGGGTTCACGTCGAGGTAGCGGCCCTCGGCGTCGGCGACCAGGATCGTGTCGGGGGCGTGCTCGAAGAGGGTGCGGAAGCGGGCCTCGGCGGCCTGCGCGTCGCGATACAGCCGCGCGTTGTCGATGGCGATGGCCGCGCGCCGCGCCAGCTCCTCGGCGAAGGCGAGGTCGTCGGGGCCGTAGCGCCATTCGGGCGACGACGAGACGAAGGTCATCGCGCCTAAGACCCGCCCGCGCGCCACCAGGGGCACGAGCATCGAGGAGGCGAGGCCGAGGGCGCGCAGCATGGCGAGATGGTCGGCGTCTCGCGCCCCCGCCGCGAGCGCGTCGTCGGCGATCTCGCGCAGCAGTTGCGACTCCCCGGTGCGGATCGCCTCCGCTACGCCGTACGGGGCGTCGGGGTCGGCGGGGTAGCGACCACGATGCTCGTGGGCGAGCGCGACCTTCGCCGGGTCGGCGTGCGCGAGGGCCAGGAGCTGCGGCACACCATCCGCGTCAACGATGTCCACCGAGCACCAGTCCGCGACGCGGGGTACCGCCAGCCGGGCGACCGCCCGCAACGTCGCCTCGTAGTCGAGCGACTCGGCGAGGGCGGCGCTGGCGTCGGCGAGGAAGCGGGTGTTGATCCCGGCCCGTCGCCGCTCGGTGATGTCCCGGAAGACGCTGACCGCGAACTGGACCGTCCCCTCCCCGTCCCGCACGGGCGTGGCATTGACGGCGGACCACCGCTCCTCGTGTCCGCCGTGCACCCGCGTTCGCAGCACCGCCTCGGCGGCGGCCATCCCGGCGAGGACGCGCCGGGCGGGGAGGTCGGCGGCGGGGAACGGCCGCCCCTCCTCGTCGAACAGGGCGAATCGGTCGAGCACGTCGCCAATCGGTATGGCCCGCATCGCCGCCGCCGAGTCGAAGCCGCAGAGGAGCGCGCCCGCGTCATTGACGAAGGCGACCGCGCCGCCCCGATCCTGCACGAGGATGCCGTCGCGCACCCCTTGGAGGAAGACGGACAGGAGGCCGAGCGAGGCGCGCAGTTCATCGGCGGACATGTCCGAAACGTCGGTGCGCATCGCGCTTTCCCTGTTCCCCATTTCCTTCCCCCGGACCCCATCAGCGACGGGAAATAGAGCGACGGACCGACATCCGAACCGCGTGAATGATAGCACGCGGGCCGGATATCGGGCGGACGGTGCATGACCTTCACACACCGCAAACGCGCACCCGACGCACGCTGGCATTCATTTTGACATAAACACCTTTCTCATATGGATGGGGCGCGCTTCACCAACCCCGTCCGCACGACTCCGACAACCGGTCTCGCTGCTAAGTAGGTAGCCAATCGAACTTGGATGAGGTGAGGCCAGCGAGTCGGCGCAGGTCAGCGGGAGGGCGGTCATCTAACCAGGCCACCGCCCGCTCAACCAATGCATCCACGTCCGCATACGCCCGGTTCGCCGCCACCG
>JBBRLR010000117.1:0-13876 GCA_038231255.1 Thermomicrobiales bacterium | reverse complement strand
TTAGAGAATTTCACGGTTGGTGTGGACTTCCTGGCGGTGTTGGTTGATCGTCTCGATCTCTTTTCCGATCTTATCGGTGCCGTGGATGACGGTCTTGTGGTCGCGGCCACCGAGTTCCCCGCCGATGTCCGCGAGCGAGCGGTCCGTCTCGTGCCGGATAATGTACATCGCCACCTGGCGCGGCACGACGATGTCCTTGGAGCGCCCCCGGCCGCGCATCTCCTTTTCCGAGCAGTTGTAGAACTTCGCCACGACTTCGACAATCCGCGCCGGGGTAATCAGGCGGCGGCGGTTGTTCAGCGCCACGTCATTGAGCGCCTGCGTCGCCACGTCCATCGTCACCGCAACGCCGTTCATCCGCGCCGTCATGACGATCCGGTTCAGCGCGCCCTCCAACTCGCGGACGTTGGACTGGATTTTATGCGCGATGTAGTCCACGACCTCGGTCGGCACATGCACGCCGGCCTCCTCGCCGCGCTGCCGGAGGATCGCCATGCGCGATTCGAGGTCCGGCGTCTGCACATCGGTCGTCAGGCCGCCCTCGAAGCGGGAGCGGAGCCGGTCATCGAGCGTGACGATCACCTTCGGGTGGCGGTCGCTCGTCATCACGATCTGCTTGCCCGCCAGCACCAGCGCATTGAAGGTGTGGAAAAACTCTTCCTGCGTGCTTTCCTTGCCGGCGATGAACTGGATATCGTCAATCAGCAGAATGTCTATCGTCCGGTAGCGAGTGCGGAATTCCTCGTTGCGGTTTTCGCGGATCGCGTTAATCATCTCATTCGTGAAGGTCTCGGAGGAGACATACAGGACGCGGCAACCGGGCGTGTGCTCCATCGCATAATGCCCGATGGCGTGGAGAAGGTGCGTCTTGCCCAATCCGACGCCGCCGTAGATGAAAAGCGGATTGTAGGAGCGTCCGGGGGTATCGGCTACAGACTTCGCGCCCGCCGCCGCCATGCGATTGAACCCGCTGACAATCAGATGGTCGAATGTGTATCGGGGATTGAGACCGTGCGCGGGCGTCGCGGCGAGTTCCGGCTGTTGATACTCCCGGAAGACGGGCACTTTCGGCGACGGCGCGATGGCTGGAATATCGTTGTGCTGATCGCTACCGCGCGTCTTCCGGCCCGGCGTCGCATCCTCGCTCGCCGGGCGACCGATGATCGTGAAGTCCACCGCGACCTCGTAGCCGAGGATGCCGCGCAGCGAGCGGACAATTGTGCCGTGGAACCGCTTTTCCAGTTGCTCGCGGACAAACGTATTCGGCGCGGCGATCGTCAGGCGGGCGTCGTCGGCGTCGAAGGCCGCGATCTCCGTGCCGCGGAGGAACGTCTCGTAGGAGCCGCGCGGCGTGCGCCCCTGCAAATCATCGAGGACCGCCTGCCACACTCTGCTCCCTTGCATGGGCTGCATCGTCGCCATCCCTGTTCACTCCCCGCCCGTTTTATTGTCGAGTCCGGCTCCCTCAACCGGATGTGCGGATTATACACAGTGAACGTACATGTGTCGAGGGGGGTGGAAAAGTAGCCACTGCGTCTGCGCAACGACTTGGTTAGCCAACGGCACGGTTTAACTCGGGCAATCTCAGGAGTCTCCCTTCCTGTGACCGCTCAGGCACAACCTCATAACCCCTCCTTTTTGAGGCGATTATTCCTCCGCGCTCGACAGGCACAGCGGGGGTTCTGTGACCTACCGCCATTTGAGACTGAGAGTGATTATAACCACCAATGATATGACCGCACCGATGACAATGTGGAAGCCATCACGGGTAGCAATCGAGACCCACATACCGATGAACACGATCAAACGTGTCAGTACAGCGCTAGCAGCGTTACGACGCCGATTCCGCGGCTGTAATAGCCGCCAGGATGGCAGGCACGGCCTCATCATCCCGATCATCGCGGGCGTCGTCTCGCTGGCCATTATTGTCGCGATGGTGCCCACCTATTCGGACACGGGCTTCACCACGTACTGGGAAGCGGCGGGGCTGCTGCGCGGCGAGGCCGTCTGGCAGATGACACAGGCGGCATACGCGCGCTCTGTCGGCAACGAGCGGCTGATCGTCCCGCCCAAACACGCTCGAACATATCGCGGTGGACCAAGATTCGGGGGGCAGGTCAAGTGAACATCTTACACGCTGACAGTGCCCTACGCTATCTTGCATTTCGCGGGAGAATAACGCATCGTTCAGCGCCGGACGATTGGGCCGCGTGACGGGGCAGGGGTGCGCGCCATGGCTGTTGTGCCGTCAGATCGTCTCAATGCATCATCCCTCTTAGTCGGTCGCGAGCGTGAGCGTATCGCCCTCTCCACCTACCTGGATGACGCGCTGCATGATGGGGGGCGAATCGTCCTCCTTTCCGGTGAAGCGCGCATCGGCAAGACCGCGCTTGCCCATGATCTCAGCCGCGAGGCGGAAACACGGGGCGCCCGCGTCCTCGTTGGGCGCTGCTACGACCGTACCGAGACCCCACCCTACGGACTCTGGACCGATCTCTTCGCCCACTATTGGCCCGGCGGCGGCGAGCCGTCGCCGCCATGGACAGACCGGATGAGCGGGATGAACTGCTACCCGCCTGCGTGACTCCCTATCCCCGCTTCTATGCGGCACCGCGACCTGACGGCGCAGAAGGCCGCGACAGCGGCAAGAGTGGCGAGAGTGTCGCCCATTGCGCATCGGTCAGTTCGTGGCGTTTCGCCTCGTCACGATACCCCGCCATTCCCGGAACCGCCAGGATTACGGTGTCAGGCGATGGACATCGCGCGGGAAGAGGGTCGTCTCGCGCACATTCCGCACGCCGAGCAGTTGGCCCACCAGCCGCTCCAAGCCGATGGCGAATCCGCCGTGCGGAGGCATCCCGTACTGGAACGCCTCCAAGTACCCCGCGAAAGGCTCCTGCGGCACGCCGAACCGCGCCATGCTCGCCAGTAACTGCGGGTAGGAGTGGATGCGCTGCCCGCCCGTTGTCACCTCCAGCCCCCGGAAGAGCAGGTCGAAGCTGTTGGTGTCAGTCGCGTTCGCCGGGTCGGGCATCGTGTAGAAGGGGCGCTTGACCGTCGGATACAGCCATCGCTCATGCTGCGGCGCGAGATCCGGCTCGCGGCGGGCATCCTCGCCATGGCGCTCGTAGATCAGTTGATCATTATCGCAGGATTTCACACGAGTCGCGACGATAAGACGCCCGCATTGCCGCGTACTGACCCGACATGTTCGCCGAATTCAGACCAAAGAGCCGATTCGTGGGAAGAAAACTGCTGCGTCCGCGCATCTCCTTCGCCGGAAGCGGATGAGGCGAAGAACCGGCATCAAACGATATCAATTCGGCGCAGGGGGGGGATGCCAAAACGTGATGCCGGTCAGCACGGCATGCCAGCGGTTTCCCCACAGATAGCCGTGATCCTTTCGCGCCGTCACATTCGCCGCCCACGCCCGTTATACTGTATGATAGTCTAAGATTATTTCACGAATCAGTATTGGTGGCCTCCATGCATCGCGCCGCACCGTCTCCGGCCGACTTCGACCATCGCATCCGCCGCATCGCCGCCCTTTTCTCCGCTGTCGCATCGCACCGGACGAGCGCCTCCCGCGCCGCGCTCGCCGGGACGATCCACGGTCTGCTGGCCCGTAGGGACCGCGGCGCAGTGCTGCGCGACGAACGTGCAGCGCGGGCCGTCGCCGAGCAGGCGGTGGACGAGACCATTGAGCGGTATCGTCAACTCGTCGCGCTCTCACCCGATGGGATTCTCATTCACTGCGACGGGCGCTACGTCGAGGCGAACCCGGCTGCAGTCCGGCAACTGGGCGGGGAGCGATCCGCCGACATCGTTGGCCGCTCGGTACTTGACTTCGTCCTACCGGAGGATCAGGCGATGGTTTACGAGCGGATTCGCCGCACCTATGAGGAGCCGCAGGTGACCGCGCACACCGAGGTACGTCGGCGGATCGGCGACGCGATCCGCGTGACCGAGACCTTCGGCATCCCGATCACCCACGCCGGCAAACCCGCCGCGCTGACCATCTATCGCGACATCACCGAGCGCAAGCAGGTCGAGCGACGGAACGCCGCCTTTGCGGCGCTTGCGCAGCGACTGAGCGCGACGGCGACCGCCCGGGATGCCGCACAGGTGATCGCGGATGACGCTGATGCGCTTCTCGGGTGGGACGCCTTTTCCCTCTACCTCTATGCTCCCGAGACCGACCTGCTGCACGCGGTGCTCAGCTTCGACGAGATGGCGGGCCGCCGCATGGAGGTGCCGCCGTCGAGTACGTTGACGCATCCCAGGCCATTGGTCCGCCAGGTCTTCGACGAGGGTGGGCAACGCATCCTGCGTGACACGCCCTCCGCCCCGACGCTCGGACTGATCCCCTTCGGCGATACGGCACGTCGCTCCGCGTCGCTGCTGTTCGTTCCGGTCCGTCGCGGCGAGCGCATTATCGGACTGCTGACCATCCAGAGCTACCAGGTCAATGCGTATACTGCGGACGATCTGGCGACGCTGCAGATCCTCGCCGACCATTGCAGTGGCGCACTGGAGCGTGCGCGCGCCGAGGACGCGCTCCGCGAGAGCGAGGCGCGCTACCGGCAGCTCTTCGAGCGTAATCCGCAGCCGATGTGGGTCTACGATGTTGAGACGCTGTGCTTCCTTGCCGTCAATGATGCGGCGGTTGCCCGGTACGGCTACAGCCGCGAGGAGTTCCTCGCGATGCAAATCCTGGACCTGCGCCCCGAGGACGAGCGCGCGGCGGTGCACGCATTTCGGGAGGACGCTGAACGCCCGGCGCGGCCACGCATGATGAAGCAGCGGACGAAGACCGGGGCGGTGATCGATGTCGAGGTGACCGCGCACCCGGCGCCGTTCGCCGACCGTGCCGCCCGGCTGGTGCTCGCCACCGACGTCACCGAGCGCAGGCGGTCGGAGCGGGCATTGCGCCACAACGCGCTGCACGACGCGCTGACCGGGCTGCCGAACCGGGTGCTCTTCATGGAGCGGTTGACGCAGGGGATGCGTCGCGGCACGGACGGCGGCGATCGACAGTTCGCCGTGCTCTACATCGACCTCGACCGGTTCAAGGTTGTGAACGACAGTCTCGGACACGTCACCGGGGACGAGTTGCTGACGGAGGCGGCGCGCCGACTCGCGATGTGCGCGGGGCCGGCGGTGCTCGTCGCTCGCCTCGGCGGCGACGAGTTCGCGCTGCTGGTGGAGGATGGGGCGGACCAGACGACGGTGGCGAACATCGCTGCGCGGATCGTGCAGGCGATCGCCGTCCCGATCGCCGTCCACGGCCGGGAGTTGGTTGTCGGCGCGAGCATCGGTATCGCGATGGGCCTGGTCACCTATTGCCGGCCCGAGGAGGTGCTGCGGGATGCGGACACAGCGATGTATCGCGCCAAGGCGGCGGGGGGCGGGCGGTATGTGGTCTTCGACGCGGCGATGCACGCACGCGCCATCGGACGCCTCGAACTGGAGGCAGCCCTGCGCTGCGCCATCGACCGCGGCGAGTTCACGCTGCACTACCAGCCGATTGTCGCGCTGCCGAGCGGACAAATGGCGGGGCTCGAGGCGCTGATCCGTTGGGAGCGTCCGGGGAGTGGGCTCGTCTTGCCCGAGCAATTCATCTCCATCGCGGAGGAGACCGGGCTCATCGTGCCGCTCGACCGCTGGGTGCTGCAGGAGGCGTGCGCCCAACTGCGGCGCTGGGACACCCAGTGTCCGACGTCGCGTGGCCTCACCGTCGCCGTGAATGTCTCGGCGCGCGATCTGGCCGAGCCGGATTGCGTCGAGAGCGTCCTCGCTACCCTGGGCGGCCTCGATCCCCGGCGAGTGACGCTGGAGGTGACGGAACGGACGCTAGTCGCGCATGCCGATCGCGCGACGGACGCACTACGAGCGCTCCATGCGGCGGGGATCCACATCCAACTCGATGACTTCGGCGTCGGCTACTCATCGCTCAGCTACCTGCATCGCCTCCCGATCACCGGTGTGAAGATCGACCGCTCGTTCGTGCAAGGGGCCGGCAGTGTGAAGGGCGACACGGTCGCAGAACGGGAGATCGTGCGCGCAATCATCGCCATGGCGCACAGCCTCGGACTGGAGACGACCGCGGAAGGGGTGGAAGCCGAAGGGCAGCGTGCCGACGTCTGCGCGCTCGGCTGTGACTATTGGCAAGGGCACCTCTTCTCACCGCCGAGAAGCGCGGCGGATGCGGGCCGCCTGCTCGGACGATGGGGTGCAGCTGCGGAAATGACTGCGGAAACGCGTTGAGGGCGCAGACCACGTCGTCCGGGTGCCAACGCTCGTCGCCAAACCGAATTAGAGGGACAAACTTAGCGTCAGCGATGTGTCACTCGGAGCGACGGTGCCTGCATCGCGGAATCCCTGCCGCTCGTAGAGTCGCCGCGCCGGATTCTCTCGGTCGACCGATAGGCTGACCGCGCGATGGCCGTGCCGATGCGCGGTCCCCACCAGCGTCGCGAGCAGGATCGTCCCGACCCCTTGTGCTCGCCGGGACGGCGCGACGCCGATGGTCACCTCCGGGACATCGGGTGCGATAAAGCCGTAGCTCCGATCCTCGCGCGTAAAGCGTCGGTACTATGCGGCACCGAGGGGATGGCCGCCCGGATCGACCGCGATGACGCCCGCGTCCCCGATCCCGCAAATACTTATGAACTGACGGCAGGGTGAGGGCGGCGTCCTTGCCGGGCGCGCATCTCGGCGGATACTGCGGTCGTCTCCCACAGCATGTCCCACAGGAAGGGCAGGTCGGCTCGCTCGACAGCGCGTATGCGCATACACCGGACCCCCCACGATCCTCGACCGTCCTACGGCGCGCAGCCGCGGCGGTGCAGCGGATCATACCATGATAGCCTGGTGCGCCGTCCCCCGGCGATGACCCTCAAATGTCTCGGATACGGTTCGCCACGCCTACTGCAAATATGTGTCGGACAGGTCGGCTCTTCCTCAGGGAGAGTGAACCTCACGCCCTGTGGAGTGACTGGACGTGGTGGGAGCGTGGGGGGAATCGCGCTCCCGGCCGCGCAGTCGGCTCGTAGTCCTGGCCTTCGGGAAGCGGAGGCGTGTTGTCATACACGATTACCGGCGAGGCATCGTACTGGTAGCCCAGCACAATGCCCAGGCTGTGGAATTCGCGGTCTTTGGCGGCCCGGATCGCCAGTGCCGCCGCGCTCCGCACCCGCGCGCCAATGAGGCCGGGAGTACCCAACTCCCCATTACCGAGTTCAGGGGCTAACGTGCGCATGTTCGCGGTGGCCTCCCGGATCGTTCGCTCCGCCACCAGCCGCCGCTCCGCCTCGTAACTTTCGAGCAGGCTCATACCGTACCGGGCTACAGCGGGGCGGGTGCATCGTCGAGGGGAAAATGCAGGTCCAGCGGGCTGGTAGGTGGAAACTCACCGCCGTAGGCGCGCCGGTGGAGATCTGCGGCAGAAGCGCCAGACCGCTGTGCGACGGCCATCTGTTCCGGATCAACGGGCACCCCGATCGGGTTGGCGGCAAATTGCGGTGAGGTGCGCATCCACTCCGCAGACTCCTGCCACGTCGCAAAATTGTCGGCTTGTAGTTCTACGCTGTTGCCATCGGGGTCTTCATAGTAAAACGAGGTCGTCATGCCATGGTCGAGACAGGCATGCGGCGCGATAGCCTGCGCCTGCAGACGCACATACGCATCGAGCAGGTCACTCATCGCCGGATACTCGAAGGCGAGATGATGGATGCCCGTGTGCGTCAACTTGTCGGGGTCCTCACGTATCTGGGGTGAAACCAGAAGCGCGAGGCGGTGGTTGGCCTCGTCGTTCGTGAGCCATGCCCCACCGGGAAATGCGTAGTTTGGCTTCATCCCCACCACGGCGCCGTACCAGTCAATCATCTCCTGCAGGCGCGTGGTCTTCAGGTTAATGTGGTGCAGCACAGGTCGCACGATAGCCGGATGCTCAGGCGCAAGTGACATTTCGATTCTCCTCTCGTACCGTTGAGACGCGCTCGCCTTGTTCGTGTTCTGCGTCTCATACACACCGCCCTTGATAGCGGCTTCCGTACCCCTCCGACCACCGCCGACCGTTTTTGTCACAGGTATCTGAGGGATGCAGAAACGCACGGAAAACGATGCTGCTTCCATTGCGGAACACGAGAGCGATTCGCGATTCCGCCTCAGCCGTCGGCAAAGATCCCTTGCTGACGGGTCTCGTCCTCACTCGGCAGGTGGTCAGCCCATTCACGTACCACCTGTGCGTAGCGCTCCGCATCAGCGCCATGCATGGAATGGGGCATCGTCGGATACGTCTGGTACTCGAACGGCTGACCAGCGGATCGTACCAACTCCTGCACCTGTGCAGCCTGTTGACCCGATATGGCGCCAGTAAGCGTGCCCGTGGTCTCATCCACTGCCCAGGAATGGTGCGTGAACAGCACGGGGCAGCGCACCTGCCGGAGCATGCCCGCGTGGTCGCAACTTGCGGACACGGCGCCAAACGCAAAGGTCCGACCCCATTCGGGATCGTACTCTTTAAGGTTCTGGGGTGGTGGGGCGGCGGTCGCTGCCCACCGTTGCACCAGGGGTCCAACCATCGGCAGGTCGGCAACGGTTGCCGCAGCCAGGAACCCCTCCCAATCACCGATGCTCCATTGGTCGCCCAGATACCGGTTCAACAGGGTAAAGTACGGTCCCAGACCTTGGCGAATTCCAGGCCCGCACGCCGGCACGAGTTCGGAGGCGAAGAGTGGGGGGTCTTCGTAGTAGGCACCACGGATCATGCCGGGGGGCGCATAGGCCGAGAGCCATGCCGTGATCACCCCCCCGGACGACAACCCTGCAACGATAACAGGACGCCGAATCTGGAAGGCAATCAGGCGCACGAGGTCGTTGCCGAAATTGTCGAGGGTGTAGCGACCCGGCGTGCGGCTCGATCTCCCTTGTCCCCGCAGGTCAACGGCGAAGGTCTGGAAGTACGGGATCAGCCGCGCCATGGCGGCTTCGTACCCCCACCACGATTCGGTCTGCCCGGGGATGAGGAGGAGGGCAGGTTGCGCCGACGTCCCTCCATACGCGTAATTGAGTAGGACTTCGCCCGTGTGAAACACGCGCTCTTCGTATTGATGTGAGACGTACGTGACATCAGGGTTCTCCGGCCCGTACTTCGGTAGGCAGCAGTGGCACGGGCGTACGGAATCAGCCGCGAGACGCTCTACCAGTACCGGCGCGCCGCCGAGTGAGCCCTGCCGCTGCGGGCGGTCCGGACGCCTGCGGAGTGTCGAGTACCGGTTGTATCCGTCATCAGGCGAGGAGGCCGCCCACTCGACCTGCCGATCCCCGCATTCCCCTCGGAAAAGCAGATATGCGGAACGATTTGGGGCACCTGCGGGAAAGCTGTGCACCGATGCAACCCGTTTGGCCCTTATCGATGGCCATCCATCGCCGCGCCACGAGGCAATCCCGCGAATAGTCTTCACCAGGACACCAATGATGTGCGGTTGCAGGGTAGTGGGCGAAGCCATCCAACAGCGGGGTGATAAAGTCACTGAACAATTAGAGGACAGGATCACTGGATAACAACGAGGCAATGCGCAGACTTGACAAGGCGTAATCGCGTTGTTATCTTCCCCGCACGTCCAAGAAACCGTCCTTCACGCTATGCAGTCGCCAAACCGTTCGGCTGGCTACCACGCCCGAACAAGAAAGCCTTTCTTCCCGGTCGCCGGCCTGTGTCGTCGTCCGTACCGGGTTCGTTCATGGATGCATCGTGCGCGGGCGGCGGGACTATCCGCCCGTACATGGCATCGGATAGAAGGCATTGGTGCGTTGAGTGAGGGCGGTGCGGCACCGTCGGCAGCAAGCGGGAGGATTCACAGTGGAACGGGATGACCAGGACAACGAGCGGAAGGTCGGGCTGCTCTATGCGGCGGCGCTCACCGGGCGTCTTTCCCGGCGCGAGGTGCTGGTGCGCGGCGCTGCGCTCGGGGTGAGCGCGTCGGCGCTCGGGGCGTTGCTCGCCGCCTGCGGCGGGAGCACCTCGTCCGCGCCGACGAGCACGGCGGGCGGCGCGACCCCCGTCGGCGGCAACACGGCGGCAGCCACACCGACGAAAGCTGCGGGTTCCGCCGCTGCGCCCGCCGCGAGCGGGGCCGCCAAACCGGCCCTCGGCTCGGAGCTTGTCGGCAAGCTCGAAGGCCCGGAGGTGATCACCGACCCCGCGCAGATCCCCAAGTCCTTCAAGGAAGCGCCCGCGCTTGCCGACATGGTCAAGGCGGGCAAACTGCCGCCCGTCGAACAGCGCGTCAGCCAGGAACCGATGGTCGTCAAGCCGCTCAACGAGATCGGCAAGTATGGCGGCACCTGGCGGCGCGCCTTCACCGGCCCCGGCGACGGTGAGAACGGCAACCGGATCAACTCGACTGACAAAATCCTCTTCTGGGACTACACCGGCAACAAGATCATCCCGTCGCTCGCCAAGGGGTACGAACTGAGCGCGGACGGCACGAGTTGCAAGATTCTCCTGCGCAAAGGCGCGCGCTGGTCAGACGGCGAGCCGTTCAATGCGGACGACTTCGTCTTCTGGTATCAGGACATCTACCAGAACAAGGACCTCCTCCCCGCCGGGACGACCGAATTCTCGATCAACGGCAAGCCCGGCACGCTCAACAAGATTGACGACACCACGGTGGAATACAAGTTCCCCGAAGCGTACCCGGCGATCGTCGAAATCCTCGCCGGTTCGACCTCGCTCGGTGGCGGGCACGCCTCCAAGGCGCCGCGCGGTGGCCTGATGGGCAGCTACGCGCCCGCGCATTATCTGAAGCAGTTCCACCCGAAGTACGCCGGGCAGGACAAGGTGGACCAGATGGCGAAGGACGCCAAGTACGACAACTGGACCTTGTTCTTCAAGTTCAAGAACGATTGGCAATTGAACACCGAGCTGCCGGTGATGTGCCCGTGGAAGACGACCGCGCCGATCAACACGACCACCTGGGTGCTGGAGCGCAACCCCTTCTATTGGTCGGTGGACACCGCCGGAAATCAGCTGCCGTACATCGACAAGATCAGCATGTCGAACGCAGAAAGCATCGAGGTCGTCGGGCTGCGCGGCATCGCCGGTCAGATTGATTACCAGTCCCGCAACATGGAACTGACCAAACTCCCGGTTTTCCTCCAGAACCAGAAGCAGGGCGACTACACCGTCCATCTCGACCCCGGGCTGGTCGGTTCGGACGCATCGTTCTACTTCAACCAGTCGTACGACGGCGACGCCGAGATCGCGAAGTGGGTGACCAGCAAGGACTTCCGCAACGCCTTCTCGATGGGCATTGATCGCGCCCAGTTGAACGAGGCGTTCTGGCTCGGCCTCGGCACGCCGGGCTCGCCGATCCCGGAGGATACGTCCCCGTACAACCCCGGCCCCGAATGGCGCACGAAGTGGCATGTCAAGGACATCAAGCAGGCGAACGACCTGCTCGACAAGGCGGGGCTGACGAAAAAGGACAGCGAGGGCTACCGCCTGCGCATCGACAATGGCCAGCGGCTCCGGTTGCCCGTGACAGCGATCAGCGGGTCGTTCCTCGATTTCGGCCAGATCGGCGAGATGGTCACGCAGCACCTGAAGCAGATCGGCCTGCAACTCGACATTTTGGTGCAGGAGCGGACGCTGGCGACGACGAACGCGCAGGGGAACAAGCAGCCCATCATGCTCTTCGTCTGCGACGGTACGGAGAAATTGTCCCTCTGGCCGCAGTACACCCTGCCGCTCAACGCGACCGATGCCTACCTCGGCCCGGTATTCGCCAACTGGTACGGGAGCGGCGGCAAGGTCGGCAAGCAGCCGACCGACCCGGAGTTGCTGAAGGCGATCGCGATGTTCCAGTCGTCGTTCGGCAAGCAGGCGGACGAGCGATACAAAATTTGCCAGGAGGTTTGGAAGATCGCGGTCGACCAGTGCTGGACGGTCGGCACTGTCGGGCTGTCGCCGGCGCAATTGGGCGTGCGGATCGTCAAGAACAACTTCGGCAACGCGCCGGCGCGGCAGGCGAACGGCCAGGCCGTCCGCACCCCGTGCTCTTCGCAGCCGACGACGTTCTATTTCAAGAGTTGAGGTAGATGGAGGGGCGCCCCGGCACCCCTCACTATCCGGGTCATTATTGGGAGCAATCTACAGGCGAGGTGGAAGCGGTGGTAGCCTACATCCTCCGACGAGCGATTTTCGCGGTGATCACGATCTGGGCGATTTCGCTGATCTCGTTCTTCATCATCCAACTGCCGCCGGGCGATTACGTGAGCGCCTACATCGCGGAACTCCAGGCCGGCGGGACGCAGGTGACGCAGGAGACGATCACGCACCTGCGCAACGAGTACGGTCTCGATCAGCCCTTCCTCGTCCAGTACAGCAAGTGGATGCGCCGGATCGTGCACGGGGACCTCGGGGTGTCGCTCCAGTACAAGCGGCCGGTTGTGGACATGATCGGCAGCCGCCTTGCCTTGACAATGATCGTCTCGATCTTTGCCCTGCTGCTAACCTGGGGGCTCGCCCTACCCATCGGCATCTATTCCGCCGTCAAGCACTACTCGATGGGCGACTACCTCTTCACGCTGATTGGCTTCATCGGCCTCGCCGTGCCCAACTTCCTGCTCGCGCTGATCGTCATGTACTTCGCCTTCAAATTCTTCGGCGCGGACATCGGCGGCTTGTTCTCCGCCCAGTATCAGGACGCGCCGTGGAGTTGGGCGCGGGTCGGCAACCTGCTGACGCATATCCCCGTCCCGGCGGTCGTCCTCGGCCTCGCCGGGACGGCGCAGGCGATCCGCATCCTGCGCGCCAACCTGCTGGACGAGTTGCGCAAGCCGTACGTCGTCACCGCAAGGGCGAAGGGGCTGACCGAGATGCGCGCCATCCTCAAGTACCCGGTGCGCGTCGCGCTCAACCCGTTCGCGAGCACGATCGGCTACACGCTGCCGTACATCGTCTCCGGCAGCATCATCGTCTCGATTGTGCTCAGTCTGCCGACGGTCGGGCCGCTCCTACTCAGCGCGTTGCAGGCGCAGGACATGTTCCTGGCCGGGGCGATCATCCTGCTGCTCGGCACGCTGACGGTGATCGGGACATTCCTGTCGGACATGCTGCTGTTGTGGATTGATCCACGGATTCGGTTGGTGCGCTGATGGCGGAGTTCATCAATGTCACGAGCGGGCGCGTGATCGAGGAGGGCGTGCTGGCCCCCGCTCCCCTCCCCGAAGCCGGGTTGCGCGAGGGCGACCTCGCCGAGGAGCGGATTTCGGTCGCGACACAGCGGCAGTTGATGTGGCGGCGGTTCCGCAAGCACCGCGTGGCGCTCATCGCCGGGGTCGTCGTCATCCTCTCCTATCTGGTCGTGCTTTTCGCCGGCTTCCTCGCCTATGCCAGCCCGGAAGCGTCCGACGCGCAGTTGTCGCTGATCCGCCCGCAGGGTGTCCATTTCTTCGACGGGCGCCGGTTCGGCCCGTACGTCTACGCGCTGGAAGGCGCGCGCGACCCGAAGACCTTCAAGCGGGTCTACAAGCCGAACCCAAACAATAAAATCCCCGTCACGTTTTTCGCGCGCGGCTTCGAGTACAAACTGTTCGGCCTGATCCCGACCGACCGGCACCTGATCGGCCTCAAGGCGCAGGACGCCCCGCCCTCGCTCTTCCTGCTCGGCACGGATGTCCAGGGGCGCGATGTCTTTTCCCGGCTCGTCTACGCGACGCGCATCTCGCTGACGATCGGCCTCGTCAGCGTCGCCCTCAGCCTCTTCCTCGGCGTCGTCCTCGGCGGGCTGTCGGGGTATTATGGCGGCATCGTGGACACGGTGATCCAGCGCGTCATCGAAATCCTCCGCTCGATCCCGACGATCCC
>JBBRLR010000116.1:0-13911 GCA_038231255.1 Thermomicrobiales bacterium | reverse complement strand
GTCGTGCAGCAGAGCGATCTTGGTCTTGCCCTCGCTCTTCAGGTAGCCGAGCAACTGGTCGGCGGCGATTCGGGTAGATTGCGGGCCGAGGAAGACATTGGGCCGGATCGGCGTGACGACCGAATCCGCCGCACACTGCGTGATCATCGGGATTTTCGCCGCCTCGACCTCATCGAGGATGGCGACGCAACTCGAACTGAAGACGGGGCCGATAATCGCGACGACCTTATTCGCGATCAGTTTCTTGACGGCGGTGAGCGCCTGGCTCGGGTTGCTCGTGTCGTCCTCGATCTGGAGTTCGATCTTCGCGCCGTTGATGCCGCCCGTGTCGTTGATCTGCTTGACGAGCAGATCGGCGGCCTGCTTGTTGAAACCGCCGAGCGGATTGTACGGGCCGGTGAGCGAGGTAATCATGCCCAGTTTGATCGTGCCGCCACTGGCGGCGGCACTCCCGCTGGCACTCGTCGTGCCGGCGGGGGCGGTCGTTGCCGCGATGGATGTTATGCCTGTCGCCGTACTGCTCGTTGCCGGCGCCGTGGCGGCGCTTGCGGACGCGGCAGCAGGCGATGCGCCCGTCGCTGGCTTCGCGGTCGTCGCTGTTGCCGCGCTTCCACCCCCGCACCCCGCGAGGACGAAGCCGACGAGCAAAAGTGTGATACATGGCAAGAATGCACGTCGCATCAACAGAACCTCCCCCTAGTACCAATCCGATAGTGCGCGAAATATGGAAAGCCCCGAAACAGGATTGCGCGATAGTATACGTGGCCGCGTATATCGCTGTCTATCGAGATGACAGACGAGAATTTTCACCACAGAGGACACAGAGATCACTGAGATGAAACCATAAGAATTCCCTCTGTGCTCTCTGCGTCCTCTGTGCTCGTCGTTTCTCTTATCTCCTACGGCAGGATATAGCGCCAGTCGTGCGTGGCGAATTGCTCCGTGACGCGGCGTTCGGCTTCCGCTTCTTCGTCGGGGTGGACGGTATCCGGGGTGAGGCCGTAGCGGTCGGCGAAGGAGGCGACGAGTCGTTCGATGATCGCGTCGCGCGGAAGATCGGTCTGCTGCCGGAGGGGGGAGACGCGCTTCGCCGCGCTGGCGATCCCCTTGTCGCTCAACTTCTCGCGCCCGATGCGCAGGACGCGCGCCATTAGCGCCGTGTCGAGTTCGCAGGCAATCGTCGCGTGGTGGAGTACCGCGCCGCCGCGTCGGGCCTGCGCCGCGCCGCCGATCTTTCCCGTCGAGGAGGAGATGTCGTTCAGCGGCACATACGTCGCGTCCACCCCCAGCGCCCGCAGCGCGTCCACGACCCACGCATCCATGAAGGCGTATGACTCCGCGAAACTCATCCCCGCGACGAGCGATTCCGGCGCGATCAGCGAATAGGTGATCGCCCCTTCCGGCTGGATGAACATCGCCCCGCCGCCCGTGATCCGCCGCACGAAGCCGATGCCGCTCTCCCTTGCGCCCTCCTCATCAATCTCGTTGCGCACCGACTGGAACCGACCAAGTACGACGCACGGCGCATTCCAGCCCCAAATCCAGAGCGTCGCGGGCCGCTTCCCCGCGCCGACGCGCTCCGCCAGCACCGCATCCAGCGCCATATTCATCGCCGGACTGCGCCGCACTGCGGGGATCAGATGCCAGTCGTATGACCGCCAGCGGGCATTGGGTGTCGGGGAGGGCGGTTCGCGAACTGCCCCTACAAATTCATTGCTACTGCTCATCGGGCGCCCGCTCATCGCTCATTGCTCGCACCACGGCGATGCCGATGGCTTCGGGGGAAAATCCGAGAAAGGTAACAGCATTCCCGACGGTGGCGTGGATGCGGGCGGCGATCTCGTCGGCGGGCAGGCTCGATTCCAAGCCGGTGAGGACGCGCGTGATCGTGTCGAGCGCTTCCTCCGGGTAGAGGAAGAAATCGCCCGTCACTTCCACGTCCGCGAGCCTGCCCTCCCGGACCGCGCAATCCACGACGACGAGTTTGCCGCCGGGCGTCTTGTATTCTCCGTGCATCGCTCTCTGCCCCTCGATGTCCATGATTCAGTATACCGTTTGCACGCCGCCTACCGCCCGTTAGTGGCGTGCGAGCCGGAGCCGGAAGATGAGTCCGCCCGCGATAGCGAGCGCGGCGGCGAGAACAGCAATGATTGCCCACGGTGCGCCGCTGCCGCTACCGGTGTTGCCGGTTTTTGGCAGTGTCGCGGGGGATGTGGTCGAGGCCGTTGTGCCGCCGCCCGTGCCTGTCGCGGCGGGCGTCGTCGCGGGTCGCGTCGAGGTCGGTGCAGTTGTCGCTGTTGGCGCAGTGGTCGCAGTGGGCGCGGTCGTGGCGGCTGCGGGTACCGTCCCGGTGACAGCGGACGCGCCCGCCGGGATAGTGCCGGTCGTCGCTACTGCCGCTTGGACTGTGAAGGTGAAAGCGCCGTTCGCCATGCCGCTGTCATCGTCGGTGAAGCTGTTCCACTTGACCGTATAAACGCCGCTCGGCAAGTTCGGCATCAGCGCGATAGTCATCTTCGTGCGCTCGTTCAGATCCACCTTGAAGTCGGTCGAGACGGTCGCGCCGCTCGCGTTGGTCACCGAACCGCCACTTTTAGTTGGACTGGTCTCCTCCGAAAAGGTGAGATTGACCTGCTTGGGCGCGATAGAAATCACTGCGTTGGCCGCCGGGTCTGTTGCTTTAATCTGCGCGTGGGCCGAAACCCCGCTCGCACCGACGGTGGCGATGACCGCGATGAATGCGATGACGATGAAGAGCCGACCCCATTGTCGTGTTCCCATCTCCCTATCCCTCCTCATGAAAGCCGCTGGCATCTATCCCAATTCACTCAACGACAGTAGAGGGAGAAATCGGTTCCCGGTTCACCATCCATGCAAAACAGCATAGCATGGCGACGAAATCTCGTGCGGCCATCGCCCTGAGACAAAAAAGGGAACCATCTATTTCTTGGTGTCCTTGCGGGTATCCTCTGGGCAGGATCGGTGGTTCAACCCTCTCGCATCATACCAGGCTCGGCGTGCGTTTCTGGGGCGGGTATCATGGTGATTGGCTGCCAGGTGAAGCGATCTCGGAAGCGTAGCAGGAGGAGCAGCACGGGTCGCCCGAAGAGCGCGAACATCGCAACATTGCCCGCTGCTCGGAAGGCGTCGTAGACAGCAGAAGTCGCGCCGTAGAAGACGAGATAGCGCCGCACCGTCTCCCCCAATCCCAACCCCGGCGCCCAGTACAACCCGCTCTCGGCAGGCGACGCGGGCGCCGCGAACGGCCAGAACCAGAGGTTCATGATCGCCCCGAACCCGAAGCCCCACAGCGCGGCGAAAACGATCAGTAGGACGAAGCAGGGAAGGGCGGTTCGCGAGCCGCCCCTACGGGGGATTTGCTCCCCCTCTCCTTTGCCCAAGCAAAGGAGAGGGGGTTGGGGGGTGAGGTTCCCCAGCACCCCCGCCGTCATCCCGACCCAGCCGAGCGTCATCATCTGAAAGGGGAGCCACGGGCCGATGCCGCCGGTCAGGAGCGCGGATACGGCGATGCTCGCCGCGCCGAGCAGGAAGCCGAATGACGGCCCCCAGACGAAACCGACGCAGATCGGTAGGAAGAAGATCGGGCTGGCTCCCAGTACGCCGGGGATGAGGCGGAGCGCCGCGTTCGCCGCTACCAGCACGCCAAGCAACGCGACCCGCTTCGCGTCCGGGTCCGCGCCGCCGCCCGTCTCGATGAGGAGGACGACGAGGCAGAGGACGCCGATTACCGCGAACAGGAGCGGCGCATCGCCCCCGTGGGCGGTGCGATCCGCGCCCGCCGTCTGCGCCCGCGCCAGCCAGAAGGGGCTGAGAAAGGCCGCGACACCGATTACGGACGTGACCGTGAGGACGATGGTCGTCCGCCATCGTTTGATGCGATTCATGTCTTTGCCTCCACCCGGATCTGTGCCGGGAGCGCCGCGAGGACATCCGCGATGGTGAGAAACGTGCCGCCGAGCAACTGATTGATCTGTGGCGCAAAGGGCGAGCCGGGCAGCACGGCGCGCGGATGGCCGTCGGCGACGACCCTGCCCCGGTCAAGTAGCACGACGCGGTCGGCGGCGCGGGCGACGAGTTCGGCATCGTGTGTGACGAGTAGGATGCTCCGTCCTTCATCGCGCAATTGCTGAAGGATCGCGAGCAGCGATTCTTTCGCGTCGGGATCGAGACCGCGCGTCGGTTCATCGAGGAAGAGCAGCGGCGGGTCGGCGACGAGCGTTGCGGCAAGCGCCACCCGTGCCCGCTCGCCGACGGAAAGATCGCGCGGGTAGCGTTGCGCCATGCCGCCGAGCCGGAGTGCGACGAGCAGGCCGTCCGTGTCGCCGTACCGGGCGGGAAAGTCGCGCCGCTTGTGCGCCTGGAGGGTGAAGGCGAGTTCGTCCGCGACCGTTTCGGCGAAGAGCAGCGCGCCCGGCTGCTGCGGCACATAACCGATCTGCCTGCCACGCGCCGCCACGCCCGCCGCCGTCACATCGCGCCCCATCACGCAAATCCGGCCCGCATCCGGTGCGCGCAGGCCGAGCAGCGCCCGCAGCAACGTCGTCTTGCCCGCGCCGTTGACACCGACAATCGTGACGATCTCACCGGCATGCACCGTCAAATCAATACTCTGGAGGATCGGTTGCCCGCCGAGCGCGACCGATATGCCGGATGTGCTGAGGAGCGGCGTACCGGCGGTATGGGCGGGCGGAACGGGCGGCGGACGGAGCGCCGCGAGGCCGTCCCGAATCGCGAACGGAACCGCATCCGCGACAGAGAGGGGAACGGGGCTCCATCCGAGCGACTGGCCGAGCGCGACAATCGGTGGCACCCAGGCGGCCGATTGCCCGCCCGCCCGCGCGAGAATCCCCCGGATGACGCCACTCGTCAGCGATCCGTCGCCGGGGAGAAACAGCCCGCCCGTCGCCCGCGCGACGACGCGTTCCAGCCGGTGCTCCGCGAGGATTACCGCCATACCGGACGCGGCCTGCACCGCCGCGACGGCATCAAGTACTGCCCGTGCGCCGTCCGGGTCGAGTTGCGAGGTCGGCTCGTCGAGGACGAGCAGCCGGGGCATGCGGACAATTGCCGCCGCGAGGGCAACACGCTGCCGCTCGCCGCCGGAAAGCGTGGCGATTTCCCGTTCCGCGAGATGCGCCATGCCGACTGCATCGAGCGCGCCGCGCACCCGCCGGTGCATTTCGGGGCGCGGTACGCCGTGCTGTTCGAGTGCGAAGGCGACATCGTCCGCGACGCGCGGCGCGACGGCGGCCGCTTCCGGGTCCTGGAAGAGCATGCCGACGACCGCGCTCATCCCGCGCGGCCCTTCGCGCTGCGCCGCACGCCCGGCGACCGTCACCGTGCCGCCGAACCGCCCACCGGTGAAATGGGGCACGAGGCCGTTGAAGGTCCGCAGCAGCGTGGATTTTCCCGCGCCGGAAGGCCCGAGCAGAAGAACTGTCTCACCTTCGAACATATCCCATGAGACCGCATCAAGGGTAGCTGTCGGCATGCGAGGATAGGCGTAAGTGACGCGATCAAGGCGGGCAAGGGGATGCCTACCCCCTGACCCCCTCCCGGCGCGGGAGGGGGAATCCGCTCCCAATGCTGGCGTGTTCTTGTTTGTCTCCCCTCCCGTGTCGGGAGGGGCTGGGGGTAGGAAAGTCCTCGCATATGGCAGCACGAGTGCGGGCAGCAGCAATGGCAGCAACGTAAGCCCGACGAAGGGCACAAAGGGCGGCCAGAGGAGGATCGGATAGGGATAGTAGATCAACGCGCTACCGCTCACAGCGACGGTGACAACGACGACCGCAGTAACGACTGCACCGGCGACGACGATGCTGTCAAAGAACCGCCACGGGCGGCTGCGATACGACGTGCGCCGGATGTGGATGCCGTCAGTCTGCGGGACGCCGAAGCCGCGCGCCGCCATCGCCTCGGCGAGCGCGATTGCCCGTTCGAGGCCGAGCGCGAGCACCGGCACGACGAGCGGCGGCATGCTGCTCAAGCGGCTTCCGCGCAGCCCGTGTCCGGTCGTGTGGCCGCGCACCGCCTGTGCCTCGCGCACCTCGCCCAACGCGGCGAGCGTCTGCGGCAGGAAGCCGAGGGCGACGGTCATCGTCACGCCGAGGCCGGTGAGCGGGCGGGGGAGGAGGCGAAGCAGTTCCTCGTAGCCAACCGCCGTGTTGAGCGCCGCGAAGGCGAGGATCAGCGTGCCGAGCGCGAGCGCGGAAAGGAAGCCGTAGAGCAGGGCATTCAGCGTCACCGGCCCGCCGATCACCGATCCGACGAGCGGCAGATTGCCCGGCAGCGTGAAGAGCGCGCGGTCGCCCGCATGGACGGTCAGTGTATTGAACAGTATCGCAATCGTCGTCAGCGTCCACGCCGCGCGCAGGACGAGCGACCACTGCGCCCCCGCCGCGGGCCGGACACCGCGCACGGCCCGGAGCGCCGCCCCGGCACAAAGCGTCACGAGCAGCACGTAGAGCGGGTTCCGCGTTGTCGCCACGACGAGTGTGCAGGCGACCGCCCAGGCGAGCCACGAGAGGGGATGCAACACTGAAGGCATCGGTGTCGGCTGATGCACATCCTGTGTTCGGTTCCTCGCGCTGCCTCGCCGTTCGGGCATCATCGCGGCTCGCGTTCCTCGGCGCTTCGTTGGACGAAGCGTGCGGCGAGGGCGGGCGTGCCCCAGAAGTGGAGATGGACGTACGACGCGAGCAGATTGCCGCATGCGTACCCTTCGAGATGCTCGCCCCGCCCGTCCCACGTGGTGTAGGCATATGGCGTGTCCGCCGGGATGTTCTCCCATGCGGAGTAGTGGAATTCATGGCCGCGCGCTTCCTCGCCGATGCGCAGGAGCGGCGTATCCCGGAGCGCGCGGACGGTGGTATAGCCGATCTTCGGCCAGCGACCGCCCATCATCGCATCGCCCGGAAGGAGACCAACCATCGGATAGCGGCCACCGGAGCCGTCAACGAGCGCTTCGGTCAGGTACATCAACCCGCCGCACTCCGCATAGCAGGGTAGCCCGGCAGTCACGGCAGCGCGAATCTCCGCGCGCAGTGTGCCGTTCGCTGCCAGTTCGGCGGCATAGATTTCCGGGAAACCGCCGCCGATGTAGAGTCCCGCTGTCCGCTCGGGAAGGCGCGCATCGGCGAGCGGGCTGAACGGCACGATCTCCGCCCCGGCGAGGCGAAGGAGGTCCAGGTTGTCCTCGTAGTAAAACGAGAAGGCGCGATCCCGCGCGACAGCGATCACCGGGCGGTCTCCGCCCTCAGTCGTCGGACTCGCCGGAAGACGCGATGCGTCTTCCACCGGAACCGCGAGCGGTGAGACGTTCCGCGCGAGGGCGAGCAGCGCATCGAGGTCGCAGCTGTCGGCGATCAGGTCGGCGAGCGCGGCGATGAGCGGTTGCAAATCCCCCCGCTCGTCGGTCGGCGTGAGGCCGAGATGACGTTCGGGGATAGCGACCGCATCGGTTTGTGGCACGCCACCGAGCACGGGCAGCCCCGTCGCGTCCTCGATCGCCGCTTTCACGCCGCGATAATGTCCCGCGCCTCCAGTGCGGTTGCAGATGAAGCCGGCGATGCGGACGGCGGGATCGAACCGCAGAAAGCCGAGCGCCGTCGCAGCCGCGCTCCGCGCCTGCGCCGCGACATCAAGCACGACGATCACCGGCGCATCGAGCAGTTTCGCCACCTCCGCCGTGCTGCCCGCCTCGTCTCGGTACTCCTGCCCGTCATACAAACCCATCATTCCCTCGATGATTGCCACACCCGCGTTCCGGGTGGCATGCGCGAAGCACGCGCGCACCCGGTCATGCGGGAGGAGCCAGCTATCGAGGTTACGGCTCGGCAGACCGGTGGCGAGTGTGTGGTACGTCGGGTCAATGTAGTCCGGCCCAACCTTGAATGGCTGGATTGCCAGCCCGCGACGGTGCAGCGCGGCGATTAGCCCGACGACGAGCGTCGTCTTGCCGACATGCGATGCACTTCCCGCGAGAACGATCCGCCCGCTCATTGTCGTTCCTTTCGCCCCTCGTTCCGTCGCCGTCGCGCGCCGAGTGGGACAATCGCCAGCAGCGCGAGCATGACTGCCACGACCGCGACGAAGCCGCCGATGGCCCGGCTTTTCGGCGCGGCGGATGGCTTCGGCGCCGCGACAATCGGTGTCGCGCTGCCGCTGGGGGCAATGGCGGCGACGCGCGGCTGGCTGTCCGTCGTGGCGGTTGCGGCGGAGACGACCGGTGTCGACGCGGTGGTCGGGGCATCGGTTGGGACGAGTGGCGGGGTGAAGGACGGCGTGGGCGGCGCATCTGTGGGTTGCACCGCCGCTGCGATCTGCGCCAGTGTCACGGTAGGGAGATCATTGTCGCCGCTCGTCCATGACCAACCATCCACATCGCCGTCGTGCAGGACGCGATTGCCCGCGCCGAGATTGGAGTTGCGCCACGAGCTATCCGGGTTGCGCAGGTAGTAATGCCAGTAGAAGGACGGGCTACCGTAGGACTTGCAAAAGCAGTCCTCTTGCGGCGACGTACACCCTTCGCCGTCAATTGCGCAGACTGCCGTGCCGAACGAGCCGCCAACCGCCACATTCAGCGCGAGGCCGGACTTTTGCAGCGCCTCCGCGCCGGTGAGGCGGTCGCTCGTCAGCGGCACATACGCATAAAGGATGCGCCCATCGCTGTGTCGCACGACGATCCCGACCGCCCCCGCCGCTCGCGCCCGTTGCGTTGCCCCCGCCCCACCGGTCAAGGAAATGAGGATCAGCAGCGCGGCGAGCAGGACTTTCAGGCCGCTCAAATCTCGGGGAGGGACTGAGGACTGAGGGCGCCCTTTGGGCAGCATAAGGACTGAGGACGTCTCGCCCTTCTTTGATTGCATTGCACTCAATGTCGCCATGTTGCCTCTCCCGCTCAGTCCTCAGCCCTTAGTCCTGCTCTTGTCCTCAGTCCTGCCGGATCGTTGGGAAGGCGCGGCCATTAGCGGCGGGGATGACCTGGACGGTGGCGAGGAGGTTGTCATCCGGCGCGGATTTCTGGAAGGGGAAGGCGCCGCTCGGATTCTGGAGGGCGACGAGCGCGGCGCGCGCGCGGGCGATCTCGGTCGGGTTGGCGCGAGCGGCGATCTTCGCTTGCAGGACATACGCGGTGCTGTTCGCGTCACCGTCGCCGCTCTTGGCGTCGAAGGGGTACAGGTTGCTCGATTGCAGCGTGCCTTCCATGTAGGCCATGCCGCGTGTCGTCGCGTCGCCGCCCTGCCCAGTGGCGACCAGCGCCTGCACGACAATCGCGGTCGTGTTCGTGTCGCTCGTCCCCTTAGCGTCGAAGCCCCAGCCGCCGTCTACCTGCTGTGCTCGGAGCAGGATGCCGCTATCCACTTGCTTCGCCACGTCCGGCGATTTCGCGATCGCCTGCGCGAGGACGACGAGCGCATGGATGAAGTATGAACCGCCATACACGCCGTCCGCGCCCTTTTCGGCGGTGCTGAGGCCGACGAGGTCCGCGCTTCCGAACGACGACGGGTTCTCGCCAATGTTCGCCGCGACAAGCAGGTATTTCGCCGCCGGTCCCGTCTTCAGGCCAGGCGCGCTCGTGTGGAGATAGTCGAGCAGGCTAGTGCCGCCCTTTTTCACGTCGCCGAGCGGAACACCCGACGAAACGAAGGCGAGCGCCGCGTCCGCGCTGCTGCTCGGATCGCTCGCGGGGCCGGAGAAGCCGGGATAGCCGCCGTCCGTATTCTGCTGCGCGCGCAGATACGCCAGTGCGTTCGTCGCTTCCGGCGCAGTCGCGGCGGCGACGGGCGCGGTTGCCGTCATCGTCAGCGCGATCATCAGTAATGCCAGCAATGTCCCAATTCGTGTGCGCATGGAAACCTCACCCCCCAACCCCCTTTCCTTTGCTAACAAGCAAAGGAGAGGGGGAGCAAATCTTTCGTAGAGGCGGTTCGCGAACCGCCCTCCCTCGCCCAGTCCTTAAAACGCTTCGTCCCCCGCCGGTCTTTGTGGAACCGGGCGAGGGACGTATCATGGCGCGGGCGCCATCGTCCGTCTCCTTTCACACGAAGGGTGACGAATCCAGGGAGCGGCGGGTGGTCGGGCTGACGACTCAAGAGTCGAATACCGTTGCGGGACAGCGCCGGACTCGAACCGGACTTCCCCCAGTGCGCCTTTTGAGAAGGCGCCCGCTCCCTAAACAGATTCAATTCGTAAGATCGGTCATGCGCATCCGGTGCGCGCCGGGTAGGATACGCCGACAGGATAGCATACCGGCGGGTGATGACTATACGGGAACGCACTGCTCAGTGATAGCAAGCGGGGAGCCTGCCGTCACTGTGTACCCAATCGCGATGTCAGTCCATTGACGCCCGCGCCGCTTTGAGAAGGTCGCGCGTCAGTTCGGCGTGGCCGGCGTGCTCTGCCATATGCTGCGCGACGAGGATGAGGAACGCGCGACCGCTCATCGTGCCGAGGCGTGGGTGTGTGAATACCTGATCCAGCACGTTGAACGGCATGGCATCGAGAGCATTCCGCAGGCGCGGTTGCAGGGTGATCCAGCGCGCGTAGAGTGGTTTGGCGGAATCGCCGTGCGCGCGGAACTCCGCATCGCGGTCGCGCGCGATCTGCTCGCCGCCGAGCAAGCCGAGAATAAATCCCTCCGCGCTGCCGAGCGAATGGAAGGCGAGGACGTAGAGGCTGTTCGTCGCTTCCGCCGGCGGTCGCCAATTCAGCCCTTCCGTTTCCTGTCCATCCAGGCAACGCATAATGCGCTCGATGGCGTTGCAGATCGGGTTGGCGAAGGCGACGATTTCGGGTGTTGCGGTAACGGACGTGCTCATAGCGCTTCCTTTCTGTCGGCAGGAGAATGATTCGCGCGCTGATTCTCCACGAGATCGAGCAATTCCGCGAGGGGCAAATCGGCGAGCGACGTGAGGCGGAGGTCTGCCGCGCTCACATCGAGGTCGCGTGTCATCGCATTCGGGATGGCGACGCAGAATAAGCCCGCCGCCTTCGCCGCCGCGATGCCGTTCGGGGAGTCTTCGAGCGCGATGGCCTCCGTCGCGTCTAATCCGAGCGCATCGAGCGCGGCGAGATACAACGCCGGGTCGGGCTTGACGCGCTCGACATCCGCCGATGTTTTGATCGCATCAAAATGGACGTGCAAGCCGAGCCGTTCGAGGTGCCCTAGCACCCACTCCGGTGACGACGCGGACGCCAGCCCGACCTTCAAACCACGCTGTTTCGCCGCCGCGATGCATTCCTCGACGCCCGGCAGGATCGCTTGCGCGATTACCCGCTCGTGGAATCGTTTGCGCCGCCGCTCACGCACGTCCGCACGGTTAATTGCCTGGCCCGCTCGCTGCTCCAAATAGTCGTAGAGGTCGAACGACGATGCCGTGCCGATCAGCGGCGTCCACTCCGCGAGCGGCAGCGACACACCGTGCTCAACGAACATCTCCTGCCAACTCTCGAAGTCGGGCAGTTCCGTATCGAGGATCAGCCCATCGAAGTCAAAAATCAACCCGCGAATCATCTCACCTCCGGGAACTGACAAACCGGGGAGAACCGCAAAGACGCAAAGGACGCAGAGAACGCAAAGAGGGAAGAAGCAATAGAAGAATATGGGTCTACCAACTCATGCCCGTCTGTTCCCATCAGTTATCCCTTTCTCGTTCCCCTCTTTGCGCCCTTTGCGTCTTTGCGGTTCAATCGTTTTCTCTCTCGGTCGCTGCGGACTGGAGGATGAAGCGGCGGATGGCCTCGGCCACGCCGTCGGCGTCGTTGGTGGCGACGGTGGCAGTGGCGACGGCCTTCAGTTCCGGCTCAGCGTTGCCCATCGCGACGGCGATGCCGCCGCCATCGCGTACGGCGACAAGCATTTCGAGGTCATTCAGGTAGTCGCCGACGACCATCGTTTCGGCGAGGGCGATCCCTTCCTGCCGGGCGAGATGGGCGAGCGCCTTGCCCTTACCGCATCCTGCATTGAACAGGTCGAGGGCGAAGGTCTTGACGCTCGCGGTCGCCGTGACCGGGCGGTCAATCAGGTTGCCAATCCGGTCGCCGAGCGCGCCGAGCAGCGCGTCGCGGAGCGTCAGGAGCGACGGTAGCGTATCGTCGAACAGCGCGACGCTGAGGATGTTGCTGAGTGTCGGAAGCGTGTCGTGATCCGTGCGTGTCAGGCCGTCCCGCGTCGTGAGATATTCGCGCGTCGCCCGGTTTTCCGCTTCTTCGGGGCCGGTGTAGAGCCGACCGCCGTGCGCCGGGCTTTCGAGCAGGACGGGCTGATAGCCCTGCGCGCGACTGATCGCGACCGCTTCGCGCAACACGTCGGGCGGGATCGCGTCTTCGTAGAGCACCGCGCCGCTGGCCGATTCCTGAATCACCGCACCGCCGTGGAGGATCAGCGGCAGGTGGAAGCCGAGCGTTTCGGCGTACACGCGCGTAGCGTGCAGCCGCCGCCCCGTCGCGAGCGTCACATGGACACCGCACGCCACCGCTTCCCGGATCGCCGCGCGCACGCCGGGCGATACCTCCCCGGCGGAAGTCAGCAGTGTGCCGTCCACATCGAGCGCAATCAATCGAATCGCCATCCCGCACCCTTTCTGTCCGCACGCAGCATAGCAGAGCAATGCCGTTGACATTATGATGGCGCGACGGGGAGAAACCGGGGAGAACCGCAAAGACGCAAAGGACGCAAAGAGGCGCAAAGGAGAGAGAAGGAAAGAAAATGAAATCTTTGCGTCTTTGCGGTTCTCCCCGGTTTCTCCGTATACATGAACGGGAGGGATGAATGGACGAGCGGAAGACGGTACCGGGCATCTGGCGGCTGGATGGGCGGGCGGCAATTATCACAGGCGGTGGGGGATTGGGGGCGCCGATCGCCCACGGCCTGATCGCCAGCGGCGCGTCGGTGCTCGTCGCGGATCGCGACAACGACCGGGCGGAATCGCTCGCCGCTGAACTGCGCACGGCGGGCGGCGATGCCCTCGCCATGCCGGTGGATGTGCTGAACGAGGCACAGGTGGATGGGATGGTGCAGCGGGCTGTGGATCGGTGGGGCCGCCTCGATATCCTCATCAACACGGCGGGCGGCGGCAGCCGAGGAATGGCGCTCGGCTATGATCGCGTGAAGTTCGATGAAATCCTCACGCTCAATGTGACCGGCACCTTTCTCTGCTGCCGCGCTGCCGCTCGCGTGATGATCCCGCAGGGCGATGGCCGGATCGTCAATTTCGCCTCGATCGCGGGGCTGATCGCCTATCCGGGCAACCCGGCGTACATCGCCAGCAAGGGTGGCGTCGTGCAGATCACGCGCTCGCTCGCCATCGAGTGGGCGGCGACGGGCGTGCGCGTCAACGCCGTCGCCCCCGGTGTCTTCGCGACGGCCCCGGTCGCGCGGCAGGTGGCGGGCGAGCCGGAATTCTACGACGCCTTCCGCGCCAAGCATCCGCTCGGCCGCTTCGCCGACCCGCCGGAAATCGTCGGCCCCGTCCTTTTCCTTTGCTCCGATGCCTCATCGTACGTCACCGGTCATGTGCTGGCGGTGGATGGTGGCTACACGGCGCAATAACGGCGTGTAGCCGGTTCCCGGAGGACGCATGCTATGCACCCCTACCGATGCACGTGCCATGATAATATGTTGAACAGCCCGCGTCAATCGTGGTAGGGGCGCACAGCCGTGCGCCCGGTTTGCCAAACGTCGCTATGCGAACGGAATGTCCAGTTCGTCCGCTAGTTGCTGCAAATCTTCGACGACGGCGGGGTGGAGGGGGACGCCGTTGGTGCGGCGGTCGTCCTGGGCGATCAATTGGGGTTCGCGGGGGTTGAGGACGGGGTCGGGGCGGGGGGCGGGCGGGCAGGATTTCAACATCTGCATGTACGCATCGAACCGGGCGGCGTACTGTTCCC